>NZ_DASRGO010000165.1:0-6075 GCF_035650995.1 Methyloceanibacter sp. | reverse complement strand
ACCTCGGCGCATTTCCGCGCGGTGAACGCGTTCACCATGCGCACCACTTCGGGCCCGAGCACGTTCGCCTGGTTATCGAGCCCGGTGCCGGCATAGACGAGCGGATAGATCAGGAGCGGCGCCGACGCCTCGCCCCAGTTCATCCTGGCCTCGGTCGCCTTGCCGTCCTTGAAGGCAACTTTGGGTGCGAGTGTGACCGTGATTGCGTAGGGTTCGCCGCCGTCCTTCTTGGCGAGCGTGCAGCTCACCCTTTGCGGATCGAGCGCGACCTCGTACTCTGGCTGGCTCATCGCCTTGGCGAGCGCGGCGCGCTTGATCTCGAGCTTCGACCGGCACACCGCCTTGCCCCACGGCCAGTCGATCTTGCCGCCAAGCATCTTGACGATGTCCTCCTCGCGCCAGGTCTTGGTGATGTCGCACGACACGTCCTCGCCGTTCGGATCGCGCGTGGCGAGGATGTCGCAGATCGTCTTCTTGCAGGCCTTGCGCGCCTCCTTCTCCGCCTTTTCCTCGGGCGTCAGCTCGCGCTTGTCGGCATCGGTGAGGGGTGTGGTCTCGGGTTGGGCCGCTGCTCTTGGCGCCGGCGCAACTGCAGGGGGCGCGGCTTCACTCGGCTGCGCCGCGCCCGTGCCGGACTCCTCGGCCGCGACCGTGCTCAGAGTCGCCGCGAAGACCATGAGCGCTGCGGCAAGCGGGGCCGTTCCCTGCATCGTCATGTCCTCCCTAAGAACGGCGCCACATCGCCAATGGAGGCGCGGAGTATCGTCCTTGGCCTGAGCGGGTGTCTAGAGATGCTGCATCGCATGTTGAATGGCGTTCATGGTCCGGGCTGAGAACTTTTCACGACGCTCATGTGACGGGTCCGCTAGGCTCCTTAAGGCGGTTGCAGATTGGGGGGAGGCGCTGCCTATGCGCTTTTGTCATGCCATCGCGCCTTGGCGGCTCGTCATCTGTCTTGGCATCGCTTGTTTTCTGCTCGCGCTCGGGGGCACGCCCGCGAGCGCCCAGTTCTATGTGCGCTCGCCCGACGTGGACAAGGGCGAGACCGAGCTCGAGGAGCATGGAGCCGTCTTTAGCGGACCTGGCGAAGACGAGCGTCTAAGGCAATCCCATGAAGTCGAGGCCAAGTACGGGTTCACCGACAAATGGGAGGGGATCGTCGAGGGCTTCTTCGATCAGGAGATCGGGGGCGACCTGAAGGCCCAGCAATTCGAGCTTGGCGGCCAATATGAGATCATCGAGCGCGAGGAGGGTGACGGCGTGGGACTTGGCTTCCGCGCGATCTACGAGCTTGGGCTTCAGGATCATTCGCCCGACGAAATTCAGTTCGGTCCGCTGGCGAAATGGGTGAGCGGCCGCAACTCGGCGATGATCAATACCTTCTTCGTCGGGCAGGTCGGGAACAACGTCGAGATCGATTCGCTCGAGTTCCAATTGAATTGGCAGGTGAAGCGGGAGTTCACCGAGCACCTCGCCGTAGGCATCGAGGGCTTCAGCGAGATCGAGGACCTGGCGCATGCGGGGTCCTTCGATGAGCAGCTGCACCGCGTCGGTCCCGTGGTGTATTGGGAGCTGGGCGAGAAAGAGAGCGAGGAAGATGCGCGCAGCCCGGAACGCGCCGAGCGCCCAGAGGGAGTTGAATGGGACCTCGCCGCCGGCGCGTTGTTCGGACTATCCGACGCGACGTCGGACGTCACCTTCAAATTCGACATCGAGGCCGAATTCTAGCGGGAGACGGCGCTAACCTAAGCGCCGAGCGCGGTGAGGATGGCCTCGCCCATCTCGCGGGTGCCCACGGTGCGGCAGCCCTCCTGCTTGATGTCGCCGGTGCGGTAGCCCTGATCGAGCACCGAAGCGATCGCGCGCTCGATCCTGTCGGCGGTGTCGGCCATGTCGAAGGAATAACGCAGGCACATGGCGAAGCTCGCGATGGTGGCGATCGGATTGGCGACGCCCTTGCCGGCGATGTCCGGCGCCGAGCCGTGCACCGGCTCGTAGAGCGCACGGCGGCGCCCGTTGGCGTCGGCCGCGCCGAGCGAGGCGGAGGGCAGCATGCCGAGAGAGCCCGTGGCCATCGCCGCCTCGTCGGACAGAACGTCGCCGAACAGATTGTCGGTGACGATCACGTCGAACTGCTTCGGCGCGCGCACGAGCTGCATGGCGCAATTATCGGCGAGGATGTGCTGGAGCTTAACGTCGGCGTAGCGCTCCTTGTGCAGACGCGTGACCACCTCGTTCCACAATACGCCTGTCTTCATCACGTTGCGCTTCTCGGCAGAGTGCACGAGGTTCCTGCGCTTGCGCGCAAGCTCGAAGGCGACGGCGGCGATGCGCTCGATCTCGTAGGTGTCGTAGACTTGGGTGTCGATGGCGCGCTTCTGGCCGCCCCCGAGATCGACGATGGTCTTGGGCTCGCCGAAATAGACGCCGCCCGTCAGCTCACGCACGATCATGATGTCGAGGCCCTCGACCAGCTCGCGCTTGAGCGATGAGGCGTCGGCAAGCGCGGGATAGCAGATGGCTGGCCTAAGATTCGCGAATAGCTCGAGGTCCTTGCGTAAGCGAAGCAGCCCGGCCTCGGGGCGCTTCTCGTAAGGAACGCCGTCCCATTTCGGGCCGCCCACGGCGCCGAGCATAACGGCATCGGCGGCGA
Organism: Methyloceanibacter sp.; assembly: GCF_035650995.1. Lineage (GTDB taxonomy): Bacteria > Pseudomonadota > Alphaproteobacteria > Rhizobiales > Methyloligellaceae > Methyloceanibacter. The sequence continues at coordinate 3,422 of NZ_DASRGO010000165.1, read as the reverse complement.
GCGCCTGTTTCATGGTGGCGTCGGAGATCGCTTCGCCGTGGGCGTCGTAGGCGCAGCCGCCGACGAGGTCGGTCTCGGTGTCGATGCTGGCAAGGCCTTGGGCATTGATCCAGCCGACGATGCGCTCGACCTCAGCCATGACCTCGGGACCGATGCCGTCGCCGGGGAGAAGCAAGAGATTGAAGGATTTCATTTGGGCCATTGTCATTCCAAAGCTATTCGTCATGCCCGGCCTTGTGCCGGGCATCCACGATTTCTCTTGCGCAGGACAAGCCGAAAGACGTGGATGGCCGGGACAAGCCCGGCCATGACGAGAATTGGTAACGGGATTGCCTAGCGGGAGAGCGAAATGCTGACAAGGGTGCTGTTTGCCTTGATGCTGGCGGGCGCCGGGCTCGGGGCGGCGAGGGCCGAGGAGTCCAAGATCGTGGCCTTAGGCCTCTCGGCGCGCGAGGTAACGGTCGACGACCTCGCCAAGGGCACGCCGCCGGTGCCGAAATTCAACACGCCGGCCGTCGCCTATGTGCTGGCCTCGGACCTTAAGAAGGGCGATACCGTGGAGGTCTCGCTGGCGAACGGCGAGGGACCGCTTATCACCAACAGCGAAACGCTGCCCGAGGACAAGGAGACCCATCTGCTTCAGGCGGGCAAGCGCGCGGTGCCGGCGGGCGGCTGGCCGCAGGAATGGGAGTACTCAGCTCAGGTGAAGATCACGCGCGGCGGTAAGACGCTGATCAAGCAGTCCACCGACCCGATACCCTTTGAGTAGCGGGCGGAGTCGCTACCATAAGGCTCGCGCTCGAAGCAGGTTCTCTTGGTCTCACCCGAGATATCGGTTGAGGCGATCCGGTGCCCGCCTGTATATTGAGGTGGGGCGACTGGCAGGGGGAAACAACCTATCAACGGACCCCCGATGAGCAACGCGTGCCCTGAGCCGGGCAGTTCGGCATCCGATCCTCCGGCAGAACCAGCCGAATTCCTCAACTCACTCGAGCTATCGAACGAGATCGAGTTCGAGGAGTTCAGGAAGTTTCTTGATCATCTCCCGATAGCGGTGATGGTCTCGAAGCTTAGGCGGGGCGCGCAGCGCATCGTCTACACCAATACGGCCTTTCAGGCGCTGACCGGCCGCTCGGCATCGGAGTTGAAGGAGGGCGACTGGTCCCTTCTCCGGAGTTTTCGCCACGAAGACGACAGCGAGTTGACGCTGGACCGCGCCCTCATCGACTGCGACGATTATGTGGGGACATTTGAAGCGGAATCGCCGAGGCATGTGATTGTCGAGGTGTATGCCGGCATCATCCAGGACGAGGCGTCCGCGGAAAGATATCGGATTGCCGCGCTGATAGATGTGACCGAGCGCGCGCGCGCCCAGCGCGAGGAATTCGCGCGCGCGATCCGCGACAAAGACCTCTTGCTGAAAGAGCTTCAGCACCGGGTAAAGAACAACCTGCAACTCATCACCGCATTAATCCGGCTGGAGGCCCGTGCGGAGCGCAACGGAGACAAGGTCAACCTCGATCGCCTCGCCGGCCGCATCGAGTCCCTGCAGGTTCTGTACGAGGCATTATCGTCGGGCGGCGTAGGACAGGACATCGACCTCGGCCAATATCTGAGCCAGATCGCGGCCGGCGTGATGCGGGCGCATGCCGTCGACGGTATCCGTCTCGACGTCAAGGTCGAATCCGTACCTGTGTCGATCAATATCGCCATGCCGGTCGGACTCGCCGTAAACGAGTTGCTGACCAACGCTTTCAAATATGCATTTGAGCAGAGCGAGAGCGGCGTGATCAGCCTGGAGTGCCTTCGAGAAGAGCCTAACGTCTATCGCGTGACGGTGGCCGACAACGGTAAAGGCCTGCCGCCGGGAGCAAGCTGGCCGACGGAAGGGAAGCTTGGCGCGCTCATCATGCAAACCTTGCGGGAGAACGCCAAAACAGAGCTATCCGTGAAATCGCAACCCGGCTGCGGTACGCGGGTTTCGATCAGGTTTGCCTATTAGTCGCAGGGCCGCGCAGGCCTCGCCGCTAATCGCAGAAAAGGCGCTAAGCCCAGGGGCGCTCGTGGCGCGAGCGCTGCTCGAAGGCCGCGATCGCATCAGCCTTCTCGAGCGTGAGCCCGATGTCGTCGAGACCTTCCATCAGACAGCGCTTGCGGAAGGGATCGATGTCGAACTTGATCACCCCACCGTCGGGCCCCCTGATCTCCTGCGCCGCCAGATCGACGGTGATGGTGGCGTTCGCCCCGCGCGAGGCGTCGTCGACCAGCTTGTCGATCTCCGCTTGCGGCAGCGTGATGGGCAGAATGCCGTTCTTGAAGCAGTTGTTGTAGAAGATGTCGGCGAAGGACGGCGCGATGATGCACCTGAAGCCGAAATCGAGCAGCGCCCAGGGGGCGTGCTCGCGCGAGGAGCCGCAACCGAAATTCTCGCCGGTGATGAGGATCACCGCCTTGTCGTAAGGCGCCCTGTGCAGCACGAAGTCGGGGAGGGGGTTGCCCTTCTCGTCGTAGCGAAGCTCGGCGAACAGGCCTCGGCCCAAGCCCGTGCGTTTGATGGTCTTGAGATACTGCTTGGGAATGATCATGTCGGTGTCGACATTGATCATGGGGAGATGGGCGGCGATGCCGGTCAGCGTGGTGAATTTCTGCATGTCGAGCCTCGTTCGGATAGGGGCTATTTAGCCTTCCGGCAGGGGACTTTCCAGCCGCAATGCTTCCCGGAGCTGCGCCATATCTTCGCTTTTCAGCGATTGGGGCAAAGATTAAGGTCGCGCGTCCGAGGGAAAGAGGGAGCTTTCGCCATGAACGGCAAGGTGGTGTACGAGGCGCATCCCGCCATGTTCCGGGCGCACCCGTTCTGGTTCATCGGCTGCGTGGTCCTCATCCCGGCCTTCGGCATCGGCGTCCTGCTCCTGCTCTATTGGTACATCCACACGCGCCAGACGGCGCTCACCGTCACCGAGAACGAGCTGCTCTACGAGAAAGGGATTCTGAGCAAGGACCGCACCTCGGTGTCGCTCAAGCACATACGCGCCGTGCACGTGACGCAAGGGTTCCTCAACCGCATTCTCGGTGTCGGCACGGTCCAGGTCTCGACTGCGGGCGACCAGCCGGAATTCACGGTGAAGGACATGCCCGATCCCGGCGAGATCAGAGAGGCGATCTCGAGGGCGCAAGACGAGAGCTACAAGGAGTAGCTTGATGCCGAGCCAGCACGACGATCGCGACCGCAAGGAAGCGGCGCGGCTCTTGCTCGCAGCGGCGATCGCGATCCTCCTCCTGATCGTGATCTGCGGCGCTGGGGCCTATCTCTTGATGGACGCCGGTCAATCGGATCCGTTCTCGGCCGGGCTCGGGCTCAAGGGTGCGGCGATCATCTCCTTCGGCGTGTCGCTCGTTTTGATCCTGGTGATGGCGGTCGT
>NZ_DASRGO010000164.1:0-25686 GCF_035650995.1 Methyloceanibacter sp. | reverse complement strand
ACCTCTTCGCGCATCTCATCGTTCAACTGCTGGCGGCGCCAGCGATTGCGCAGCGCGATGGCGACGGCGCGCTTGGCGTCGCGCTGGCCGATGATGTGGCGGTCGAGCTCGGAGACGATCTCGCGGGGTGAAAATGCGGTCATGACGGGAAGCGACGCTCACCCTTCCCGCCGCCCTTGTGGGGGAGGGACAGGGAGCGGGGTTCAAGTGATTGACTCGTCCCGCCGTTCACCCCCCTCCGCTCGCCCAAGAGGCGAGCGTGCGCCCCCACGAGAGGGGAGCGGGGTGCAAGCGGCCGGCGGCGGATTTCTATTGGCAACTTAGCACTCACTTCGTCGCGTCGAGGGTTTCGACGACCACCTCGTCGTTGGTGTAAACGCAAATCTTGGCGGCAATGGCCATGGCCTTGCGCGCAATCTCCTCGGCGCCGAGATCGGTGTCGAGCAATGCGCGCGCGGCGGCGAGCGCATAAGCCCCACCCGAGCCGATCCCCATCACCGCATCGTCCGGCTCGAGCACATCGCCGGTGCCGGTGAGCACAAGGCTCTCGCCGGGGTCGGCCACGATCATCATCGCCTCGAGCCGGCGGAGATAGCGGTCGGTGCGCCAGTCCTTGGCGAGCTCGACGCAGGCCCGCTTCAATTGATCGGGAAAGCGCTCGAGCTTGGTCTCGAGGCGCTCGAACAGCGTAAAAGCGTCGGCGGTCGAGCCGGCGAAGCCGGCGATGACGTTGCCCGAACCGACGCGGCGCACTTTGCGCGCCGTGCCCTTGATGACGGTTTGGCCGAGCGTGACCTGGCCGTCGCCGGCGATCACCACCTTGCCGTCCTTGCGGACGGTCAGAATGGTCGTGCCGTGCCAAATGTCGGGGGAGGACTGCGGGCTACCCATGTCGCAATGCGATATCGGAGCGGAGCGGGCCTTAGTCAAGCACTTGCTGAGGGGCGGCATCATCTCGTTGACGAAGCTTAACGCGGGCTTGGCGAGCGCAAACCTTCCTCAGCGCGACCTGCCAAGACGTGATAATGTTCAGACCCCCGTCTTTGGCCGATCAATCGTGGGAGACGCGTCATGTGGAGAATTGTTGCGCTCGTCGCTTGCTCACTCGCCCTCGCCGTCGTGCCTGCCGAAGCCAAGAAGTCCAAGGGCCCGCTTCCTTGTGGCGATTACGATGGCGTGCCGTCGCATAACGATTGCGCTCCGGTGAGCGCCGAGCTCCAGACGAAATGCCAGAAATGGATCGACAAGGGCAACGCCACCGACGATCCGAAGAAGAAGGATTACTTCAAGCACAAATATTTCAAGTGCGTCGGCTACATTTAAGCTGGGGCGGGTTCGCCTGGGCGAGGCTACGAGGCTTCAGGGCGTTGACGGTGTTGAGGGCGGCGACGTCTCGGACGAGGAGGCGCGCGGGGTGGAACCGTTGAGCCAGGTGGAGACCGGCGGCAGCTTGATCGCAATCACGCGCCATCTGAGCCCGGAGAGCCGCATCAAAGCGGCGATCGAGGGCGAGTTCGGGTCCTTGGGGTCCTTCAAGTCGACGCGGAACTCGGTGGGCGAGGTGAAGAAGGCGTAGGTGACGAAGTCGGCAAAGGATTTCTGCTCCTGCCGGTGTTTGACCACCTCCTCGCTGTTCAACACCTTTTCGGGCGTGACCCATTCATCGACGGCGCTGTCGACCAGGGTCGGAACGAGGAGGGCGGTCAACGCCGCGCCGAACACGCCGGCGAAGCCGTCCTTTCCGGCTTGGGTCTGGGCCGCATCGATAAGGGCGAGCTTGACGTCGGCCTTGAGCCCCTGTCTCACCTCCGGCCAGTCGACCAGGCGTTCGAGGGCCGGCTCGTCATTGGTGAGCAGCGCGTGGTCGATCCAGTAAAGGGTGAGATAGGGATAGCCGAGATAGGCGGCCACGCCGAGGATGGCGCCGATCAGCCATTTGCGCATGGGTCTCACTCCGGTCCGGGACAGGGGAATAGCACTCTTCGGCGACCGAGCGTATAAGGTCGGCGCGAACCCCCAAAGAAGCGAATTGCTAAGGCCCTTGGGCTAGATTGACCCCATGCAAAAGCGAAGCAAAGACACCGAGGCGCGGGCCGCGACCGTCGAGCGCAAGACCAAGGAGACCGCGATCACGGCCTCGGTCGATCTCGACGGAACCGGCGCCTACGACGTTAAGACGGGAGTCGGCTTCCTCGACCACATGATCGAGCAGCTTGCCCGTCACTCCCTGATCGACATAACGCTCAAGGCCAAGGGCGACCTCCATATCGACCAGCACCACACGACCGAGGATGCGGGCATCGTGCTCGGCCAGGCGGTTGCAAAGGCGCTCGGCGACAAGAAGGGCATCGCCCGCTACGGCTCTGCTTACTTGCCCATGGACGAGACGCTCACCCGCGTCGCGCTCGACGTCTCGGGCCGGCCTTACCTCGTGTGGAACGTCGCCTTCACCCGCTCGAAGATCGGGGAGATGGATACCGAGCTGTTCCGCGAGTGGTTCCAGGCCTTCGCTCAGCATGCGGGCATCACGCTCCATGTCGAGACGCTCTACGGCGAGAATAGCCACCATATCGCCGAGACCTGCTATAAGGCTCTCGCGCGGGCGCTCAGGCAGGCGATCGCACTCGACGAGCGCCAGAGCGGGCGGGTTCCCTCGACCAAGGGCCAGCTTTAGCAGCTCTTGACTTGGCACAAAAAACGAACACGTCATGCCCGGCCTTGAGCCGGGCATCCGGGGGCAACAGGCTCGGAGCAAGCTGTTCTGGATTGCCGGGTCAGGCGCGGCAATGACGTCGTGGTGTGAGTGAGATGACTGTCTATTCCGTCTATGAGCCCAGCGATGCGGCACAAGACCTCGAGGCGCGCGCCGAAGCGCTGCAATTCGTGAAGGAGGGCTTCTCGTGGCCCGCATTCTTGGTGCCGGCGCTTTGGCTCATCTATTGCCGCATGTGGGTGGAGTTCGCCCTGTTCATCGCCGTGTTCGGGGCGCTGCAATGGGGTCTCGGCCTCGACAAGCCGGGACACGAGGTGCTCGGCTGGCTCTTGGCCGGGCTGTTTGCGCTGTTTGCCTTCCAGGCCAACGATCTCCGCGGCGCCGCGCTCGAGCGGCGCGGGTACCGGCTGGTCGGATTGGCCGAGGGAAAGGGCCGGACCGAGGCCGAGCTGTCGTTCTTCAAGAGCTGGCTGGCGCAACAGGCGAAGTCTGGCCGCTCCGGGGAGAGCAAGCCCGAGACCGCGCGCGGCAAGCAAAGCCTTCCGCCTGTCTCGCGCAACGAGGGCGAGGACGTCATCGGCCTCTTCCCGCAAGCCTGAGCAATGAGCCACGTCGCCATCATCGATTACGGATCGGGCAATCTGCACTCGGCCGCCAAGGCCTTCGAGCGCGCGGCCTGCGAGAGTGGTTCGCCGCTTGTGGTCAAGGTGACGGCAGACCCTGAGGCTGTGCTGTCCGCGGAGCGCATCGTGCTGCCGGGCGTTGGCGCCTTTGCCGACTGCAAGGCGGGGCTCGTCCGCGTGCCGGGGATGATCGAGGCGCTGGAAGAGGCGGTTAAGGGGAAGGACAGGCCCTTTCTCGGCATCTGCGTCGGGCTTCAGCTCATGGCCGAGCGCGGCCTCGAGCACGGGGTGACGCCGGGACTCGGCTGGATCGAGGGGGAGGTCCGCGCCATCGCCCCGTCGGATCCCGCGCTCAAGATCCCGCACATGGGGTGGAATACACTCAAGCTTGCGCGAGAGCACGCGCTGTTCGAAGGCATTCCGACCGGGGAGGGCGGGCTCAACGCCTATTTCGTGCACTCCTACCATCTCGTGCCGGCCGGCCGCGACGTGCTCATCGCAAGCACCGATTATGGTGGTGAGGTCACCGCCTTCGTCGCCAGGGACAATATGGCGGGCAGCCAGTTCCACCCGGAGAAGAGCCAGAAGCTCGGGCTTAAGCTCATCGCCAACTTCCTGAAATGGAAGCCATGATCCTGTTCCCCGCGATCGATCTCAAAGACGGGCAATGCGTGCGCTTGCGCCAAGGCGAGATGGCGGAGGCGACCGTGTTCAACACCGATCCGGCGGCGCAAGCGCGCGCCTTCGAGGAGGCCGGCTTCGATTGGCTGCACGTGGTCGATCTGAACGGTGCCTTCGAGGGGAAACCGGTCAATGCCGCGGCGGTCGAGGCGATCCTTGCCGCGGTGCATATCCCGGTCCAGCTTGGCGGGGGCATCCGCGACCTCGATACGGTGGTGGCCTGGCTCGACAAGGGGGTCGACCGCGTGATCCTCGGCACGGCGGCAGTGCGCGATCCGAAACTGGTGAAGGAGGCGGCGCGCGACTTTCCGAGCTGCATCGCCGTCGGCATCGACGCGCGCGACGGCAAGGTCGCGATCGAGGGCTGGGCCGAGACGAGCGAGATCGCGGCGATCGATCTCGCGCAAAGATTCGAGGACGCCGGGGTCGCCGCCATCATTCACACCGACATCGCGCGCGACGGCGTCCTCAAGGGTCTCAATCTCGACGGCAGCGCCGAGCTTGCGCGCGCGGTTTCGATCCCGGTGATTGCGAGCGGGGGATTTGCCGGGATCGACGATGTGAAGCGCCTGATCGAGCCACGCTACCGGATGCTCGAGGGCGCGATCGTCGGCCGCGCACTCTATGACGGCAGCCTCGATGCCCGCGCGGCGCTGCAATTGATCGCGGCGAGCGGCCTGGCGAAACATCCCTGACCATGCGCGCACACACCATCTTCGCCATTCTCCTTGTTCTCATCGCCCTGATCGCGTTCGGGCCGGCGCTGATCGCGGTGGGGAGCGAGCTCATCGCCGAGGGCGTGTTCGGCTGTGAGGTCAATCTCAACTATGCCGTCCCGTGCGTGATCGGCGGCAAGGACTATGGGCAAACCTTCTACGATCTCGGCTTTCTGATCTGGTATTCCTATCTATCGCTCCCGGTCGGCGGCGTGCTGTTTGCCATCTGGGCGGTCGCCGCGGTCGCCGCCCTCATCGTTAGCCGCGCGCGCAAGCGGAAACAGGCCTAGTCACCGAGTCATGCTGAAAGTTCGGGTCATACCTTGCCTCGACGTGAAGGAAGGACGCGTCGTCAAGGGCGTGCGCTTCGTCGATCTGCGCGACGCCGGCGATCCGGTCGAGGCGGCGGCTGCCTACGACGAGGCGGGCGCCGACGAGCTCTGCTTCCTCGACATCACCGCGAGCCACGAGAAGCGCGGCACGATCCTCGACGTGGTGCGGCGCACGGCCGAGCGCTGCTTCATGCCGCTCACCGTCGGCGGCGGCGTGCGCAGCACCGAGGACGTGCGCGCCCTGCTCGAAGCGGGCGCCGACAAGGTCTCGATCAATACCGCCGCGGTCGAAGACCGAAGCCTCGTGCAGAGAGCGGCCGAGAAGTTCGGCGCGCAATGTATCGTGGTCGCCATCGACGCGAAGCGCGTCGGCGCCAACGGATCCAGGCCGCGCTTCGAGCTGTTCACCCATGGCGGCCGCGAGCCGACCGGGCTCGAGGCTGTGGCCTACGCACAGGAGGTGGTGGCGCTGGGGGCCGGCGAGATCCTGCTCACCTCGATGGACCGGGACGGCACGCGAATGGGGTTCGACCTCGAGCTGACCCGCGCCATTGCGGATGCGGTCCAGGTCCCGGTGATCGCAAGCGGGGGCGTCGGTACGCTCGAGCACTTGGTCGAGGGGGTGCGGCAAGGCCACGCGAGCGCCGTGCTGGCTGCCTCGATCTTCCACTACGGCGAGCACACGATCGGCGAGGCCAAGCGCTTCATGGCCGAGGCCGGGCTGCCGATCAGGCTCGATCCGTAACCAGGCCGCACGAAAAGCCTTGGAAATGGGCTCAACCTGTCGCATTGCCCGGCAAACGGGCAGTTGCCCCGCTTTTGATTTGGATTTCCGAGACGTACCTATTCCCACACCGGCCACGGCAGTGTATTGAGCCAAAGTATGAGCAATGACGTGCTGAGACGGCTTGCCGCTACCATCAAAGACCGCAGGACGGCGAGACCCGAGGACTCCCATACCCGGAGGTTGCTCGACGGCGCCCCGATCAGGCCGGCCAAAAAGCTCGGCGAAGAGGCCGTCGAAGTGGCAATCGCCGCGCTCGCCCAGGACAAAAGTGCGCTGATCGGAGAGTCGGCCGATCTCCTCTACCATCTCCTCGTGGTGCTGGAATCCCGGCACATCTCCCTCGACGACGTGTACCAAGAGCTCGAGCGGCGTATGAGCGCCACCGAACTTCAGAAGAGGCGGAAGGCCGCGGCGAGCTGACCGCCGAAGCTCCGCGTCTTGCCATGACCGCGCGTACGACCGTCGCGTTTTCGCCTTACGCCCTCTATCTCCGCGAGGAATGGGCCCGGCTTCGTGCCGACACGCCGATGCCGTTGACGGAGGCCGAGCTCGAGAATCTGAGCGGCCTCACCGAGCGCATCTCCACCGACGAGGTGGTCGAGGTCTATCTGCCGCTGAGCCGACTGCTCAACCTCTACGTCGAGTCGACCCAGGCATTGCACGCGAGCACGACGAATTTCCTGCGCAAGGGCGACAGCAAGATGCCCTTCATCATCGGTCTCGCGGGAAGCGTGGCGGCGGGCAAGAGCACGACGGCACGCGTGCTGAGGGCGCTCCTTGCCCGCTGGCCGAGCCACAGACGGGTCGATCTCGTGCCGACCGACGGCTTCCTGTTCCCCAACGCCGTGCTCGAAGAGCGCGGGATGATGGAGCGCAAAGGCTTCCCCGAAAGCTACGATCTGACGCGACTCCTCAATTTTCTCGCCGATGTGAAGTCGGGCAAGGAACGGGTCGAAGCGCCGGTCTACTCACACCTCATCTATGACGTGCTTCCCGATCAGAACCTCGTCGTCGAGCGGCCGGATATCGTGATCGTCGAAGGCCTCAACGTGTTGCAGCCGGCCAAGCTGCCCAAGGACGGTCAGGCCATCCCCTACGTGTCCGACTTTTTCGATTTCTCGATCTATATCGACGCCGCCGAGGAGCTGGTGGAAAGCTGGTACGTCGAGCGCTTCATGCGCCTCCGGCAGACCGCGTTCCGCGACCCGGCGTCCTACTTCCATCGTTACGCAGCGCTGTCCGAGGAGGAGGCGCTCGCGACCGGCCTATCGATCTGGCGGACCATCAACCTCGTCAACTTGAGAGAGAACATCCTGCCGACACGCCAGCGCGCCGACCTCATCCTGCGCAAGGGCGAGGGGCACGCGGTCGAGACCGTCGCGCTCAGGAAGCTTTAGTCCGGCTTTGCGCTCAGGCGCGCCGGGCTGGAACGACCGAGGTTATTTCAGAGGCTCGCCGTAGACCGGAGCAGGGCCGGGCGTTCCGCCCCACGTGTAATTGAACCGGAGCATGGTGCGGCTCGCGAACGCGCCCTCGTCCTCGATCCGCGTTGTGCCGCCGAGATCGGCGTATTTGATCTTCGGCACCGAGGAAATGTACTCGTAATCGGTATAGAGGCCGATGCTCGTGTGCGGACCGAGATCCTTCCTTGCCTCGAAGGAGAGGGTGCCGATGAAGGCGAGGTCGTCGCTCGACTTGGAGAGCTTCGACGCGAATGGCGAAACCAAATAGGCAAACTTGCCGTCGTAATCGGTATTGGCCTCATAGAGACCGGCGCGGCCGGAAATGAAGGTGCGAATGCCGAGGCGGTCCATCAGGCCGCCGGTGCCAAGAAAGCCCAGGCTGTACTCGCCGCCGAAACCGATGTAGCCGCCGTAATAGGTGGTATCGATGCTTTCGTTGAGCTTGAATACGTCGAGCCCGTTGAAGGCGCGGCCGTGCAGATTATTGTCCTGGTCGATGCCGCGAATGTCGGCGCCGATGATGAAATAGTCGTTGCGATAGAGATTGGGCCTGACCTGGACGGTGTCGCGCTGCCAGAACTTTGCTTCAGCCATGCCGCCCCAGTAATCGACGTCACGGCTCGTCTTCGTTCGCAGCGTGCTTCCAGACGCGAGGAATGAGCCGGTAGGATCGACGAGCACACAGCCCCCCTGGCAACCGACCCGGTCGTCGGTATTGATTTCGGAAAAGAAGCCTTTGACGGAGCCCGTCACGCGGTAGCCGCCCCAAAAACCGAGCGGGGTCTCGATGACGCCGCCGATCGAGCCGCCATAATCGGAGAAATCGGCGTTGTCCTGCCGGTGGAAAGAACCCGGATTACCCTTGCCGGTAAAACGGATGTCGGGAAGTGTAAGGAATTGGCCGCCGCCACCGACCGAAATCGTCGTCCCGCCCGAGGTCGTGGTCACCGTCTCCTGTGCCGCCGCCCCTTGAACGAAAGCGGCAAACCCGAACGCCGCGGCCGCAAGCAATCGCAACGATGTACGCATCACCGATTCCCCCGCATCTGATTTGCGGAAGGATAGCAGGCTGATCTCTAACGAATGCGTTATCTGTCGACGCCACAAGGAAATTCCCGGCGGCTGTGGCCGAATAGCCACAGGTTCTGACGGCTCAAGCGATCAAGCCATGCTCCTTGGCGAGCTTATCGAGGGGGACTTCGGGCCGTGCCCCGATATGGCTGATGACCTCGGCCGCGGCGAGACTGCCGAGCTTCCCGCAGATCTCGAGCGGCGCGCCATGGGTAAGGCCGTAGAGAAACCCGGAGGCATAGAGGTCGCCTGCGCCGGTGACGTCTACGACCTGAGGGGCGGGCCAGGCGGAAACCTCGATCGTCTCCCCCTTGGCCACGATCAGCGACCCAGCCTCGGAGCGCGTCAGGACCGCCATTTCGCAGTCCTCGAGCGCCAAGTCGGCCGCCTCCTCGAAACTGTTCACCTGGTAGAGGCTCGTGATCTCCTTCTCGTTGGCGAACACGATATCGGCGCCTTCGCGCACCAATTTGCGGAAGTCGTTGCGGTGACGGTCGACGCAGAAGGCGTCTGAGAGGCTGAGCGCGACCTTGACGCCGGCCTTCTGCGCGCGGCGCGCCGCGTTGCGGAAAGCCTTCTTCGCTTCGTGGCGGTCGAACAGATAGCCCTCGAGATAGATGATCTTCGAATTCTCGATCATCGCCTGGTCGATGTCGGCGGCGCTCAAATCGACGCTCGCGCCGAGGAACGTATTCATCGTGCGCTCGCCGTCCGGCGTCACCAGGATCAGGCAGCGCGCGGTCGGCGGACCGTCGGTTGCGGGCTCGGTCTCATAGACGACGCCGAGCGAGCGGATGTCGTGGCGGAAGATGCCGCCGAATTGGTCGGCGGCCACCCGGCCGATGAAGCCGCACTTGGCCCCGAAGGAGGCAAGCCCGGCGATGGTGTTGGCGACCGACCCGCCCGATCGTTCAATAGCTGGCCCCATGGCCTCGTAGAGGTGGGCGGCCTGTTCGGCGTCGATCAGCCGCATGAAGCCCTTGGCGAGGTCGTGCTTGGTGAGGAAGCCCTCATCGCAGCGGGCGATGATGTCGACGATGGCGTTGCCGATGCCGACCACGTCATAGGTTTTCTCAGCCATCTGGATTACAGCTCCCCGCTTGCCCTATGGCCCTTTCGTCGCAGCCAGACGCTACTATATTCGGGCGCCAGAGTTTCGAGGGGACCACGTCATGCTCGCCGCCGCAGGTCAAGCCTTTCGAGAGCTGTTCACCCCGCCGTTCCGTTCCGTGCTGTGGAAATGCGTGGGCTTCACCATTGGACTGCTCGCCCTCCTGGTCATCGCCATCGAGTGGACCTTCGGCCATTTCGTGCACTGGCCGCATTGGATCGAGGCGACGGTCGAGTGGCTCGGCGGGTTCGCGCTAGTGGTGGGATCGATCTTCCTCGTCCCGCCGGTGACATCGCTGATCGCGGGTCTCTATCTCGACGACATCGCGGCAGAGGTCGAGCGCACCGACTATCCGTCGGACCCTCCCGGGCGCGAGCTGCCGCCGGTCCAGGCGATCGGGCTTGCGCTCAAATTCTTCTTCGTGGTGCTCGCGGTCAACATCCTCGCGCTGTTTCTGTTGCTCATTCCGGGGATCAACGCCATCGCCTTCTATCTCGGCAACGGCTATTTGCTTGGCCGTGAATATTTCGAGCTCGCGGCGATGCGCCATCTCCCGGTTGATGAGGTCAAGCGCCTACGCAAGGCGAATGTCGGCTACGTCTCGCTCTGCGGGCTGATCATAGCGGCGATCGCCTCGGTGCCGGTCCTCAACCTGATTACGCCGATCTTCGCGACCGCCTTCATGGTGCGCATCTACAAGCAGCTCGCTGCCCGCGCCGGCTTAAGTCCGGCCCGCGCCTAGGATTTGCCATCGGCTCAGCGCGACGCCAGTCAACGACGCGACGCTAGCGGCCGCCGCAAGCGCCGGGTCCCCAGCCCCGGTAGTAGGAGAGGCAAGGGTCCCAATAGGGATCGTTGGGATCGCCCTGGTTCCACCCGCCGAGCGCGTCTTTGAGCTTTTTCGAATGCGGGACGAACACTCCATTGGCGGTCGCATTGCCGTACGAGCCGGAGTTCATTTCTCCTTGCGCGGCGAGTGCAGACGTGGAGCAAGCGACGGCCACAGCGAGGGCGAGGATGGTTCTGGTCATGGCAACTGTCCGTCTAGATGTGAAACTTTCTCCGCATCTAATGCTGCCAGTGTCAGGTTCAATGCCGGGTCAAGCGGATGTGAATTTTAAGCGGGGGCGGCGGTCTTCGGCTTGAACAGGCAGAGGTCGGCGATGAGGCAACGAAAGCATTCCGGCTTGCGTGCCTTGCACACGTAGCGTCCGTGCAGGATCAGCCAGTGATGGGCGTTGTGCTTGTAGCGATCGGGAACGATGCGATTCAAAGTCTCCTCGACTTGGAGCGGCGTCTTGCCGGGGGCGAGACCTGTGCGGTTGGCGACGCGGAAGGCGTGCGTGTCGATGGCGATGGTGTTGGCGCCGAAGGCCACGTTCAGAACCACGTTGGCAGTCTTGCGGCCGACCCCCGGCAGGCTTTCCAGCGCTTCGCGGCTTTCCGGCACCTTGCCGTCATGCTCCTCGAGGAGCGCCTTCGAGAGGGCGATCAGGTTCTTGGCCTTCGAGCGATAAAGCCCGATGGTCTTGATCTTGGCGGTGAGAGCAGCCTCGCCGAGCGCGACCAGCTTCTCGGGCGTATCGGCAATGCGGAACAACTCGGGCGTGGCGCGGTTAACCGAAGCGTCGGTCGCTTGCGCCGACAGCACGACGGCGACGAGCAGCGTGAAGGGATCGCGGTAATCAAGCTCGGTCTTGGGGTGGGGGTCGGCCGCGTGAAAGCGCCGGAAGATCTCGTCGACCGCCTCTTGCGTCAGCCGCGATCCGGGCGCGCGCTTCCCCTTCCTCGTCGCTCGGCCGCCGCCGGTTGCGCGCATTTTCGGTTGAACCGCCATGAGCTTTGACTGACACTAGCGCACCGTCCCTGACTGCTATGACAGACGCAGACCTCAGTCCACAAGAGCCGGCTTATTTCCGCGCCGTGCTGACCCCGCACCGCTCGCTTGGCCCCAAGGGTTTCATGGTGCTGATGTGCGCCGTCTGCGCGGTGAGCTTCGGAACCGGTCTCCTGTTCTACCTGATCGGCGCCTGGCCGGTGGTCGGCTTCATGGGGCTCGACGTCGCCCTCATCTATATCGCCTTCAAGCTAAACTTCCGGGCGCTCAGGCTCTACGAGACGGTCGACTTGACGCGCGAGGCCCTCACCGTCACTCGCGTCGATCCGGGCGGCAATGCGAAGTCGTGGAACTTCAATCCCTATTGGGTCAGGCTCAACCTTGAGCAGCGGCGGGGCCGCTCCACTGAGCTGTCGCTCGCATCGCACGGCAAACGACTCGTGTTTGCGAGCTTCTTGACCGACGGCGAGCGCGAGGATTTCGCCGCGGCGCTGTCCTCGGCCCTTGCGGCCGCGAAAAGCCCCGGGCCCGGATAGGTCCTGCCGTCAGGCTGCGAGATCGCGCTTCTCGGCGATCGAGCCGTCGGCATTCAGCCGGTAGATCAGCGGGTGCCCGGTGCGGAGCTCGACCCGCTCGACATCCTCCGGCGACAAGCCATCGAGCCACATGATGAGCGAGCGAAGCGAATTGCCGTGGGCGACGACGAGGACATTCTTGCCGGCCTTAAGCTCGGGGGCGATACGCTTCTGGAAAAAGGGCACCACACGCTGGGCGGTGTCCTTCAAACTCTCGCCTCCGGGCGGAGCGATGTCATACGAGCGTTGCCAGAGATGGACCTGCTCGGCCCCCCAACGGCGGCGGGCCTCATCCTTGTTGATGCCGACGAGCTCGCCGTAGTCGCGTTCGTTCAGCGCCGCATCCTTCACCACCGGAATGTCTTTCTGGTCGAGCTCCTCGAGAATGATATCGAGAGTGTGGGTGGCGCGTTTCAGCGTGCTGGAAAAGGCGCAATCGAAACGAAGGCCTGCCGCCTCGAGCATGGTGCCCGCCCGGTGTGCCTCGAACAGCCCTTCTTCGGTGAGGCCGACATCCTTCCATCCGGTGAAGCGATTTAGGCGATTCCACTCGCTCTCACCGTGCCGGGCGAGAACGAGCAAGCCCGTGCTCGGCGGCGTTTCGTCTTGCGAGGCTTGCCCTGTCATCGCCCGATCCAGCCGTTCAGCCCGCCAAGGCGGCCCCTACTCCGTGTCTTGGAAGATAGCCGAGAATGGTTACAGGCGGTTTCATATGGCCTCAATTTCTGGCTGATTTCCGGCGAAAACATCCGAAGATTCGGGCAAGCAACACATATTGGCTCATAGCTCCCGCAACAAGATTCGCAAGCCTCATGCCAAGGTCAATGCCCGACCTCATAAGCCAAGAACATCCGCCATAGAATAAAGCCCGGGCGGCCTGCCGCGCGCCCATAACGCCGCCCTGACCGCGCCGCGGGCAAAAATCTCCCGATCGCTCGCAATATGGGCAAGCTCGATGCGCTCGCCGGAACCGGCGAAGATGACCCGGTGCTCACCGACGACGTCGCCTCCCCTGAGCGTGGCAAAGCCGATATCGCCCTCCCGCCTCGGCCCCACCTCGCCGTCGCGCGTGCGCACGGCCTTGTCCTTTAGCAAGACGCTGCGCCCGCGCGCGGCTGCCTCGCCCAGCATGAGGGCGGTGCCTGAGGGCGCGTCGCGCTTATGGCGGTGGTGCAGCTCGAGGATCTCGACGTCGAATTCAGGTCCGAGCGCCTCGGCGACCCGCTCGGTCAGGACCGCGAGCAGGTTGACGCCCAGGCTCATATTGCCGGCCTTGACGATGGTCGCGTGACGGGTTGCCGCCTCGATCTTGGCCTCATCGGCCTCGGACAGGCCGGTCGTGCCGATCACGTGGACGATGCGCGCCTGGGCCGAAAGAGCCGCAAAGACAACGGTCGAGGCGGGCGAGGTGAAGTCGAGCACGCCATCGCTGCGGGCGAAGACGGGCAAGGGATCGTCGGTGATGGCGACCCCGAGGGGATCGAGACCTGCGACTTCGCCGAGATCGCGACCCACGGCCGGCGAACCCTTGACCTCGACGCCGCCGGCGACGACGCAGCCGGGCATGGCCGAGATGACGCGGGTCAGCGCCTGGCCCATGCGGCCTGCGGCACCCAACACGGCCAATTTCATGTCACTCATTGCCTGTCCGTGATGCGGCGGTCGCGCTAAGCTGGATGGGATGGGCCTGGCGGGCACATAGGCGCTCTTCTATGACGAAAAGGCCGCCCGCTCACAAGCCCGGATGCGCGAAAGAAGGCAGAATCGTGCGCTGTGCAGGCGCATAACGGGCGCGCCGCAAAACGTTTCAACACGAAGAATTGACGAAGCTGCGCCATTTGGGCCGCTGGCGCGCCACAAAGCCAGCGGCTGATATTTGCCGAGGAAGCGACGGCGAGGGGAGGCCATGCTCGAGACCGCCGCCAGGACGAAACCGGCCGGGCAAAGGGCGAAGGCCTTCGATGTGGCCATCACCGGGGTGGCAACGGCCGTCCCCGCGCACCGGCTCTCGCAAGACGACATCGCCGAACGCGCCAAGGCGGTGTTTCCGCATCTCGCGCGGCTCGACGGGCTTTATGCCAATACCGGGATCGAAAGCCGCTACGCCTGCCAGCCCAAGGAGTGGTACTACGAGCACCATGGTTGGGAGGCGCGCACCGAAGTCTTCCAGCGCCATGCTCTCCAATTGCTCGAGGAGGTGACGCTCGGCGCCATCGCTGACGCGGGCATCGGTCTCAAGGACATCGACGCGCTTGTGGTCAACACGATCACGGGGCTTGCCATACCGAGCCTCGACGCGATGCTGATGAACCGCCTCGACTTTCCCCGCAAGATGGAGCGGCTGCCGATCTTCGGACTGGGCTGCGGCGGAGGCGTGGCGGGACTCGCACGCGCCGCCCGCTACGCGCAAGGCATGCCGGGCAGCAACGTGCTCTTCCTCACGGTCGATCTGTGCAGCCTTTGCCTACGCATCGGCGATCCCAGTCTCGCGATGTTCGTCTCGGGCGCGTTGTTCGGCGACGGCGCCGCGGGCGTCGTGGTCCGTAATGTTAGCGGCGCGGCGAGCGATGCAGGCGGAGGCCATGTCCTCGCCGTCGGCGATCACTTCTGGTCAAACACCGAGCGGATCATGGGCTGGGACATCAAGGAGGATGGCTTCGGCGTGGTGCTGAGCCCCGACCTTCCAGGGCTTATCCGCAATCACCTCGCCGACGCCGTGCAAGCCTTCCTCGATCGAAACGGCATGAGTCTCGGCGAGTTCTCGGGCTTTCTGCTCCATCCCGGCGGCGCCAAGATCCTGAACACGGCGCAGGAGGTGCTCGGTCTTACCGATGCCGATCTCGCCCTGTCGCGCGAGGTATTGCGCGACTTCGGAAATATGTCCTCGCCGACGGCACTGTTCGCGCTCCATCGCGCGCGCAAGGCGGGCGCCAGGGGACCGCATCTCTTGATGGCCTTCGGTCCCGGCTTCTCGGCCTATTTCGTCGCCGCCGATCTCTAAGAGGTGCGACGAAACGGCGTCCTAGTTTCGGAGCGGCCCTCGCCCCATGACTGTTCTCGACATCATCGGCGCCCCGCAGATCGCAGCCCTCATCGTTCTCGCTCAGCGCGGCTTGGAGGAGCTTTATTCGGCGCGGAACACGCGCGCGCTTCTAACCCAAGGCGCGAGTGAAGTCGGACGCGAGTTCTATCCCGTCGTCGCCGCGACGCACCTTGCCTGGATCGCCTCGCTCTTCTTTCTAATTCCGAGCGGTGCGCCTGTCGTCTGGCCGCTCATTGCCTACTATCTCGCACTGCAGGTCGCGCGCTATTGGGTGATCGCGAGCCTCGGCCGCTTCTGGACGCATCGCATCATCACGCTGCCGGGCGCGCCGATCAGCTGCAACGGACCCTACCGCTATCTGTCGCACCCGAACTATGCCGTGACCATCATCGAGACTTTCGTCCTGCCCCTCGCGTTCGGCGCGGTGGCGCTGGCCGTCATCATGACGGCGCTGTGGTGGACAGTGCTGGCGAGCAAAATCAGGCTCGAAGATGGCGCGCTTGCCTTGAGGCGGTCGGTTGACGCCTGATCTCTCAGGCGACGAGCGGCCGCTCCTTGGCGTTGGCGGCCGACTCCGGAACTTCGGGGTCCGGCTTTCCGTAATAGAAGCCTTGCACCTGGTCGCAGCCCCATTTCTTGAGCATGGCCGCCTGGCTCTCGGTCTCGACGCCCTCGGCGGTGATGGTGACGTGGAGCGATTGGCCTAGGCCCACGATGCTCGACACGATGGCCGAGGTCTGCGGGCTCGTGCCGAGCGTGTCAATGAAGGAGCGGTCGATCTTGATCTTCTTCACGGGGAAGCGAGTGAGGTAGGACAGGCTCGAATAACCGGTGCCGAAATCGTCCATGGCAATGGAGACGCCGAGCTGATCGAGGCGCTGAAGGGTGTCGAGTACGGCCTCGGTGTTTTGCAGGATGATGCCCTCGGTAATTTCGAGCTCGAGGCGCTCGGGTTCGAGTCCGGTTTCGTTCAGGATGCGGCGCACCAGGTTGTAGACGTCCTGGGTCTTGAATTGCGCCGGCGAGAGGTTCACCGCGAGCTTGGTGTCGAGTGGCCATGTCGTCGCGTAGCTACACGCCGTGCGCAGGATCCACTCGCCGAGGGTCACGATAAGACCGGTTTCCTCGGCGATTGGAATGAAGGTGGCGGGCGGAATCTCGCCCTGGCTAGGATGCCACCAGCGCACCAGGGCCTCGTAGCCGGTGAGCTTGCCGGTTTCGAGATCGAATTGCGGCTGATAGTCGAGATAGAGCTGATTCTTGCGCAGCGCCGCTCTGAGATCGGCCTCGAGCCGGCGCCGCTTCTGCAGCGCGGCGTCCATCGCCGGCTCGAAAAAGCGGAACGTGTTGCGGCCGTCCTCTTTGGCGCGGTAGAGCGCGAGGTCGGCATTCTTGAGCAATCCATCGGCGGGCTCGCCCTCGACGGGCCCAATGGCGATGCCGATGCTGACCGAAGTGGCGAGCTCGTGGCCATTGACGCGATAGGGCTCGCCAAGCGCGGTGCAGACGCGGCGGGCGAGGCGCATGGCGTCCTCGGGCGCGGCGATGTCCTCGGCGACGATCGCGAACTCGTCGCCACCGAGTCGTCCGACGAGATCGGACTCGCGCACGTTCTCCTTGAGGCGTGCGGCGACCTCCGCGAGCAGCGCATCGCCGGTGGCGTGGCCCATCGTATCGTTCACGTCCTTGAAGCGATCGAGGTCGAGCCCGAAGACGGCGACGAGCTGGCCGTGGCGCTTGGCGCGCGAGACGGCGCGCTCGAGATGCTGATGGAACTGGAGCCGGTTGGGGAGGCCGGTGAGCGAATCGTGGAGGGCGAGATGGCGTATCTTGTCTTCGGCGAGCCAGCGCTCGCGGATGCGCCGCGAGGCGATGGCGGCGGGAACCGAGAAGCCAAGCACGATGAACAGACTCGCCATGAGCGTGGCCACCGTGAGCGCCACATTGGTCAATGCCGCCGCGGCCGACTGGTCGAGGGAAAAGGCGTAGATGCGGGCAACCTTTCCGTCCTGCGTCACGGGAACGAAGGCGACGCGGGCGTCGCCGGCACGGTCGCGGCTTGCAATCGCTACGGCGTCGGCCTGCTTGGACGAGGTCAACGCCTTCTGGACATCGTCGCGCGCGAGAAGAGTATCGAGCTTGCTGGCAGAGAGGTTGCCGGCAGTGGCCAGCGGTTTTCCGCCTGCATCAAGAATGGCAAAACCGTCGAGCTTGCTCACGAAATCGTCTCTCGACTGGCCGTTGCCGCCGAGCGCCCAGCCGCCGGTCAAGCGATCGAACATCTCGACAACACTGAATCCAGGCTGGAAGCCCCGATTGGCAGGAAGCAGCCCGGGATTTCCCGCGGGGTTTACAAGGGCGTGAGCGTCGAGCACTTCGAAGTTCTGATCGAGAACGCGGTCCGGCGCGTTCGGCGAGGCAAGTGCGGTGTTGACCTTGGCCGCCCAGCTTAACGCCGCCTCCTGGGCATCGCGCCCAAGCACGTAGTCAATGGTTGAGTAACCCGACAGCACGCCTGCAATGACGGTAACCAAACCAAGGACCACAAGACCGGTCATGACCAGCCGGTCCCGAGCACCCACTTCTGCCATCTGACGAATTCCCATAGCCGACCGCGACGTTGTCGGTGATAGCGAAAGGGCGTTAAGGGGGGGCCAAGAATCGGGGTAAATGCCGCGTTAAGGGACTAGGCCCAGGCGAACGCGATCTTGCGCAAGGTTACGTCCCCGAATGTCTCCGAGCCTTCGGCGATCAGCTTGCCGCCGAGCCGGCGATAGAAGGCGCAAGCGCCGTGGTTGTCGGCAAGCGCCCAGACGAGAAGACCTCTCAGCCTGAGCTCGGCGAGCCTCATGCGTGCTCCGTCGAAGAGCTTCTCGCCGAGCCCGAAGCCCTGATAGGTCGGATGGAGATAGAGCTCGAAGATCTCGCCTTGAAAGGGCGCGCGTCCCAAGCGGCAGCGGCCGTAAGTCACATAGCCCGCAGCCGCGCCATCGAAGTCGAGCACAAGCAGCGGCGTCCGCCTGCGGAGGGCGCTCTCCCACCAGCGCAATCCCCTTCGCGCGATCATGCGCTCGAGCGAGAGATGCGGGATCAGGCCCTGATAGGCGCTGCGCCATGCCTCCTCGTAAGCCGTCGCAAGCGCAGGAGCGTCTTTCAATCGTGCTGGCCTGACATGGACGACATCGACGGGCATGGCAGGAGCCTAGCGCAAAGTCTTTGCCCTGGGCAGGGGGTCGGGGCGTTTGTCCCGACTTCGTAGCGCGAGCGTCAGTCCGTCGTTGCTCACGCGCAACAAAAAGGCGAGAGGGCACGCCGCCCGCTCGCCTCTTCCAAAACGATGTGCCTCACGCTCTAGTAGCGCGAGATCAGGATCACCGTGTAGTCCTTGTCGAGCTTGATATCCATGGTACCCATTTTGCATTTGGCATCGTCGATCTCGTAGATGCCTTCCTGCTCCTTCTTCAGGTCGTCGTATCCGCTGCAGCCGAGTGTGTTCAGCGTCTCTTCGATCTTGGCAACCTCGGCGGCCGGGACCTTGTCGTCATCATCGTCCTCGGCGAATGCGAACGTGGTGCAACCCAGGGCCATGGCCAGCGCCAGGGCGAACATCTTCCTCATGATCGATCTCCTGTCTTCGAGTTGGGTGCAGTAAACCGACGAGCAACCTGGCCCGCGCCGGGTAAAATACTTACCCGCTCGACCGTAATGCTTTAGATCGATCAGAAATCTTGCACCGATGCTGGCAAATCTAGCGGGGATTTGCCGGCAAACATGCCGAGAAGATCAGGCAACATCTTCGGCAAGGCGCTGGCGCTCGGCCTTTTTCCGCTCGTTCGGATCGAGGTGCTTCTTGCGCAGGCGAATCGATTTCGGCGTCACCTCGACCAGCTCATCGTCCTGGATATAGGCAAGCGCCCGCTCGAGCGTCATGCGCAAAGGCGGCGTGAGCCGCACCGCCTCGTCCTTCGAGGTGGCGCGCACATTGGTGAGCTTCTTGCCCTTGAGCACATTCACCTCGAGGTCGTTGTCCCTGGTGTGCTCGCCGACGATCATGCCGCGATACACCTTCCAGCCCGGCTCGATCATCATCGGGCCACGGTCCTCGAGGTTCCACAGGGCGTAGGCGACGGCCTCGCCCTGATCGGTCGAGATCAGGACGCCGTTGCGCCGGCCCTGGATCGGGCCCTTGTGCGGGGCGTAGCCATGGAACAGGCGATTCATGATGCCGGTGCCGCGCGTGTCGGTCAGGAGCTCGCCTTGATAGCCGAGGAGCCCGCGCGTCGGGGCATAGAACACAAGACGCTGACGGCCGCCGCCCGACGGCTTCATTTCCACGAGCTCGGCTTTGCGCTCGGCAAGCTTCTGCACCACGATGCCCGAGTGCTCTTCGTCGAGGTCGATAACGACCTCTTCGATCGGCTCGAGCAGCGTGCCGTCGGGTCCTCGCCTGAGCAGGACCCTGGGCCGTGACACCGAAAGCTCGAAGCCCTCGCGCCGCATGGTCTCGATCAGGATGCCGAGTTGCAGTTCGCCGCGTCCGGCCACCTCCATCGAATCGCGTTCTTCCGATTCGGTCACGCGGAGCGCCACATTGCCTTCAGCCTCGCGCAGCAACCTGTCGCGGATCATGCGGCCCGTCACCTTGGTCCCTTCGGTGCCGGCAAGCGGGGAGTCGTTGACGCGGAACGTCATCGACAAGGTCGGAGGATCGATCGGCTGGGCGGGGAGCGGCGTCACCACCTCGGGTGCACAGATCGTGTGGGCGACGGTAGCGTTGGGAAGGCCGGCGAGCGAGACGATGTCGCCTGCGGTCGCCTGATCGAGGCCGACGCGATCGAGCCCGCGGAAGGCAAGCACCTTTGAGACGCGGCCCTGCTCGACCAACTTGCCGGCATGGTCGAGCACCTTCACCGGCTGGTTCGGAGCAATCGAGCCTGACGTGATGCGGCCGGTGACGATGCGTCCGAGATAGGGATTGGCCTCGAGGATGGTGCCGAGCAGACGGAAGGGACCGTCCTCGATGCGGGGCGGCGCGACGTGACGCAGCACGAGATCGAACAGGGGCTTCATCCCCTCGTCCTTGGGTCCCTCCGGTGAGGGGCCCATCCAGCCCTCCTTGGCCGAGCCGTAGAGGATCGGGAAGTCGAGCTGCTCATCGCTTGCCTCAAGCGCGGCGAACAGGTCGAACACGTCGTCGACGACTTCCTGCGGGCGGGCGTCGGTGCGGTCGACCTTGTTGATGACCACGATGGGCTTCAGCCCCATCTTGAGGGCCTTGGAGACCACGAATTTCGTCTGCGGAAGGGGACCTTCCGCCGCATCGACCAGGACGAGAGCGCCGTCCACCATATTGAGGATGCGCTCGACCTCGCCGCCGAAATCGGCGTGTCCCGGCGTATCGACGATGTTGATGCGCGTGCCGTCCCAGACGATCGAGGTGACCTTGGCGAGAATGGTGATGCCGCGCTCACGCTCCAGATCGTTGGAGTCGAGCGCGCGCTCGGCCACCCGCTGGTTGTCGCGGAAGGCTCCCGATTGCTGAAGCAGCCGGTCGACCAGGGTCGTCTTCCCATGGTCGACATGGGCGATAATGGCGATATTGCGAAGATTCATGGGATTAAATGCACGAGCGCGGGCCAAAACGGCCCGCGCTTCCTATGGCTGGGATATATAGATGGTGTGACAAAGACGCAATGGCAGGCTTTTTACCACAATTGCAGCGACGCGCTGTCACACACCGGAATCATGAGTTTGCGCGTTGAGCCTGTCCACGTAATGCCGGCGTAAGGGGGACATCGTTTCCATGGAGCTCATATGTGCGGGATAGCGGGCGTTCTCGATCTCAAAGGGGCGGGTGAACCCGACCGGGCCTTGGTCGGCCGGATGGCGACGGCGCTCCGGCATCGCGGGCCGGACGGGGTGGGCTATCTCATGGCGCCCGGCATCGGCATGGGCAATCGCAGACTCGCCATCGTCGGCGTCACCAATGGCCAGCAGCCCATCTTCAACGAGGCCGGCAATGTCGGCGTGATCGCCAACGGCGAGCTGTTCGATTATCCCGAGCGCAAGACCGAGCTCATGGCCAAAGGCCATGTGTTCAGGACCGATTCGGACACCGAGCTGATCGTCCATCTCTATGAGGAGTATGGCGAGACGTTGTTCGAGCATCTGAGAGGCCAGTTCGCCTTCGTGCTCGTCGACTTCAGCCGGAGCCTCGTGCTGCTCGGGCGCGATCGCGCGGGGATCTGCCCGCTGCATTGGTCGCGGCAGGGCGACCGGCTCTATTTCGGCTCGGAGATCAAGGCGCTGTTCGCATCAGGCGCCGTGCGGCCCGCGCTCGATCCGCGCGGTCTCGATCATATCTTCACCTTCTTCGCCATGGGAACGCAGCGCACGATGTTTACCGGCGTCCAGTCGCTACGGCCCGGGCACTATTTGCGTATCGCCTTCCGCAGTGACGGAGCCTCCGCCGAAATCGAGCAGCGCTGCTATTGGGATCTCGATTTCCCCGACTGGGGCGATGAGGACGATCCTTCCGACGAGGAGGCGCTCGTCGATGAGTTCGAGTCCGTCTTCAGCCGCGCCGTCGAGATCAGATTGCGCGCGGAAGTGCCGGTGGTCGGCTATCTCTCGGGTGGCGTCGACTCCGCCTATGTGCTCGCCACCGCGTCTAAGCTGCGCGGCAAGCCGCTGCCGAGCTTCACGGTGAGAGTGCCTGACTCCCAATTCGACGAGACGCCGGCGTCGGCGGGAACTGCGCAAACGCTCGGGAGCAGCCAGACCATTCTGGAGGCCGGCGCCGAAGTGATTGCCGCCAACTACGCGCGCTTGATCCAGGCTGCGGAGAGTCCCGTTCTCGATACCTCGTGCGCGGCATTGTTGGGTCTCTCGCGGAGGGTCCGCGACCTCGGCAACAAGGTCGTGCTCACGGGCGAGGGGGCAGACGAGGCTTTCGCCGGCTATCTCTGGTTCAAGTGGCGCGAGATCGCCCGCGCTCTGGACGTGGGCAGCTTCAAACTGAGCACGGCGATGAGCCTGCTCGTGCGCAAATACACCACGCCGGAAATCGGATTCGACGAGTTTCGGCGCATCGATGCGATGATCGGCGGGCCGCATGCGCAATCGATCCTCTACAATCTCGTGGCGAGCTCACGACACCGCTATTACAGCGGCGGCCTCAAAGAGCAGCTCGGCGGTCACCTCGCCTATGAGGATCTCGATTTCGATCCGGAACGCTTACGCCGGTGGCACCCGCTCAATCGCTCGCTCTATTTCGGCTACAAGGTCCTGCTCGCTGGCATGCTTCTGACCCATAAAGGCGACCGTATAACCATGGCGAACAGCGTCGAGGCTCGTTACCCGTTCCTGGACGAGAAGGTGATCGCGCTCGCCTCGCGCTTGCATCCCCGCTGGAAGCTGCGACGGGGAACCAAGGACAAATATCTGCTGCGGAGAGCGGCGGAGCGGCTTCTGCCGGTCGAGGTGGCGCAGCGGCGGAAATCGATGTTCCGGCTCCCGCTCGCCGAGAGCTTCTTCATCAGCCCGCCTCCCTTCGTGCGCGATTTGATGAGCGAGGAAGCGCTCGCCAGGACCGGCTATTTCGACGTCGCAAGCGTCAGGCGCGACTATCAGAGCTTCCGCGATCCACCCGGCCGCAAGCTCGGAACGTTCGTGAGCCTCGGCTTGACCGGG
Source organism: Methyloceanibacter sp. (assembly GCF_035650995.1). Lineage (GTDB taxonomy): Bacteria > Pseudomonadota > Alphaproteobacteria > Rhizobiales > Methyloligellaceae > Methyloceanibacter. The sequence goes on along the minus strand of NZ_DASRGO010000164.1, from coordinate 3,042 downwards.
GTGATGGCCACCCAGCTTTGGCACCACTTGTTCCTCGGTGGCGGCCTCTGCGATTTGCCGACGCTCGATTTCGGCTCATCCGCCAATGGTGTGAGGCGACTCGCGGCGTGAGTGACACGAGACCGCGATAAATCTTCGTTAGCATTCCCCGGTCAAAGTGGCGCCCGCGCGGCCCGAGTTCCGCGCGGCGATCATGTGGAGCTGGCCGTGGCCGAGATATCCCGGCGGAACGTGCTTGGAGGCGTGGCGATGGGCGGACTCTTGTGGAACACGGCCGCGCTCAGCACCGAATCGCAGCAGCCGCCTTATGGGCCTGCACCGGCGCCGCTCGACGGGCCGGAACTCCCCTCGTTCCGCTATCCGCTCGGGGCGCAGAAGACCGAGCAGTTCAACGGCGGCACCGCCAAAGAAGCGAACGTCACCGGCTTCCCGGTCTCGGAGAAGCTCGCCGGCGTCTATATGACTCTCGAGCCCGGGGCCCTGCGCGAGCTGCACTGGCACGCCAATGCGGCCGAATGGGCCTATGTGATCGAAGGCAACTGCCGCGTGACCACCATCGATCCGGCCGGGCAGTGGGAGATCGTCGATTTCGGGCCGGGCGATATCTGGTACTTCCCGCGCGGACACGGTCATTCGATCCAGGGGCTGGGACCAGGCACTTGCACCTTCCTCCTCGTGTTCGACAACGGCTATTTCTCGGAGTTCGGCACGTTCTCGATCAGCGACTGGGTAGGGCATACGCCGCCCGAGGTGCTCGCCAAGACGTTCGGCGTTCCCGCCACGACCTTCGCCGATTTCCCCAAGAAGGAAGTCTATATCAATACGGGGCCGGTGCCGCCGCCGCTCCCCCTGCAGCCAGCCCCGGACTCTCAGAATGCGCCGCCGTTGACGCATCGCTATCGATTGCGGGCGGCTAAGCCAGAGGACTTTGCGGGCGGTACCGAGCGCAAGGCCTCTTCGAGCGAATTTCCGATCTCGACGACCATGACCGGCGCGCTGCTGGTGATCAAACCGGGTGGCGTCCGCGAGCCGCATTGGCATCCGCACGCCGCCGAGTGGCAGTATTACCTCAAGGGCAGCGCACGGATGACGGTGTTCGGGAGCCACGGCCGCGCGCTCACCGACGAATTCGGCGTTGGCGATGTCGGCTACGTGCCGCAGGGCTACGGCCACTACATCGAAAATACCGGGAGCGATGAGCTGCACTTGCTCGCGGTGTTCAACAACGGCACCTACGAGGCGATCTCGCTCACCGGCTGGATGGCGGCCAATCCCGATCTTCTGCTCGCCACCAATTTCAAGGTGCCGCAAGCGACATTCGCGAACTTCCCCAAGGGGCCGGTGGTCATCGCCGAGCAGGGCTAGCGCGGGCCCGCCCGGCGGCGTTTATCCGAGGAGAGCAAGCGCCTCTTCGGCGAAGGCTTGCGTCAGCTCCTTGGCGCCAATGCCCTCGCGCAGCGGGGCTCCTTGGCCCGACCAGAGCGGCGAGAAATCGGTCAATCCCTTGGCCTCGGCCCTGGCCCTAAGCGGGGCAATCGCCGGCGTGGCCAATGGATAGGCCGGCAGCGAGGTGGTGTTGATCGGCCCTTGCTCGCGGATGATACGGTTCACGACCGAGCGCGCAGGCCGCCCGCTCAATACGTTGGTAATAACCGTCTCGCGGCCCTCCTTACGAAGTGCCTCGCGGTGCAGGGCCGAGATGGTGGCCTCGGGGCAGCCGAGATAGCCGGTCCCGATCTGTACGGCGGCGGCGCCGAGAATGAAAGCCGCGGTGATCGAACGGCCGTCGCCGATGCCGCCCGCGGCGATCACCGGGACTTTGACCGCATCGACGATCTGCTGAAGGAGCGCGAAGGTGCCGATCTGTGTCGCGGGGTCGGTTTCGATGAACATGCCGCGATGGCCGCCGGCCTCGGCGCCTTGGGCGATAATGGCGTCGACGCCGCGTTCGGCGAGCCAGAGAGCCTCGCGCAGTGACGTCGCCGAGCTGATGATCTTGCAGCCCGCCTGCTTCACGCGCGCGAACAACTCGGGCTCGGGCAGGCCGAAATGGAAGCTCACTACTGTCGGCTTGAGCTGCTCGACCACGGCGCAGGTCGCGGGCGTGAACGTATAGATCTTCGCCTTCAGCGGGACGCTCGGCGTCTCGGCGCCGAACTCGCGATAATAGGGGGCGAGCTTGTTGAGCCAGGCCGCGTCGCGCTCGGCGTCGGGCGGCGCCACCTGATGGCAGAAGAAGTTGAGGTTGATCGGTTTCTTGGTACGCGCCCTGATGGTGGTGAGGCCTTCGGCGATCTTATCGTCGGTGAGGCCCGCGCAAGGGTAAGAGCCGAGGGCACCCGCTTCCGCCACGGCGGCGGCCATGTCAACGGCGGTGGCGTTGGCCATCGGCGCCTGGATGATGGGAATCTCGACGCCAAACAGCTCAAGCAGTCGACTATCGGGCCACATGGCGGTCCCTCGCGGTCGTCAGCCCTTCTCTTGCCTCCGTTTGCCCAAGAGGCGCAAGCGGAGAGCATTGAGCTTGATGAAGCCTTGCGCATCCTTCTGGTCGTAGGCGCCGGCATCGTCCTCGAAGGTGACGATCTTGTCCGAATAGAGCGACTTCGGGCTCTTGCGGCCGATGACGGTGACGTTGCCCTTGTAGAGCTTGAGCGTGACCTCGCCTTCGACGTGCTCCTGGCTCTTGTCGACGAGCGCTTGCAGCATCTCGCGCTCAGGCGAAAACCAGAAGCCGTAATAGACAAGCTCGGCATAGCGCGGCATCAGCGAGTCCTTGAGGTGCATCGCCTCGCGGTCGAGGGTGAGCGATTCGATCGCCCGGTGCGCGACATGAAGGATTGTGCCGCCCGGCGTTTCGTAAACGCCTCTCGATTTCATGCCGACGAACCGGTTCTCGACGAGATCGACTCTGCCGATGCCGTTGTCGCGGCCAAGCTCGTTGAGCTTCGTAAGCAGCGCGGCGGGCGATAGCGTCTTGCCATCGATCGAGATGGGATCGCCCTTCTTGAAGCCGATGGTGACGACGGTCGGCTTGTCGGG
>NZ_DASRGO010000163.1:0-29257 GCF_035650995.1 Methyloceanibacter sp. | reverse complement strand
TGCCGAGCCTCAAGTCCAAGGACTACGGCCGGCCGTTCGCCGAGATCTTCGCCGCGGTGAAGGGCGACTTCTATGCGATCGACCGCATGCTGTTCAGTCCCGCCATGGTCACGGTGACGGCGCTCAAATCGGGCAAGAGCTTCGAGGCGGGGCGCATCGATAGCGCCGTGCTGTCGCGCTCCTTCGCCTGATCCCCGCATGACGACGCCAAGCCCCGACACGAGCATCGTGCTGTTCGGCGATGGCCGCGATTGGCACGGCAAGACCCTGCGCAAGGCATTCAAGAAGCGCGGCATCAACCCGCTCGCGGTCCCGCTTCATCTCTGCGGCTTCTCGACCAAGACCGCGACCGGGCTCGCCATCCCGGGGCTCGGCGACGCGCTGCCCGAGGGTGCCTTCGTGCGTTTCGTGCCGGGGGGAACCTTCGAGCAGGTTACGCTTTATCTCGGCGTGCTGCATGCGCTGAGGGAGCTTGGGGTGACGGTGTGGAACGACGCACGCGCGATCGAACGTTGCGTCGACAAGTCCACGACGAGCTTCTTCCTCCAACGCGAAGGGCTGCCGACCCCTGCAACCTTCACCACCATCGACCCGTTCGAGGCGGCCTCATTCGCGGCGGGGATGCTGGAGGCGGGCAAGAAGGTGGTGCAGAAACCGCTGTTCGGCGCCCAGGGCAAAGGCTTGCGCCTTATCGAAAGGGTGTCCGATCTTGCCCCGTGCGAGGAGGTGAACGGGGTGTATTATCTCCAGGAGTTCGTCCCGCCGGCCCAAGCGCATCATCAGGACTGGCGGATCTTCGTCTGCCGGGGAGAGGTCGTGGCTTCCATGATCAGGCACGGGTCGAGCTGGATCACCAACATCAAGCAAGGCGCGCGGGCGAAGGCTGCGATCGCGAGCCAGGAGCTGATCGAGCTCGCCACCCGCGCCACGAACTGCGTCGGCGCCGACTATGCCGGGGTCGACATCATCCAGGCCCGCGACGGCCGCTTCCTCGTGCTCGAAGTGAACTCGATGCCCGCCTGGAACGGGCTTCAGGCCGTCACCCATATCAATATCGCCGACCACGTTGTTGGGGCCTTTCTCGATGCGGCGCTCGCTCCCTCGCGCCGCAAAGGCCAAGAGGGCGCTTGACCAGGCGCCTAAAGCTGAACGCAGTCGGCCGCGCCTTCCATGACGCATGCCTTGCCGAGCTCGAGGCGCTGAAGCCCGGCAACGTGCACCGCTTCGCCGACGGCCACCGCATGAGCATCGCCGATTTCGAGAAGAGCGCGGCCGCCGCGGCGCCCGTCATGAGCAAGGCCAAGCTTCCTGTCGGGGAGAGGATCCTCAAGGCGGTGGAGGCAACGCAGAAAGCGGTCGGGCAGAACACCAATCTCGGCATTCTGCTGCTTGCCGCGCCTCTCGCCACCGCCGCGAGCGACCGGAAGGGCGGCGAACTCAGGGCCCGCGTCTCGAGCGTGCTCGAAGCGCTCAGCGTCAAGGACGCCAAGGACGCCTACAAGGCGATCCGCAAGGCGGCACCCGGTGGCCTCGGCGAAGTTCCCGCCCATGATGTCGCGGCCGAACCCCGCGTGACCCTGCTCGAGGCGATGCGTGCCGCCGAGACGCGCGACCGCATCGCCTTCAACTATGCCAACGGATTCGCCGACATTTTCGGGCTCGGGCTTCCCTGGCTCATCCAGGCGCGCGAGCGTTGGGGCCCCTCGCCTTTCGCCACCACGCGCGTCTATCTCGGCTTCCTTGCCCATGTCCCGGATACGCTGATCGAGCGGAAATTCGGCGCCGACGCCGCCGCCTCGGTGCTGGAAGAGGCGCGTCCGCTCGAGGCGGGCCTCATGGAATGCAGCCTGCCTGAGGATCTGGCCGCGCCGTTGATGGCCTTCGACGCCGCGCTGAAAGAACGCGGGCTGAACCCGGGCACCTCGGCCGACCTCACCGTCGCGACGCTCTTTGCCGCAGGCCTCGAGGCGGCAGAAATTGCCGAATAAATGGCTAAAATCAGACAGCCCGGTAGGCGAACAATCGACTTGCCGATGTCGTTGAGCCCGGACTATCTTCTGCCCCGCGGAGCTCTATCCAGGAGTTGCCGGACGGAGGCGCTTTAGCGAGTTTCAGGCAAAGGGACTTTCGTCGGCTTGCGGCCGGCGGATTCCGCCACGCCCGCTCTTAGCTTTCGTGTGTATCAGCCTCATTAGGGAGGGGGTTTCATGCCCAAAATCAGTGGTACGTGTGTTGGCGAATCGCTCGTCGGCGACGGCAACGAAGTAGCGCATATCGATCTCTTGCTTGGTCCGCGTGGCGGCGCCGTCGAGTCGGCGTTCACCCATGCGCTGACCAACAACAAGGACGGCTTCACCACGCTGCTCGCGGTGGTCACGCCGAACCTGCTCTGCAAGCCCCCAACGATCCTCTACAACAAGGTGACCATCAAGGACGCGCGCCAGGCGGTGCAGATGTTCGGCCCGGCGCAGTACGCCGTGGCCAAGGCGGTCGCCGATTCCGTGGCCGAAGGCGTGATCCCCGCCAACGAGGCTGACGACCTGTTCGTCTGCGTCGGCGTGTTCATTCACTGGGAAGCCAAGGACGACAAGAAGATCCAGGACTTCAACTATCGCGCCACCAAAGAAGCCATCGCCCGCGCGGTCAAGGGCGAGCCGAAGGCCTCCGAGGTCACCGCGAAGAAGGACAGCGCCCACCACCCGTTCGCTGCCGGTTGAAAGGGAGAACCCCCAGGTCGGGGGCAACCCGGTAAAGACAGCGGTCCGGGCCCGATTCGGCGGTGGCTCCAAAAACTGGGTTTCTGACGGATTGGCGCGAATAGCCGCGCTTCGGATTGCGATTGAAGATCGCCGCTCTCTAGCCGAGGGCGGCGATCTCGTTTTGGGTGACCGCGCCGGTATGGAGCGCGGTCGCGATGAGCGCGCCGGAGGCGTCGAGATCCTTGATCGCGGCGAGGTCGGATGCTCCGCGAACGCCGCCGCCCGCGAACACCGCACATCTCCCTCCCGCCATGTCGAGGATGGCGCCGAGCTGTTCGAGGTCGGGCCCATCGCCGGTGCCGACGCGGGCGAGGTCGATGGCGACGAGACGGTTCGGCCACAGCTCGGGATCGCTGAACAGAGGCTCAGGCCCGCGCCTCCCCTCGGGCCCGCGGTCGAGCGAGAGGACGACGCTGTCGCCGAAGGCGGCGTTGATCTCGCGCCAGTCGTCGACCGCTTCGAGGCTCTCGCTGCCGATGACAAGCGTCGCCCCGAGCGGCAGCCAGAAGGCGCAATCGGCGACATTGGAGAAGCCGGCATCGACCCAGAGCGTGATGTCGGGCAGCGAATAGGACAGCCCGCGCAGGAGCTCGAAATGATTGCCGACGCCTTCGATGGCATCGAGGTCGGCGACATAGAGGGCTGGCGAACCGGTGACATCGAGAAGCCCGCGGGCGATGGCCGCGGGATCGTCGGCCGAGCCGAACGGGCTCATGATCGGGGCGTAGTCGGCGCGCCTTCCAGCGACGGCGTGGACGGCGAGGCCGCCCTTGAGGTCGAGAACCGGGATGACGGTGAATTTGCTCATGGGGCTCCAACGCTATCGGGGTTTTGTCATGGCCGGGCTTGTCCCGGCCATCCACGATTTCGTGTAAGGGACGGCCAAAATCGTGGATGCCCGGCCCAAGGCCGGGCATGACAAGGGTTGGTTTTCGGGATTGTGCGATAAACACCTCTATTTTGGTAGAGAGGCGCCCGAGGAAAGTACCAACGCATGACCGCAATCATCGGCTGGGACCTGGGCGGGGCCAATCTCAAGCTCGCACAGCTCGAGGAGGGACGGATCGTTTCCGTCACCCAAATCCCCTGCCCGGTCCGCCAGGATCGCGGCAAGTTCGATGCGGCACTCGAAGAGGCGCTGCCGCTTTGCCCGCCTTCATCCCGTCACGCCGTGACCATGACGGGCGAACTGTCCGATGTCTTCGCCGATCGCGCCGAGGGCGTCGCTTATCTGGTCGCGATGATGCGCGCGGCCACGGGGAACGAAACGTTGTTCTATGGCGGGCGCGCGGGTTTCCTCTCCGCCGAGGACGCCATCGCCCGCCCGCTCGACGTGGCCTCGGCCAACTGGCACGCGACCGCGGCGCTCGTTGTCCGCGATTGCCCAAGCGGGCTTCTCGCCGACATCGGCACGACCACGACCGATCTGATCCCGCTCGTCTCGGGCCGCCCGGCGCGCGGCTACACCGACGGCGAGCGGCTCGCCGCGCGTGAGTTGATCTACGCGGGCGTCGTGCGCACGCCGGTGATGGCCTTCTCTCGGACGGCGCCATTTGCGGGGCTTGTGCAGGGGATCGCGGCGGAGCGCTTCGCCACGATGGCGGACGTTTATCGCCTGACCGGCGAGCTTCCCGACGATGCGGACCCCTACCCTGCGCCCGATCTCCAGGGAAAGAGCAAGGAGGAGAGCGCGTCACGGCTTGCGCGCATGCTGGGGCGCGATGCCTCCGAGGCGCCGCTCGAGGCGTGGGTGGAACTTGCGGGCTTCTTTGCCGGATTGCAGCTCGCGGAACTGGTTGAGGCCGGACGCGAACTTGCCGAGCGCGACGCGCTTCCGCCCGCGGCGCCGGTTATCGGGGCAGGCTGCGGACGGTTCCTCGCCCACCGTCTCGCATCGGAGCTTGGCCGTCCCTATCGCGATTTCGCCGACATGATCGAGGTCGCGCCAGAGGCGCGCGAGATGGCCGCCCGCTGCGCACCCGCCGTTGCCGTCGCCCGGCTTGCGGCGGCTAGGGTCTAATTATCCAATTATCCGACTGACCTTTTTCACGGGACACGCTACATAGACAGTCGCCACTGCCCCGGAGACTCTCTTTCATGCCAGACGCCGCCGCCGAAGATCACGACGATATCATCTATCCGTCCGCCATTCCTTTCGTATTGGTGCATCTCGCCTGCTTTGCCGCAATCTGGTCTGGCGTCACCTGGCAAGCCGTGACGATCTGCATCGCGCTCTACTGGCTGCGCATCTTTGCCATCGGTGCGGGGTATCATCGTCTATTCTCGCATCGGGCGTTCTCGACGAGCCGGGTGTTCCAGTTCGTCCTCGCTTTTCTTGCCCAGAGCAGCGCGCAAAAGAGCGTGATTTGGTGGGCGTCGAAACATCGCCACCATCACCTCTACTCCGATACCGAGGATGACGCGCACTCGCCGCGGCATACGGGCTTCGTCTACAGCCATCTTGGCTGGATTTTCGCCCGCAAGCATGACAAGGCCGATTTCGACAAAGTGTCAGATCTGATGCGCTATCCCGAGCTCATGTGGCTCCACAAATACGAGCTCTTGCCGCCCCTCATTCTCGGCGCCCTCTGTTTCCTCGTCGCCGGGTGGCCGGGGCTTGTGGTCGGCTTCTTCTGGAGCACCGTCCTCGTCTATCACGCCACCTTCTGCATCAATTCGCTCGCGCATGTGAGGGGCACGATACGCTACGTGACGGGCGACGATTCGCGCAACAATTGGCTGCTCGCCGTCTTCACCATGGGCGAAGGCTGGCACAACAACCACCACGCCTTCCAATCGAGCGCCCGGCAAGGCTTCAAGTGGTGGGAATACGATCCGACATATTACCTCCTGGTGGCCTTGTCCTGGCTCGGGCTCGTATGGGATTTGCGCGCACCGCCTGAGCAGGTTCTGCGGAACGAGCAGAAACTGGGCGTGGCCGTCATCAATCGCGCCGCCGAGCAGCTCGCGGCGCATTTCAATTCCGACCGCATTGCCGCGGCCATCGCCTCGGCCCTGCATGGCGCCGAACTGTCGGCGCTCAGAGACCGGCTCTCGCACGCGCAAACTCGCGCGACCGAGGTGCTCGCCTCGCTGCAATTGCCCCACGTGCCGGCGCGCGAGGATTTCCTGCGCCAGGCAAGGGCGATGTTCGCCAAGACCAGGTCGCTCGATGAGATCGTCGATCGTGCCTACGAGCTCCTGCTCGCCTCGATCGGCGCGCGGCTCGCGGCGGCGCGAGAAGGTCACGCCTAGGGAGCTTCGACCATCCCTCCCATGCCCGGAGCCTCACACTGGGAGCTGCGCCACACCGAGCGCCTGATCGAGGGCAACAAGGCGCTCATCGGCGAGAAGCACGAGCTTGTCGCCGTCACGCGCATCAGGAACGAGGCGCTCATTCTCGGCGACACGCTCGACTATCTCGGCGAGCATGTGGGCGCGATCGTCGCCTATGACGACGCCAGCACCGACGAGACGGTGGACATGCTGCGCGAGCATCCCAAGGTCGCGCTCATCATCGCCAACACGGAATGGGAACGCGACGTCGCCGCGCGCCGCTTGGCCGAAGGCCGGCATCGCGGGCTTCTGCTGCAGACGGCGCGCGCAGCGATGCAGTTCGACTGGATGCTGTGCTTCGATCCCGACGAGCGCGTGACGGGCGACATCAAGGGGTTCCTTGCCAATGCGCCGGAGGAGGTCGACGGCGTGCGTGTGAAACTGTTCGACGCCTACATGACCGAGGAGGATCACGCCCCCTACCGGCCGCAAGACAAGCTCCTCGACTTCCGCCGCTATTTCGGCCCCGAGCGCCGCGACATTCTGATGTTCTGGCGCAACCGTCCGAAGATTCATTTTGCCGAGCACCACGCGCGCGAGCCGGGTGGGCTCGAAATGGTCGCGACCGAGCTTTATTGCCAGCATTACGGCAAGTCGCTGTCGCTCGACCATTGGGAAGAGACCTGCGACTACTACATCAAGCACTTCCCCTACGAGACTTACGGCAAGAAATGGAGCGAGCGCAAAGGCAGGGGCATCCACGCGCGCTCGGATTTCGAGCGGCCGCTTTACCCTTGGGGCGAGGAGCTGTTCGCCAACGCGGTCAGGATCGAGCGCTAGCCGTCCGTTACAGCATCGGGGTGAAAATCGCGCGCAACGCTTCGAGCGCGCGGGTGCGCCCGGCGGCGCGGCGGCGCTCGATGCCTTCCGATGAGAAATCGCGAAAGCCGTATTGGTCCGCGGCCTCGTTCGCCGAGAGTGAAATCTCGACCGTGTTGACATGCTTGTAGCGCCGGGCCGCCTCGACCTGACGGGCAACGTCGGCGGGAAGCTCGCCGGGGATAAGCGCGGCAAGGGCTTCGATGGTGCCGACCAGCTCGTTGATGCGGCCCGCGGTCTTGGTGTCCTGGTGCGTGCGGTTGCCGAATCTGAGCTGATTGATGCGCTCGTTCACTTCGAGCAGCGAGCTCGGACGGGTGGCTTCGCTCGGAAAGAGATTCATGATCACGAGCACGCGCTCGACGTCCTCGCCGGGACTGAAGGCGTCGATGGCGTCGCCGAGCGGGGTGTTGTCGACAAGCCCGCCGTCCCAATAGGCGCGGCGCTCCTTGCCCTCCTCGATATCGGTCCAGGGGAACTGCGGCGGCAGGCTCCCGCTCGCAAGCACGTGGCGGGGCGAGATCGTGGTCGCGGTCGTCTTGCCAACCGGGCGGTTGGAGAAGCGCTTCAGCTCGCCGTTCTCGACGTCGACGGCGGTGACCACGAAGGCGGTGTCGCTCTTGTTCAAAGCCTCGAAGTCGACATGCTCGGACAGCGTCGCAAGCAGCGGATTGGTGTCGTAGACATAGGTCCAGCGCGACAGCGTCATGAGGTCGGGACGCATGGCGTAGAAGCCCGGCAGCGCGTAGAGCGAGAGATCGCGCGCGATGCGCGACGGCCAGAAAAAGGGCGTCGACAGCGCGAAGTCGTTCCACAGGGCGGCAAGCCTGCGGCGCGCATCGAGCCGGTTGGCCGAACCCACGATGCAGGCAGCGTTGATGGCGCCGATCGAAACGCCGGTCACCGCCTTGAGCGCGACCTTGTTGCCCCTGGCGACGGCGGCATCGATCAGCTCGAGAAGAGCGGTGACGGCGCCGTATTCGTAGGCTCCGAGCGCGCCGCCCCCTTGCAGCACAAGGCCGATCTCGGTCGTTGTGTTGTCGTCTTGCGCCATGGCCCCTGCGCTTCCGTGCCCGGACATTATAGCCCGCAACGGGGGCGGAAAGAGGTTATTGATGGTGACACGCGATGTTTGGCGCGGGGAGGACAAGGCATGCTACCAAGGGCCCAACCAAAGGAGGCTTGATGCGATACGCTCCGTTCCTGATCGCCGCCGCAATTGCCGGCGGCATGGTCCTGACCGCGCCGGCCGGCGCGGCCCAGCTTCCGGCCCAGTCCGCGCGTGTTTTCGGTCCCCTACCCGCTGCGGTCGAGCTCGCGGGATATTGGCGGCGCTATTGCCGGTTCCACGACTGCACCGGCCCCGACGTGGTGGTGGTGCAGCCCGACACAGCGCCCGCCGTGGTCACGGAGAACCCGCCGATCGTCGCCATCGTGCCGGCCCGGCCCGTGAGCTGCGGCGAGTTCCACTATTGGAACGGCTCGGCCTGCGTCGATGCCCGCTACAACAATCCGTATCTCGGCCCGCGCTAGGTCTTAGAGCCTAGGGCGGCGTCTCGCCGGTCGCCGGCGCCCGGGGCCTCAAGTGCGGGTCGACGCCGGTGATGCTGCCGAGATAGACGAGGATCGCCTCGACCTGATCGTCCGAGAACGGGATCTGCGGCATGTCGCGGTGCCGCGAGCCCATGCCCTCGGCGAAGCCTTCCTCGAGCTGCTCGATGGGATATTTGAGATAGACCTCCCGCAGCGGCGGGGCCTTGGCAAGCGGGCTTTCGCCGGAAGATTCGATGGAATGGCACCGCGCGCAATGGGCTTCGAGCAGGGCCTTGCCTGAGGCGGCGGCGCCGTCGTCGGCGGCAGGCGCGGGCATCGATTGCGCCAGGAGCAGCAAGGCAATGGCCGGAACCTGAAGACGCGCAAGCCTTGCCATCCGAGCACCCCGCCAGGGCATGCGCCCAATATCACCGCCGCAAGCCTACTCCTCTTGCGAGCCGACGCCTAGCTGACGCAGTCCCCGCCTCACGCCGGCGATGTCAGCGTGCAAATCCCGTAATGGTCGTAGATGACGGACTGCATCGCCCGGCCGGGCCAATAGGTGCGGAACAGATTGCCCATGGTGGTCGCGTCGGCGATCGTTAATCCTGCCTCGTCCGCGAGCGCGGTGAGATCGTGGAAGCCGAAGGTCCACGGAGCGCCCATGGCGGCGAAGCGCTCGACGAAGGCGGTCGCCCCGGCATCACCCGTGGTCATTTCCACCACCGCCTCGTCCATATAGTCGAAGGAGATGGCGAAGCGGCCGAGATTCTCCTTCAGGTCGCGAAGCACCGTCATCACCGCTTGCCTCGTGAGATACATCGTGTTGCCTTCCCAGATGAAGAACGACGGCAGGCGCGTATCGAACCCGTGCGCGGCGAGCATCCGGATCACGCCGGAGGCGACGTAATCGCCGGGAATGAGAGTCATCGGCTGAGTAATGCCGTTGGCGGCGTAGCGCGCCTTCTTCAGCGCGATCGTGCGATCGTCCTCAATCTCGAAATAGGCGACGTTCGGAGCGGCTTTGCGCACCGCGCGCGTGTCGAGGCCCGATCCGAGGATCACCACCTGCCGGCAGCCGTTGGCGATCTGCTCGTCCAAGCGGTCGTCGTAATAGCGGGTCCTGAGTCGCGGCATATGCTCGCCCGCAGGGAAATCGGCCCTGATCCTGTCGGCGGCGGCGCGCGTCCTTTCATCGAGGAAGATCGGAACCACATTGTCGCGGTAGAGCGGGTGCGGCTCCTCGTTCTCGCGGGCGCGGAACTCGGCGACGACGAAGGCCGTGCCCGTCACCTCTCTCACGTCGCTGCTCACGTCGTTCATCGCCCGATCCTTCGTATTCCGTTCAGGGGAAATTGGTGAGGCGCACCTCAAGCCGCGCCGTGCTTGTAATGGTCCTCGATCTTCTCGATCAAGAGGCGCCAGGCTTCGTGCTCGCGAGGGCCGGCCGTCTTTTCCACCGCGACCTGGAGATAGGCAAGCTCGCGCTCGACCTTCTCGCGCGGCAGCAGATGGAGGCGGCTCGCGAGGATCGCGGCCTCGATCACCGCCCCTTGCGCGCGGTTGAAGCCTAAAAACGGCGCGTGCATTGCCTGATGCACCACCCGGCAATAGAAGCGCGGGCGCTGCTCGTCCTCCTCGATCTGCTCGACCTTCAGCTCGGCATGGGCGAGCGCACCCTCGAGCACGACGCCCGGCACATGGGTCGCGGGCCGCGTCGGCCAATCCCTGTTGCCGGTGAGGCAGCCGGCGAACACCAGCACGTCGTCGGTGAAGCTCGCCACGGCGAAAGGGTTGGCGCGGAGGTTGTCGAGCGTGATCGAGGGGCGGAACGGGGCGATGATCCAGCCTTCCCTCTCCTCGCCAAGCGGCTCGAGCCTCGTCGCGATCAGCCCGAGCGGGGCGATGTGCACCTTGCCCTCTTCGCTCAGCGTGGTGACGATGCATTCGCGGATCATCGGCATCGGCGTCTAATCCTCGGCGCGCGAGGGGGCGGCGCCCGTCTTCTTCCGCTTGGCGAGAAGCGTGTGGCCCGCCTCCTTCAGCCGCGACTTGTCCTCCGCGGGCGCGTCGGCGGCAACCCCCCAGTCGAGCGGTTCGTCCTGGGCGTAGCGCTTGCCGAGCCGCCAAGCGACCTCGGCCTTTGCCAACTCGGTGCCGAGATAGAAGGCGTGTGCCCCGTCCCTCTCGACGCCGAGCTTCGGGAACAGATCCATCGCGCTCTCCCCCACATGATGGCCGTCGCGGTTATAGACGTGGATGCCGTCCTCGGCGACCTCGATGCGGAAATTTTGGTCGCGCACGGACGCAGCAGCTTCGGCGATCTCGTCCCGCGTTTGCGGAAAGGGCTTGCGCGCATGAAGCGCGAGCAACCCGTCGGCATAGTCCTTGGGAAGATCGTGTTCGGCGCGCGAGGCATACATGATGCGACGGGCAAGATCGTGCTCCTCGACGGTGCGGCGCGTATGCGGGCTCACCTGCACCACGAGCACGTTCCGGATGTGGAGCTCCGATGCGATGCCGAGCAGGACGGCGGTGATGCCGGTGGTGTCGGCGTCGGTCAACTCGGTGAGGTTGCCGGTGCCCATGAGCATCTCGGCCTCGGGCCGGGCGCGGCGGACCTCGGCATAGCGCTCGAGCGATTGCATGAAGCCGAAATTGATCGGATCGAGCACGGGATCGACGAGGTAGCGCTTGCCGCGCCGGTCGAGCGCGTCCATGGCGCGATAGAGCGAGGCCATGTCGCCGTGCTCCTTGGGGATCAGGACCGGCACGGAGGCCACCTCGTCGGCGATGGCAAGCGTCGCCTCGTTCAGGCTCAAGAGATAATCGGCGCCGGCCTTGCCGCCGCGCAGCAGCTCGTCCGCGTTCGCCGAGTCCACGCTCGTCTTGTAACCCTTCTCCTTGAGAGCGCGCACCGCCTCCTCCAGATGCGGAAACGGCGTATCGGGCAGGCAGCCGAGATCGATCACATCGGCCCCCTTCTGCGCATAGCTCTGCGCGCGGGCGAGGATCGCCTCGACGGGAAGCGCCGAGGCGTCGACGATCTCGGCGAAAATGTTGATGTCGTATCTGGTCATGTCGGCCGCTTTACGGGCACGGCCGAAAAAAGTGGGGATGTCCTTCAGCTCGTCGGGACCGCGCAGGAAGGGCACGCCGAACGTCCCGCTCAGGCGCGCGATGTCGGCGCGGCAGCGGCCGGGCAGCATGATCTTGTCGGCTTCGACGGGCTTCGGCAGGCGGCGCAGGATGATGTCCTCGGTCATCAGCGCCGCGACCTTCACCCCGATGTCGAGCACCTTCCAGTCGAAAGGCGCATTGTTCATGCCCTTTAGCACGGCCTCGAGCCTCGCTTTCGCGAGATGCCCGGTCAGGAACAGGATGCTCTCGGCCATGCGGGGGCCCCAACTCTCTTCCGCTTCATGCTGTCCGGCGCCCTTCTAGCGCGCTTTGCAGGCGATGCGCGAGGGGATGAAGGGGCGCCCGGTCTTTGTCAGGCCCACACGAGCGGCATCCAGGACCCGCCGGTCATCGTTTGGGTTGGTCTTACTTGCCCTTCCTGCCGCCCTGTTTGCTTCGTCCGCGAACAGCAGGGCTTGCGTGCCTCTTGCCGCGGCGCGACGTTGCCACGCGTTCCGTCACCCGCGCACGCTCGACGCCGAGGGGCGCGGCGGCCTAATCCTCGCGCTTATCCCCGCCCCCAAAAGCTCGCTTATCATGGCGTCCGATCTCGTCCGCTAAGGGTCGCTTCGCGAGGCGTCGCGAGGAGGACGAGGTTGCGGTGTCCCGCGGGCCGGATGGGCACATCCGGCACTCGGGCGATGCCGGGGCTCCGCCCGGGACCACTACGAGTCCCTGCCAGGAGCTGGCTGATGACTTGGATGGCGCGCTCAACACGCGGCGTCCTGACCTAAAGCGCGGCCCGGCACTCGCATAATCGCCGCGAGTTGGCGCGCCGAGAGGCGCCCGCGTGCCGCAAGGCACGAGCTTTAAGATTTGCGCCTTTCGGCGCGCCACGACCCTTGCCCGGACGGCAAGGGAGAAAAGCAGAATCCGGGCGCGATCCGCGCCGCGGAAAGGATGGCGTTTGCCTCGCCGCCCGCGCGGGGCGGAAGCCGCGCCGAACGGAGAACGCGATGACTCAACAACAGGGGAACGAGGCGAAACCCGCGCAGCAAGCCGCCAACGTCTATCCGCGCGGGGCGATCCTGCGCACGGTTCTCACCGCACTCGTCAACGAGGACGCCGAGGAGGCGGCAAAGAATTTCCAGCTCTGGCGCGTGTGCCACAAGAGGGCTTGCCGGCGCGCCCGCGCCTGTGCGGGCGACGTGCCTCAGTGCTGCAACCGATTCGTGGACTGGGCGGAGCAGCTCGTGGCGGCGGACAAGAACATCGACATGAGCCGGGTCTATCGCGCGCTGATGCGCCAGCTCGGCGACAAGATCGAGTGAGGGTAGAATTGCGCCAGTCGCACGAACCCTTCATGGCCGGGATCGTCCCGGCTATCCATGAATGAGCCTGCTGCACGGACGACAAATCGTGGATGCCCGGCGCAAGGCCGGGCATGACGAGGTTCTTCTTGGGTTATTCGATCACGGTGCCGAGCGGGGCGCCGGAAGCGGCAGCGGACGCGAAGGAGGCCTGGTCGCCGCGGCAGAGAAGCGTGGCGGGAACGCGCGAGGCGCGCAGCATCGCCGGGAAGGCTTCATCGACGATGCGCCGGCGGGCGAGCTCATCGGCGCTCGCGCCGTTCTGCCCCGGCCGCGCGATCGACTTGATGAGATAGCAGGCCCTCGCGCCAAGCCGCCCCGCGAGCCAGAGCGCGAGGCTGTCGGAGGTGACGCGCCAGCTCTCCTCGATGTCGGTCCGCTCCGCGACGAGCGCATAGGGTGCCCACACGGCGATCAGGCCGCGATCGAGTGCGGCTCTGAGGTCTTCTTCGGTCGCGCCGACCTCGAAGCCTTGGCGCAAGCTCGCAATCGCCCAGGCGAGCTGGTCCATGGCGAGAAGCGCCATGCGGTGGGCCGCACCGTCGCCGAAGCCGAGGCTTGCCTGGCAGGCGCGCACTTCGTCGGCAAGCGCCCCGCCGCCCGGAACGACGACAACGGGCGCGCGCGCATCCACAATCGCCTCGAGCCACGAAGCAAGGTCGGGCGAGCGGATGACGCTGCCGCCGAGCTTGACTACGAGCGGCCCGCCGGCGCTGTGGCGGGCGGCGGGGGCGAAGCGAGCGCGGACGGCGCGGCCGCTCATTTCGCATCGTCCTTGGTGCGCACGATCTCGACGCCGACGGCGCCGGGTTCCTTGTCGAGCTTCTCGATCATCACGCGCACGGACGCGGCGCGCGGGTGCGCGAGGCAGCGTTCGGCGATCCGTTCTGCCAGCGTCTCGACGAGGTTGATATGACCCTGCCCGATGATGTCCTTGATGCCGGAGATGATGGTGTCGTAGTCGAAGGCACGCGCGATATCGTCGCCGAGATCGGCGGTCGCCGGCAGCACCTCGACGTCGACCGAGAAGCGCACGCGCTGGGTCACGCCCTTCTCATGGGTATAGACCCCGATCTCGACGTCGAGCACGAGGTCGTGGACGAAGACGCGGTCGAGCGCGCGCGGCGCGTGCTTGCCGCCGGTCTCCTTGGCGCTGTTCGGCCGCCGTTCAGCCATCCCTTGCTCCGTCTGGGCGCTCGTGCGCCCACGCCCCCTTTCCTAGCACAGAGAGGGCGCAAGGCGAGGCGCGGCGGCAGTTGCGAAGCCGCGCTCTTCCTGCGGGATCAACGCGCGGATCGCGGCGCAAGCTCCGGCATCGAGGCGCGCGCCGCGGGCGCCGTTCCGGCAGAGCGCGCCGCGGAAGCCGATGAGGTCGGGCTTGAGCGGAAGGAGCCTCGGCACGTCGGGCGCTTGCAGCGCACCGGCGAGGCCCACGAGCAGGCCTCGCGCGCGGGCTTCGGCCACGAAGTCGGCGATCCGCTCAAACGGCATGTGGTCGCGCAGCGAGCTCCCGTCCTTCCGCGCGGTATCGAGCATGACGCCGGTCGCGCCGATTGCCGCTGCCTTGTGAAGCGCATCGAAGCGAGGCGCCGCATCGGCGAAGATGACGAGGATGACCCGTACCGCTTGGGTCAGTTCGGCGAGGAGGTCGAGGCAGACTTCCGGATCGCCGCCCGGAAAGAGGCCGAGCTTGACGTAGTCCACGCCTGCGGCCGCGGTGTTCAGGACCGCCGCGCGCACGATCTCAGGGTCCATGGGCAGATCGCCGGCCGTCGCACTCACTTCGGCGCGGGCGGCCACCGCGGCGATGCATTTGGCGATCGCCTCGGGCGCAAGCGCGCCGAGAGCTCCCTTGGCCGGGTCCTTCAAGTCGACGATGTCGGCGCCGGCGTGGAGCGCGAGGCTGGCTTCGCCCGCGTCGCGGACGCTTGCAAGAAATCGGGTCATGAGCGCGAGGGCAGCCTGTCTGGCATGGCGGCTCGGATCGGAGGTCGGGGCACGATCGGCCGGTTGGTTGCGCGCATCAGCGGAACAGCCAGCCGAACATGCCGCCGCCACCACCGCCGCCGCCGCCGCGCCGCGCCCGGCCACCGCCGGCACCGCCTCCCTCGCCGCTATCTGCCGCGCGCGGCTCTCCGCCAAAGCCCCAGAAATCGCCGGGCTCGGCCGGGGCCTGACGCCGCGGTTTACGCAGCTGGATTTCGTTGGCGTTGCCGTCGGGGTCGGTTACCACCACCGAGACCGCCTGCCAATTCCATTGCGCAGCGACCGGGCCCCAGCTTTGCGGCTCGATCGAGATCACCTTGTTCGCCCGCGTGTCGACGATCGCCACATATTCGAAGCCGTTATGCTCGCCGTCGCCGGCGTCGCCAGCGTAGTACTTGAGCAAGCCGATGCCGGAAAGCGCGTCCTTCAACAGCTTCCACTCGAGGATCCTCGGCCTCCCCGAGCCGAACATCTCGAGCTCGACCCGGAGCGAAGGATATTTGTCGTTGCTCGCGATGTAGCGGTCGGGCGACGGCTCCTTGATCACCCAGCCCTCCTCGGGAGGCCCGAGCGGCTGTCCGGCCTCCTCCGGCACCTCAACCTCGAGGCGCTGCAGCGCTTCACGGCTCTCGGTCTGGAACGGGTCTTGCGCGAGAGCGGCGCGGTAGTCGGCAATGCCCTCGTCGGTGCGGTAAAGAGACTCGTAGATATTGCCCCTGATTCTCAGCGCGAGCGGATCGGTGGGCGCGATCTTGAGCGCCTGATTGACGTCGTCGAGCGCATCGTCATTCTGCTGGGCCTGGAGTTTCGCCTCGGCGCGCATGGCGTAGGCCCGCACGCTGTTGGCGTCGATCTCGATCGCCTTGTTGAAGTCGGCGATGGCGTCGTCGAAGCGCTTATTCTGGGCGAGGATGATGCCGCGCTCGATATAGGCGTCGGCCAGATTGGGCTCGATCTCGATCGCCTTGTTCAGATCGTCGATGGCCTGATTGAACTTCTTGTCGCCGGCGAAGGCGCGCGCGCGCAACAGAAGAAGATCGGGATGCGGCTGATCCGGCTCAAGCGTGAGCGCCTGGGTCGCGTCGTCAGCCGCCTCCTTGAAATCGCCGATGGCGAGATAGGCGTCGGCGCGATTGTGGTAGGCGGCCGCGTATTTCGGGGTGAGGGTAATGGCGCGGGTGAAATCGCGCACGGCGGCGTGGTAGCGCTTGAGCGCGGCATGCGCCTTGCCGCGTCCATTATAGGGCACCGCGTTCTGCGGCATCAACTCGACCGCCTTACGGAAATCCTGGAAAGCCGGGTCGAACTGGGCCAGCAGCATGCGCGCATTGCCCCGGTTGTTGCGGGCGGCACCGTAGGTCGGCGCAAGCGTGATGGCGCGATCGAAGTCCTTGACCGCCTCGTCGGGATGACCGAGGTCCATCAGGGCATTGCCGCGGTTGTTGTAGACCGTGGCATTGTCGGGGGCGAGCTGGATCGACTGATTGAAGTCGTCGATCGCTTCCTTGATCTGCTTCAGCCGCCATTTGGCGACACCGCGGTCGCTATAGATGCTGGCTTTGATGAAGTCGGCGATGTCTGGCGCCGTCAGCGCCTCGTCGTAGGAGGCAATGGCCTTGTCGTAGGCGCCGCGCATGAGGGCAGCGGCGCCTTCGCGCGCGCGGAGCAGCGTCTTGTCCTCATCGGCGTGGGCCAACGAGGGGACCAGCGCGGCGAGCGCAAACGCTATGGTAGTCAGCTTGACCCGTGGCGACGGCATGTGGCGTCGGGAAACCCGTTTTCTCGCGGAGACCTTCCCCCTCATGTCCCCCATAAGGTGAGAGTGTGTCAATAACGGGTCGAAACCGGGCATCAGACGGGCATTTTCCCCTGATTTGCAAGGCCCGAATGAAGCGTGCTGAGGACTTTGGGCAGGGTCTCTGGCACGTCCTCGGCGATCAGGCCAGGGCCAAAGTCGCTTGCCGCCTTGCCATGCAACCACACCGCTGCGCTTGCTGCCTCGAAAGGCGGCATTTTCTGCGCCAACAGTCCGAGCGCCATGCCGGCCAGCACGTCGCCGGTCCCCGCGGTCGCAAGCCAAGGGCTCGTAGTCGCGTTGATCGAAGCCATGCCGTCGGGCACGGCGACAACGGTGTCGGCACCTTTCAGCAGGGTCGTCGCGCCAGAGCGCACAGAAGCTTGGCGCGCGCGGTCGAGCTTCGAGCCTTCGATATCGCTGAAGAGGCGCGCGAACTCCCCGTCGTGAGGGGTCAGAACGGCCGGCGCCTTCCGCGCCTTGATAGCGGTAAAGAGCTTGTCCGGCTCGTCGGCGAAGCTCGTGATCGCATCGGCGTCGAGCACGACGGCGGCAGCCGCGGCGAGAACCGCGAGCACCATCGCTTTCGTGCGCGGACCCACGCCGACGCCGGGGCCGACGAGGATCGCATTCTTCCTCCGATCTGAGAGCAGGCTTTCGAGGGCGCGCGCATCGTCGGCCTCGCGCACCATGATCGCGGTGAGAGACGACGCGTTCACGGACAGCGCGTCGCGCGGTGAGGCGACGGTGACAAGCCCTGCCCCCACACGCAAGGCGCCGCGGGCGGCGAGCCGTGCCGCGCCCGTGCTGTAGAGCGGCCCGGACACAACGACAGCATGACCGCGCGAATATTTGTGCCCATCCGGCGCAGGCCAGGGAAAGCGCGGAAGCCAGAGCAGCGGCTCGTTGGCGAAGGTCTTGGGGTCGATCGTGTCGAGCACGCTCGCCGGGATGCCGATGTCGGCCACGCTCACCTCGCCGCAATGGTGCCGGCCGGGCAGCAAGAGATGCCCAGGCTTCGGGCGGAAGAAGGTGACGGTCGAGAGCGCGTTGACGGCGACTCCCCTCACCGCTCCGCTCGTGCCGTCAACGCCGCTCGGTACGTCAACGGCGACCACCGGGAGTCCGGATGCATTGATTGCCTCGATCATGGCGGCATAGGCGCCCTCGATCGGGCGAGCGAGGCCGGCGCCGAACAGAGCGTCGACCACGACGTCGATGCCCGCAAGTAGGGCGGCGGACAAGGGCTCGCGCGGGCCGGGATAACGCCTTGCATTGGCCGCGGCGTCGGGCGGCAGGCGTTCCGGATCGCCGTTGAAGCCGAGCCTCACCTTATAGCCGCGCTCGAGGAGATGGCGCGCGGCGACGAATCCGTCGCCGCCGTTGTTGCCGGGACCGCATAGCACGGCGACCATACCCGCGTCGGGAAAGCGCCGGGCGACGTCTTCCGCGACCGCGCGTCCGGCATTCTCCATGAGCGTGAGGGCAGGAACTCCGCTCTCAATGGTCAAATGGTCCGCCCGTCCCATTTCGTCCGCAGTCAGAAGTTCGATCATCGCACTTCGCCGATTGGAGAATGCCTGTTTCGTGGTACAGCACGGCTAAGGGAAGAGCACGCCTCGAAGCGCCCCCTTCCCATGTGCATAAATCTTAGGCATATAGCCGCAATCTTGGGCAATCCGCCCAACCCATGCCCCGCCGCGTTTTGCTTCAGCGCCATAGTAGCTTGATTCATGAGGCAAAAGTTTTAGCCAGAGGATTGGCATAGGCTGTGCTTTGGCGTGACGGGTCTTCGTGGGGATGTCGAACGGAAGCGCGCGGCTAAGCGCCGTTTTGCGTCCAAGGGAGGTGCAGCGAAAGAATGAAAAAGATCGAAGCGATCATAAAGCCATTCAAGCTCGATGAAGTGAAGGAAGCCCTACAGGAGATCGGCCTGCAGGGTATAACCGTCACGGAGGCGAAGGGCTTCGGACGGCAGAAGGGCCACACCGAGCTTTATCGCGGCGCCGAATATGTCGTCGACTTTCTCCCCAAGGTGAAGCTAGAGCTGGTGCTCGGCGACAACATGGTGGAAAAGGCCATCGACGCCATCATCGCCTCGGCCAAGACTGGCCGCATCGGAGACGGAAAGATCTTCGTGTCGAACGTCGAGGAGGCCGTGCGCATCCGGACGGGCGAAACGGGGAACGACGCTATCTAGTGGGAGCAGCCAAGAGTCCCGGCCGCGACTTCGGTTTATTCACCGCGCCCAGGAGGCGGCATCAAAGACGCAACGACAGGGGAGTCAAATGTCCGACGCCAAGAGTGTGACTAAGAAGATCAAAGACGAGGAGATCAAGTTCGTCGACCTGCGCTTTACCGACCCGCGCGGCAAGATGCAGCACGTCACGATGGATTCCAAGGTGATGGACGAGGATGCCTTCACCGACGGCATCATGTTCGACGGATCCTCGATCGCCGGCTGGAAGGTGATCAACGAGTCCGACATGAAGCTGATGCCGGACGCGTCTACCGCAGTGCTGGACCCGTTCTTCGCCCAGAGCACGCTGGCGATCTTCTGCGACGTGCTTGAGCCGCTGACCAACGAGCCCTATGAGCGCGACCCCCGTTCGATCGCCGGCAAGGCGCAGAATTATCTCAAGCAGACCGGCGTCGGAGACATGGCCGTGTTCGGGCCCGAAGCCGAGTTCTTCGTATTCGACGACGTCCGCTTCGCAGCCGAGCCGTTCAACTGCGGCTATAGGATCGACTCGACCGAACTGCCCACCAATACCGACACCGAATACGAGATGGGCAATCTCGGTCATCGCCCGCGCACCAAGGGCGGCTACTTCCCCGTGCCGCCGGTCGACTCGGCGCAAGACCTGCGCTCGGAGATGCTCTCGGTCATGGCCGACATGGGCGTCGTCACCGAGAAGCACCACCACGAGGTGGGCGCGGCCCAGCACGAGCTCGGCATCAAGTTCGGTCCCCTGGTGAAGACCGCCGACGCCATGCAGATCTACAAATACGTGATCCACATGGTGGCGCAGGTGTACGGCAAGACGGCATGCTTCATGCCGAAGCCGGTGTTCGGCGACAACGGCTCGGGCATGCACACCCACCAGTCGATCTGGAAGGGCGGCAAGCCGACCTTCGCCGGCGATAAATATGCCGACCTCTCCGACACGGCGCTGCACTACATCGCCGGCATCCTCAAGCACGCCAAGGCGCTCAACGCCTTCACCAACCCGACCACCAACTCCTACAAGCGGCTGGTGCCGGGCTACGAGGCGCCGGTGCTGCTCGCCTATTCCTCGCGCAACCGCTCGGCCTCGTGCCGCATCCCGCTCGGCTCGGGACCGAAGGCAAAGCGCGTCGAAGTGCGCTTCCCCGATCCCGCCGCCAATCCCTATCTCGCGTTCGCGGCCATGCTGATGGCCGGTCTCGACGGCATCGAAAACAAGCTCAATCCCGGCGATCCGATCGACAAGAACCTCTACGATCTCCCGCCCGAGGAGCTCGAGAAGGTGCCGACCGTGTGCGGCTCACTGCGTCAGGCTTGCGAGGAACTCGACAAGGATCGCGCCTTCCTCAAGAAGGGCAACGTGTTCACCGACGACGCCATCGACGCTTATCTCGAGCTCAAGATGGAAGAGGTCGAGCGCTTCGAGATGATGCCGCACCCGATCGAGTTCGACATGTATTACAGCGTCTAACCTTTCGCGTCAGCCGCCGGGCTTCGCCCGGCGGTCCAGCCAAGTGCCATGCGTACTGGACGGCCGCTTTGACGGCCATGACGTGCGGAGAAAGATGGGGCGGCTGCCTCGTGACAGCCGCCCCACTTTTTCGCCCGGCCTGCCGAACCTCGGAGTTTCGCTCCCTCTGACCCCCGTCGGATGCGAAAGCTGCAAGGTCCCCCGCCAGGCTCCCCCAAAAACCCCTCATGCGGATCCGGGGCGCTTACGATGCCAAATAGAACACCCCGTAGATCAAACCCCCGAGGACGAGCAGATAGCTCCACGTCCTCGTGTCCTTGAAGCAGGCGTCGACCAGCGCAGGAAGCCCGAAGACGACGAAGCGGAAGAGCGACAGCGTGATCAGCATCGCTATCGAGGCGAGCAGCCAGAAGGAGACGTTCACCGGCGTGCCGCTCTGACCGACATCGGTGAGCAGCATCTCGGCACCGCTCGTCTTGCTGACCTCGATCAGGCCCCAGATCGATGAGGCCGCCAGCGCCGCCAAAAGGGCGTAACGGACCAGCATGACACGCAAAACCCCGCCGCTTTTGAGACGAATTTTATCGGTTGGGCGTAAAGAAATGGGAAAGGCGCAGACTTAAGGAGGGGTTAACGGCGTCGTGGCGACATGCCGGCGCGCGAAGCACTTCGGCTTCGCGCAGGCGGATCGAGCCACGCATGAAAGGTGCCGAACCTCAGGCCGACTTCCACTTGATCGAGCAGCCGATCGACGGCGTCTGCTCGCGGGGTCCGTGGCCGGTCGCAGCGACGAGCTTCATGGCTTCGAACAGCTCGCGCCGCGCGTCGGGAGACGCCGGCGCCTTGCCGCTTGAATCGAGCCGGCCGCGATATTGCAGCTTAAGATCGGCATTGAAGCCGAAGAAGTCGGGCGTGCAGGCGGCGTCGTAGGCGCGCGCGACGTCCTGGCTTTCGTCGTAGAGGTAGGGAAAGCCGAAGCCATGCGCCGCGGCAAAGCGCTTCATGTTGTCGAAGGAGTCCTCGGGATACTGGATCGCATCGTTCGAGCAGATGGCGACCGAATTGATGCCATAGGCCCTGAGCTCGTTCGTGTCGCGCACGATGCGATCGATCACCGCCTTCACGTAGGGACAGTGATTGCAGATGAACATCACGAGCGTGCCCTTTGGCCCGCGCAAGGCCTCGAGGGTGTAGGTTTTGCCATCAATTCCGGGAAGCGCGAAGGAGGGAGCCTTCCAGCCGAAATCGCAAACGGGGGTCGCTTCCGCCATGGCAGCCGTCCTCTTCGCAAATCTGTCATTGGGCGGCCCTAACGTGGCGGCCCTTTTCCGTTAGTCTGCGTCAGGGATATGACCAAAAAAGACGAGTTCTTCAACCGGGCAGCCGCGGCGGAGGCGCACGACGATATGCCGCGCAGCCCGCAGTCGGGCGAGACCATCGGCGACGTCATCCTCAAGCGCTTCAACCGCCGCGATTTGATGCGGGGCGCCTTCGGAGTCGCCGCGGCCACCGCGCTGTTCGGCCCTGCCGTGCTCAAGGCGAGCGCGGCGAGAGCCGGGGACGCACCCGACCGTTTCGACTTCAAGGAGATCGAGGCCGGCGTCGATACCACCCATCACGTGGCGGAAGGCTATTGGTGCAAGCCGCTGCTCCGTTGGGGCGATCCCCTCTTTCCGGATTCGCCCGAATTCGATCCGCTCAAGCAGACCGCGGCCTCCCAGCTCAAGCAGTTCGGCTACAACAACGACTATGTGGCCTACTTCCCGATCGACGGGTCAAGCAGCCACGGGCTCCTTTGCGTCAATCACGAATACACCAACGAGGAGCTGATGTTCCCGGTGCTCAAGGAGCGCCAAGACACGACAGGCTTCAAGGAGATGACCGAGGAGCTCGTCAATATCGAGATGGCGGCGCACGGCGTCACCATCGTCGAGATCGTGCGTGACGGGCTTGAATGGCACGTCGTCCGGGACAGTCCGTACAACCGCCGCATCAGCCCGCTGACCCCGATCGGGGTCGATGGTCCTGCGGCGGGCGACGAGCGTCTCAAGACCAAAGCCGACGCGGTGGGCCGCGAGATCGTCGGCACGCTCAACAATTGCGCCGGCGGCTCGACGCCGTGGGGAACGTATCTTACCGCCGAGGAGAACTTCCACGCCTACTTCTGGACCGACCAGCGCGACGCCGAATGCAAGCCCGCGCAGAACCTCGGCGGCGAGCAGGCCGCGAGCTACGCGCGCTACGGCGTGCCGGGGCTGTGGCAGGCCTGGGGCAAGTTCCACGAACGCTTCAATGTCGACAAGGAACCGAACGAGCCGAACCGCTTCGGCTGGATCGTGGAGATCGACCCGTTCGACGCGACCTCGGTGCCGGTGAAGCACACGGCGCTTGGCCGCTTCTGCCATGAGGGCGCCGAGACCGTGCTCAACAAGGATGGACGTGTGGTCGTCTATTGCGGCGACGATACGCGCGGCGAGTATGTCTATCGCTTCGTCAGCGAAGGGCGTTATGACCCCGGCGACCGCAAGGCGAACATGTCGCTCCTGTCGAACGGCACGCTCTACGTCGCGCGCTTCGACGCCGACGGCACGGGCCGGTGGCTTCCGCTCGAATTCGGGGCGCCGTTTCTCACGCCGGAGTTCGGCTTCAGGTCTCAGGCTGACGTCGTGATCGACGCGAGGCGAGCGGCTGACCTCCTCGGCGCCACCCGCATGGACCGCCCCGAGGACGTGCAGCCGAACCCCGTGAACGGCAAGGTCTATATCAACCTCACCAACAACGATAAGCGCAAGGCCGACCAGGTCGATGCGGCGAACCCGCGGCCGGAAAATTATTTCGGGCATATCATCGAGCTCGCGCCAAGTGGCGGCGACCACGCCGCCGACACCTTCACCTGGGAGATCCTGGTGCGCTGCGGCAATCCGCACCCGCTTTGGAGCGGGGTCGATGCGTTGTGGAACCCGGCGACGTCGGACAACGGCTGGTTCGCCTGCCCCGACAATTCCTGCGTCGACGACGAAGGGCGGTTGTGGGTCGCGACCGACCAGGGCGACAACTGGGCCCGCACCGGACGGGCTGATGGACTCTACGGTCTCGAGACCGACGGCCCGCGGCGCCGGACCTCGAAGATGTTCTTTCGCGTGCCGGTGGGGGCCGAATTGTGCGGGCCGTGCTTCACGCCGGACCGCGAGACACTGTTCCTCGCCGTGCAGCATCCCGGCGCCGACGGTACGGAAAGTCTCTACGGTTTTGGCCAGCCGTCGACCTACAAGAAGCCTGCCACGCGCTGGCCGGACTTCCGTGAGGATCGCCCGCCCCGCCCCTCGGTCGTGACCATCACCAAGATCGGCGGCGGCAAGATCGCCTGAGTTTCGAGGGCCCTGGGGGACTCTTGAAAAAGCCACGAGCGCGTGCGAGCTAACATCGTTCCCTGTGCATAGAGATTCGCGGCTTCCGCGTCACTGGACCCATGGCCAAGACCGCCACATCGCGCGATTTGTTCGCCAAGCTCGACGACGAGCAGAAGAAGAAGAAGCCGGTCAAAGGCTCGAAATCTGCCGGCGGCGCGAAATCCTCGGGCAAAGGCGGCGAGGATACCTATACCGCCGCCGACATCGAGGTGCTCGAGGGGCTCGAGCCCGTGCGCCGGCGCCCCGGGATGTATATCGGCGGCACCGACGAGAAGGCGATGCATCACCTCTTTGCCGAGGTGCTCGACAACGCCATGGACGAGGCGGTCGCGGGCCACGCCTCGCGCATCGAAGTCGATTTCGCCGAAGACGGCTATCTCACGGTGACCGACAACGGCCGTGGGATCCCCGTCGATCCGCATCCCAAGTTCAAGAAGAGGTCCGCGCTCGAAGTCATCATGACCACGCTGCACGCGGGCGGCAAATTCGACTCCAAGGTCTACAACACGAGCGGCGGGTTGCACGGCGTCGGCGTCTCGGTCGCCAACGCTCTCTCCGAGCACATGGAGGTCGAGGTCGCGCGCGGGCAGAAACTCTACCGCCAGACTTACACGCGCGGCGAGCCGGACGGTCCGCTGCAAAACCTCGGGGCCGTCAAAAACCGGCGCGGCACGAGCGTCCGCTTCAGACCCGACCCGAAAATCTTCGGCAAGGGCGCGGCCTTCAAGCCGGCGCGGCTGTTCCGCATGTCGCGCTCCAAGGCCTATCTCTTCCGCGGCGTCGAGATCAGATGGTCGTGCGCCAAGACGCTGCTTCAAGGCGACAGCGAAACGCCGGAAAGCGCCGTCCTCCACTTCCCCGGGGGCTTGAAGGACTTTCTCGCGAGCCGCATCGAGGGACAGGAGCAGGTTACCAAGGACGCGTTCGCCGGCCGCATCGAGAAGACCGAAGGCCATGGCTCGCTCGAATGGGCGATCGCCTGGATCGCGAGCGACGACGGCTTCCTCTCCTCCTACTGCAACACGGTACCGACGCCAGACGGCGGCACGCACGAGGCGGGTTTGCGTGCGGCGCTGACCAAGAGCTTGCGTAGCTACGGCGAGCTCACCGGCAACAAGCGCGTGGCGCAGGTGACGGCGGAGGACGTGCTCGGCACTGCGGCCGCCATCCTCTCGGTCTTCATCCGCGAGCCTGAGTTCCAAGGCCAGACCAAGGACCGGCTGGCGAGCCCCGAGGCCGGGCGGATCGTCGAGAACGCGTTGCGCGACGCCTTCGATCATTGGCTCGCCGGCAATCCGAGCCAGGCCAACCGCCTGGTCGATTGGGTGATCGACCGCTCCGAGGAACGGCTGCGCCGCAAGAAAGAGAAGGAGATCGGGCGGCAGACGGCCACCCGCCGCTTGCGACTCCCCGGCAAGCTCGCCGACTGTTCGCTCAGCGCCGCGCAAGGCACCGAGATTTTCATCGTCGAGGGCGACTCGGCCGGAGGCTCGGCGAAGCAAGCGCGCGACCGTGCCACGCAAGCCGTGCTGCCGCTCAGAGGCAAAATTCTGAACGTCGCCAGCGCTAGCTCGAGCAAGCTCGCCGACAACCAGCTCATCAGCGATCTCGTCCAGGCGCTCGGCTGCGGCACGGGCGCGCGCTACCGCGACGAGGACCTTCGCTACGAGAAAGTGGTGGTGATGACCGACGCCGACGTCGACGGCGCGCACATCGCTTCGCTCTTGATCACCTTCTTCTATCGCGAGATGCGCGGGCTAATCGAGAACGGCCACCTCTACCTCGCCGTGCCGCCGCTCTACCGCTTGAGCCAGGGCGCCAAGACGTTCTACGCGCGCGACGACGCACACAAGGAGGCGCTCCTCAAGTCGGAGTTCAACGGCAAGGGCAAGGTCGACGTTTCGCGCTTCAAGGGTCTCGGCGAGATGCTGCCGAAGCAGCTCAAGGAGACGACCATGAACCCCGCCGCGCGCACCCTGCTCCGTGTCGAGATCGCAGAGGACGACGACCGCGGCACGAGCAAGCTCGTCGATCAGTTGATGGGGAACAAGCCCGAGGCGCGCTTCAAATTCATCCAGGAGCACGCCGAGTTTGCCAAGCCCGACGAGCTGGATATTTGACGCTCTCAGGGATTTCCTCGTCATGCCCGGCCTTGTGCCGGCGCCCACGACTTAAAATCCCTGCACAGCCGTGGATGGCCGAGACGAGCCGGCCTGGGGCATTGTCGTTCCTTCGTCCAACACCCGCGCGCCACATTACAGCCATCGTGGGACGTGGGCCTGATATTTGCGGTAAGGGGCGCCAAAACGCCGCTTGAGATAAGCCTCCTCGGGCATCACGATGCCGTGCTGCAGGATCATTAGCGTGGGAATCAAGAGCAGGAGCACCCAAAGGCTCGTCATGACGATGGACAGGCCGAAATAGACGAGCGTTAGCCCGATATAGATGGGATTGCGCGTGATCCTGTACGGCCCTGTGGTGACGAGCGCGCTGGCAGGCCGTCCGGGCACGATCTCGGTGCCGGCGCGGCGAAGCGCGCGCGCCGACATCCCCGCAAGCACGAAGCCGAACGCGATGAAGGTGAAACCGACCGCGAGCGCATTGCCGTTCGGCGAGGCAAGCCTCGGGCCGAGCGGCACGATGAGGCTCATGAGACAGCCGAGCGCGAGCGCGCCGAGAAAGAGAAGCGGCGGCTTGATGGCGACGTCTGCGGCATCATCGGCCGTCATTACCTGCGTGCCTGTCGTGAACGCGAGGCCGATAGTTTGCGCGGCGAAAAGCCGGTTAACAAGCGCAGGATGGGTGCAAATGACGCGCAAACGGCGGATTTAAAGATCGTTTGCGTGCTTTTGCCCCTTGCGCCAATGCACTATGCCCCTTATTTGAGAGCCTAATATCGGAGGCTAAAGGGCTCCGGTATTCCGAGTGGTCTTGCGCATGGCTCGCGAATCGTTGCAGCAAGTTATTGCGCCTAAAGAAAGAAGATTCGCGAGGGCGCTTTAAGCCTCGCGGCACCTTTGCTAACGCATGAGCTTTTCACATCTTGGCCTAAGCCCCAAAGTCCTCTCCGCCGTCACCGCGGCGGGGTTCGAAACTCCGACCCCAATCCAAAATCAAGCCATTCCGCACGCCGTCGCCGGACGCGACGTGCTCGGCATCGCCCAGACGGGAACCGGCAAGACCGCGTCCTTCGTGCTGCCGATGCTCACGCGGCTCGAACGCGGACGCGCCAGAGCGCGCATGCCGCGCTCGTTGATCCTCGAGCCGACGCGCGAGCTCGCGGCCCAAGTGGCCGAGCATTTCGAGACCCTGGGCAAGAACCACAAGCTGACGGTCGCCCTTCTCATCGGCGGCGTCTCGTATGAGGACCAGGATCGCAAGCTCGATCGCGGCGCCGATGTGGTGATCGCAACGCCGGGCAGGCTGCTCGATCATTTCGAGCGCGGCAAGCTGCTCTTGAACGGCATCGAGATCCACGTCGTCGACGAGGCCGACCGCATGCTCGACATGGGCTTCATCCCCGACATCGAGCGTATCTGCAAGCTCCTCCCCTTCACCCGGCAGACGCTGTTCTTCTCGGCGACCATGCCGCCCGAAATCCAACGTCTCGCCGATAAATTCCTCCACAATCCCGCGCGCGTAGAGGTCGCACCGCAAGCGACGGCGGCCGCAACCATCGTACAGCGGCTCAAGAGGGCGCCGGATGATCCAGCGGCCAAGCGCGAGGCGCTCCGCGCCCTGATGCGGGAAATCGACGTCAAGAACGCCATCATCTTCTGCAACCGCAAGAAGGACGTCGGCATCCTCTTCCGCTCGCTGCAACGCCACGGCTTCAGCGTCGGCGCGCTGCATGGCGACATGGACCAGCGCCAGCGCATGGCGACGCTCGATGCCTTCCGCAACGGCCAGATCGCCTTCCTCGCCGCGAGCGACGTGGCGGCGCGCGGGCTCGACATCCCCGATGTGAGCCACATCTTCAACTACGACGTGCCGATCCATCCCGAGGACTATGTGCATCGCATCGGCCGCACCGGCCGCGCGGGCCGCGAGGGTTACGCGGCGATGCTCGTGACGCCCAGGGACATGAAGGCGCTCAAGGCGATCGAGAAGCTGCTCCGTCAGGACATCGAATGGATCGACGGACCGCAGACCGAAGCCGAAGATGCCGAAGGGTTCGATGCGCGGTCCAACGGGCGGCATCGCCGCGGCAGACGCGGGAACAGAAACAAGGGCGGTCAGGCGCCTCAAGATGGTCACGGCAACGTCCAACGGCACGACACCCAGGCCCAAGATAAGGGCGAAGAGCGGCGGACCGAGCATTCAGGACGGAGGGAAAAATCGGGGGATCCCAAGCGCGATCAACATAAACCACACCATCACGGCGACCGGAAACCCACGCACGGCCCCCAAGCCGCCGCGTCTTCCGAACGCCCCGCCCCGGCGCGCGCGACGGCCAAGCCTCAGCCTCAGCCGCCGCGGCCGAAGCAGCAAGGCATGGGCGATCACGTCCCGGCTTTCATGATGCGCCCGGTGCGGGTCACCTAGCCCGCACCCAAGCCCCTTTCGGAAAGTAGCGACGACACGCAATAAGTCGTGGTTGGCCGGGACAAACCCGGCCAGACGAGCCCTTTGGTTTGGCCTAAGAGGCTTAGCCCGCCTGTTCGGTGGATTCGGCGCTTGTCGCGGCGGCCGCGGGCTTGAGCGTGACCGACTCGCCGCAGCCGCATGCGCTCGTCTGGTTCGGGTTGTTGAACACGAAGCCGGAGCGCATTTTGTCGGTGCGGTAGTCCATCTCGGTTCCGAGCAGGAAGAGGACGGCAGTCGGGTCGATCAGAAGCTTGACCCCCTTGTCCTCCACGAGTTCGTCGTGCGGCCCCGGCGCCTCGGCGTATTGCATAGTGTATTCCATGCCGGCACAGCCGCCGTTCTTCACGCCGATGCGTACGCCGGCGATCTCCTTGCCGGAGGCGGCGACCAGCGCCTTCAGGCGCTCGGCGGCAGCCTCGGTGAGGCGCATCACTTGCGGGCGGGGACGTGGATTCATGGTTCGAACTTGGGGTAAGTCGATCGGGCCTTCAAGGGCGATCAGAACATGTTGAGGGCAAGTTTCGCCTCCTCGGACATGCGGCTCATGTCCCAGGGCGGATCGAACACGAGATTCACCTTGACCTGGCCGACGCCGGGAACGGCGGAGAGCGCGTTCTCGACCCAGCCCGGCATGTCGCCGGCGACGGGGCAGCCCGGCGCGGTGAGGGTCATATCCACCTCGATGTTGCGGTCGTCGTCGACATCAAGCCTGTAGATCAGGCCAAGCTCGTAGATGTCGACGGGGATCTCGGGATCGAACACGGTCTTGAGCGCGGCGATGAGGTCGTCGCGCAAGCGCTCGAGCTCGGCAGGAGGGATGGCCGAGCCGTCGCCCTTCTGCTTC
>NZ_DASRGO010000162.1:0-9975 GCF_035650995.1 Methyloceanibacter sp. | reverse complement strand
CCTCGAAGTGCCTTGCCCTCGCGCTTATCCCCGGCCCCGAAACCTCGGTTAGACTGACATCACCTCGTCCGTTGAGGGGCGCGCTCATGAGGCGTCATGACCAGCGGGACGGGGTGCGGCGCCCCGCGGGTTCATGCACGCAGCATGGGCACTCGGGCGGACATTGGGGCTCCTCCCGGGACCACTACGAGTCCCTGCCAGGAGCTGGCTGATGATCTGGGCACTGCGCTCAAAGCGTGGGGCCCTAACCTAAAGCGAGGCCCGGTGTTCGCCAAATCGCCGCCAAATGAGCATGCGCTCGAAGGGCGCGGAAGCTGCGCCATGCGCTCAAGTAGCGAAGGCGCGGTAGCGCGCCAATAAAGAAGCGCTTGCTGGCGCGCCGAGAGGCGCCCGCCGTGTCTCCCAAAAGGAACACGGACACCATAGGTTTGCGCTTTTCGGCGCGCCATCCCCCTCCCTCGGGGGACTCGCTCTTTGACATGACCTCGCGCGATGTCGCGGCGAGGCGTTGCATCCTGCCCGAGCGCTCTTGCTTTGCCGAGCCGCTCTTGTCTTGCTTGAACGGTTCAACGGCCTCCCCGCTCTCCCCTGTGGGAGAGCACACGCGCGCAATTTCGATGCGCTATCGCTTCGCTATTTGAGCGCAATGCGCGCGTGGTGAGAGGTCAGCGGCGCGCAAGCGCCGCGTCGAAAACAAAGACCGTCACCCCTCACCCGTCCCGCCATTCGTCGCGCTTCGCCACAAGTGGCGCGCGCGCCGGGCGGGAAAGCCTTCTCCCACAAGGGGAGAGGGGATTTCCGGCCCGCTGCCTGGCCGGCGAGAGTGTCGCAAGCCCCGGCATGGCCAAGCCGCTGAAATTCCTTTACCTCTCTGCCCGCGAAACGGGGAGAGGGATGAGATGCCCGAAAAACCACGATGATCAGGCGGATTGCGACCGTCGGCGGGCTCACGCTCGTCTCCCGCCTCACGGGCTTCATCCGCGACGTGGTCATGGCCGCGATCCTCGGCGCCGGGCCGATCGCCGATGCCTTCTTCGTCGCCTTCAGGCTGCCCAACCACTTCCGCGCCATTTTCGCCGAAGGCGCCTTTGCCGCGGCCTTCGTGCCGGCCTATGCCCGGACGCTGGAGCAGGCGGGGCTCCCGGCGGCCAAGCTGTTCGCCGACGAGATCGCCGCCGCGCTCATTTTCCTGAACCTCGCGCTGCTCGCGCTCGCGCTCCTGTTCACGCCCGAGGTGGTGGGCCTGCTCGCGCCCGGCCTCTCCGACGATCCGATCAGATTCGATCTTGCCGTCGCGCTCACCCGCATCACCTTTCCCTATCTCGCACTCGTCTCGATCGAGACCCTGTTCGCCGGCATCCTCAACGCCAACAACCGCTTCGCCGCGGCCGCCGGCGCCCCCATCCTGCTCAACGTCTCGATCATCGCGACGCTTTTGCTCACGCCCTTGTTCAAGGATGCCGGCCATGCCGCGGCCTGGGGCGTTCTCATCGCCGGCGTGTTCATCGTCGCGGTGGTGGGCGGCGATGCCGAGCTGCACGGGGTCGGCATCAGGTTCCGCATGCCGCGGCTCGATGCGCCGACCAGGCGCTTCCTCAAGGCGCTCGGGCCGGCCATCGTCGGCGCGGGCGGCGTGCAGCTCGCGCTCTTCGCCGATACGCTGATCGCCTCCTATCTTCCGACCGGGGCGCTGTCCGCCCTCTATTACGCCGACCGCATCAACCAGCTCCCGATCGGGGTCGTCGGCATCGCCGTCGGCACCGTGCTGCTGCCCGAGATGTCGCGGCGGCTCGCGGCCGGCGACGACAGGGGCGCGGCCTCGGCGCAGGCGCGCGGCATCCAGCTTGCGCTCCTCATGACTGTGCCCTGCGCCGCCGCCTCGATCGTCATTCCCGACCTCATCATGCGCGCGCTGTTCACCCGCGGCGCATTCACCGCGGCCGACGCCGCGGCGGCGGGAGCGACGCTCGCGGCCTACGCCTTCGGGCTTCTCCCCTTCGTCCTGCTTCGGAGCTTCACCGCGCCGTTCTACGCCCGCGGCGATACCGCGACCCCGGTCAAGGCGGCGCTGCTCGCGGCCGGCATCAACATCATGCTCAAGGTCGTGCTCATGGGCCCGCTCGCCCAGGTGGGACTTGCGGCTGCGACCAGCGTCGGCGCCTGGATCAATTTGAGTCTGCTCGGCTACTTCGCCCGCCGCCAGGGCTTCGCCGTCTCTGGCCACGACATCGGCAAGCCGGTGCTCAAGCTCCTCGCGTCGGGCGCTCTGCTCGCCGTCGCTCTCGTCGTCGGCGCCTATGGGCTCGAGCGCGCTCTCGCCCATCTCACTCATTTCCACGAGGAGACTGTGCTGCTCCTCCTCTTCGTGCTGGGCACGGCCGTCTATGGCGGGGCGGTCCTGCTTCTGCTCGGTATGTCCTGGCTCAAGAGCCTGCTGCGGGACGTGAGCGTGGCCGCCGACACCAAGGCGCCGCCGATGCTCGAATCGCTCGATCCGACCGACGATTCGGCCGCGCTCCCGGACGCCGAGCCGCCGCCGAAGGTTTAGGCGTCGGCGAAGCCGCTAAAGCGCGCGGAGATCGACGAGTTCGACCTGCCGGGCGTCGATCGGCCGGCCGAGGAAAATTTCGCCGACGCGGGCGAAGCGCTGGGGCGAATCGGTGGCGAAGAAGCGCGCCTGCCCCGGGTAGCCCGGCGCGCTCGCGAGCTTCCGCTCGTCGAGCGCCGCGGCAACGGCTGTGGCCGCCGTCTCGGCCGAGTCGACGAGCGCCACGTCGTCACCCACGCTCTTGCGAATCGATGCGGCAAGCACCGGGAAATGCGTGCAGCCGAGGACGAGCGTGTCGGGCGCTCCCTTTCCGCCGAACAGCGGCTTGAGATAGCGCTCGGCGGCCGCGACCGTTACGGGCGAATCGGTCCAGCCCTCCTCGGCAAGCGCGACGAACACCTGGCAGGGCTGCTGCACCACCTCGACATCGCGCTTCAGGCGGTGGATCGCCCGCGCATAGGCCCCGCCTCTGACCGTGCCCTCGGTCGCGATCACGGCGATGCGGCCGTTCCTGGTGGCGGCGATCCCGGCCCGCGCCCCCGGCTCGATCACGCCGATGACCGGCACCGGCTCCCATGCCTCCTGCAACAGATAGAGCGCGACCGCAGAGGCCGTGTTGCAGGCGATCACCAGCATCTTCACGCCCTCCTCGATCAGGAGCCGCGTCGCCTGAAGCGCGTAGGCCTGCACCGTCTCGGCGCTCTTGGTGCCGTAGGGGAGCCGCGCGGTGTCGCCGAGATAGACGAAATGCTCGTTGGGCAGGCGCGCCATCAGCGCCCTAAGCACGGTAAGCCCGCCCATCCCGGAGTCGAACACCCCGATCGGCCGGGGATCACCCGGCATCGGCGCCACCGAAGGTCTTGAAGTAGATCTCGATGAAGCGGCGATAGATGGCGGCGAGCTGCTCGAGATCGGCGATGCTCACATTTTCGTCGACCTTGTGGATCGAGGCGGTGGTGAGTCCGAACTCGACCACAGGGCAAACGTCCTTGATGAAACGGGCGTCCGAGGTGCCGCCGTCGGTAGAAAGCTTGGGCGTGGTTCCGGTGATGTCCCGCACCGCCTCTGAAAGGAGCGCATCGAGCGGCCCCGGCTCGGTGACGAAGCACTGGCTCGGCGGCTCGAACTCGAGCGTGAAGGAGAGCTCGCTGCCTTCGAGCGCGGATGCCGCCTGCTCCTTCAATTGCGTCTTCAGCGACTCGGGCGTGTGGCGGTCGTTGAAACGGATATTGAAGCGCGCCTCGGCTGCGGGTGGGATCACGTTCACTGCCTGGTTGCCCACGTCGATGCTCGTCACTTCGAGATTGGACGGCGAGAAATAGGCGCTGCCGTAGTCGAGCGGCGAGTCGTAGAAGCGGGCAAGCACTCTGATCAGCCCCTTGACCGGGTTGTTGGCGAGCTGCGGGTACGCCACATGGCCTTGCGTGCCGACGACCTTCAGTTTGCCGTTCAGGCTGCCGCGTCGCCCGATCTTGATCGCCTCGCCGAGCCGCATCGTGTTGGTCGGCTCGCCCACCAGGCAATGATCGGGGCGCTCGCCCTTCTTCGCCATCCACTCGAGCACCTTGCGCGTGCCGTTGATCGCGGGAACTTCCTCGTCGCCGGTGATGAGCAGGCTGATCGAGCCGTCGATCTCGCGCCCGCGCGATTTGGCGTAGTCGAGCGCCGCGGCCACGAAACAGGCGATCGCGCCCTTCATGTCCGAGGCGCCGCGGCCGTAGAGCACCCCGCCGAGCGCGTTGGCGGCGAACGGTGGGTGACGCCAGAGCTTCAGATCTCCCGGCGGCACTACGTCGGTATGGCCGGCAAAGCAGAGATGCGGCGGACCCTCGCCGATCCGCGCATAGAGATTGTCGACCGCCTCGGCGCCCTCGCCGAAACGCAGGCGCTCGCACAGAAAGCGCCCAGGCTTGAGCGTCTGGATCAAGACCTCGATCGCGCCGCCGTCGCGCGGCGTTACGCTCTCGCAGCGGATCAGACTTTGCGCGAGCGCGAGCGCCTTATCGCCAAGTGGGGTCATTCCGTCGGTACCATGACGGCCGGAGGGTCAACTGGCAAGCCTGAGGGCGGCGACGGCCGCGCTCGACCCGCGACCATCGCCA
Source organism: Methyloceanibacter sp. (assembly GCF_035650995.1). Classification (GTDB taxonomy): domain Bacteria; phylum Pseudomonadota; class Alphaproteobacteria; order Rhizobiales; family Methyloligellaceae; genus Methyloceanibacter. The sequence goes on along the minus strand of NZ_DASRGO010000162.1, from coordinate 5,325 downwards.
CCGGTTGAGGATCAGCGCACCGCGGCCAAGGGATCGCCGCCGAAACGGTTCGGTCCGGGCGTTCCCTTGAGGATGCCGAGCTCGATCAGGAACCACAGCCCGACGCCGATGCTGATGAGATTGCAGATCCAGCCGAGCGCATTCGGCGCCTCCGGCGTGCCGGTGAGACCGAAGGCCTGCAACAGGCTCGCGATCAGGACGGGGACCAGGCCGTAGAGGGCCGTCTGCCCGGGCTTGTCGCGGTCCTGGAAGCGTTTAGCCGCTACCGCGTATCCCGGATAGAACAGGGCCAAAGTGACGAGGGTCACCAAAATGGCGCCAAGGGTCGAAGGCCCGAATATGGCGCCGATGATGAAACCGAACACGATGCTGATGATGGCGAGGATCACCACGCCAGCCCAGTATTTGGCCCGGTTGATGCGCCCGTCGAACGACGTAAACAAATATTGGAAATCCATTCGTGTCCCCTCCCTTTGCAGCCAGGTTTCACCGGGCTCCATCTCTTGTAAGGCCGAAGGGCAGGGGTCTGGAAGGGGGGATAAGCAAGAAACGGCCCACAAAATCGTTTGAGCCGGCTCTTAGGAGCAAGCAAACGGCGTTTAGGTCAGGGCCTTGCTTGCCCAAACCATGTCCCTGCGGTTCGGCACCTTCAGCGGCGCAAATCAATCCCTGAGCAGCTCGTTGATCGAGGTCTTGGCGCGGGTCTTCTCGTCGACCGTCTTGACGATCACAGCGCAATAGAGCGAAGGCGCGGGCGAGCCGTCTGAGAGCGGCTTGCCCGCCATGGTCCCCGACACCACGACGGAATAGGGCGGCACGCGGCCCTGATGCACGAAACCCGTCTGCCGGTCGATGATCTTGGTCGATTGCCCGATATAGACCCCCATCGAGAGGACCGAGCCTTCGCCCACGATCACGCCCTCGGCCACTTCCGCGCGCGCGCCGATAAAGCAATTGTCCTCGATGATGACCGGGTTCGCCTGAAGCGGCTCGAGCACCCCGCCGATGCCGGCGCCGCCCGAAAGGTGCACGTTCTTGCCGATCTGCGCGCAGGAGCCGACCGTGGCCCAGGTGTCGATCATAGTGCCGGACTCGACCCGCGCGCCGAGATTGACGAAGGACGGCATGAGTACGACGCCCGGCGCGATATAGGCCGAGCGGCGCACGACCGCTCCCGGCACCACACGGAAGCCCGCCTCCTTGAAGTCCTTCGCCTTCCATTTGGCGAACTTGGTCGGAACCTTGTCCCACCACGAGGAGCCGTCGGGCGCACCCTCGATGCGACGCGGCTCATTGAGGCGGAAGGAGAGCAGGATCGCCTTCTTCAGCCATTGATGCACGACCCAGCTGCCCGCCTGCTTCTCGGCAATCCTGAGCTCGCCCTTGTCGAGGAGGTCGAGTACTTCCTCGACCGCGTCGCGCACCACGCCCTTGGTCTCGGGCGTGATCTCGGCGGCATGCTCGAACGCGCTGTCGATGAAGGTCTTGAGATGGTCGTGGGTCATGGTGGGGCCATCACGTCAGGCAGTATTGGGCATTGTGGGGAACCGTTTGGACGCTGTCGCTCCGTTTGACGAGCGAGGCAGCAATCGCGCCAAGGAACGGAGCGAGCGCGTCGGTGCGGTGGTGGATATGGGCGGGAAGTCCGGTCCAGGATGCGATTGCCTGGTGCTCAGGATGCTCGGTCAGACCATGCACGAGCACAGTGGTCATGCCGAGCTCGTGTGCGGTTTTCAGATTGTGCGGGAGATCGTCGAACATAGCGCCTTCCGCCGGCGTCACACGGCACGCCTGCATGAAGCGCCGGTAGGCCTCATGCGTCGGCTTGGGATGGACGTATTCGAGCGCGTGGATGTCGAAGATCGCCTCGAACCGGCCGAGTACGCCGAGCCGCTCAACCACCCTTTCGGCGTGTTTGCGCGAGCCGTTGGTGAACACGAACTTGCGACCCGGCAGCGCATCGAGCGCCGCGGCAAGCTCGGGCGCCGCCGCGACGGCGCTCAAATCGATGTCGTGCACATAGTCGAGAAAGGCGTCGGGCGAGACGCCGTGCATCCTGACGAGGCCGGCGAGCGTCGTGCCGTGCTCGTAGTAATAGGCCTGGCGCAAGGCTTGCGCCTCGTCGAGGTTGAGGCCGAGTTCCTGAGCGATGAACTCGCCCATGCGCCGGTCGATCTGGGCGAACAGATTGCAGTCGGCCGGATAAAGCGTGTTGTCGAGGTCGAACACCCAGGCCTCGACATGGTCGAAGCCGCACGGCGCCTCGGGCCCGGCGCTCATCATGATCCCCTCGTGCTGCTTCGCGGCCTGCGCCGCTCGATCAAAGTGCCCGCGCCATGCTCGGTGAACAATTCGAGCAGCACCGCGTGCGGCACCCGCCCGTTGATGATCACGACCGCCTCCACGCCCTCGGCGATCACGTCGAGGCAGCCTTCGATCTTGGGGATCATGCCGCCGGAGATGGTGCCGTCCTCGATCAGCCGTTGCGCTTCCGCCGTGGTCAGAGACTTGATGAGCTGCCCGCTCCTGTCGAGCACGCCCTCGACGTCGGTGAGCAACAGAAGACGTTTCGCCTTGAGCGCCGTGGCGAGCGCCGCGGCGAACGTATCGGCGTTGATGTTGAGCGTCTCGCCGTCGGGTCCGATCCCGAGCGGGGCGACGACCGGAATGAGGTCTGAGTTGCTGATGACCTCGATGATGTGCGGATCGACCGCCGCCGGCTCGCCGACATAGCCGAGATCGACGATCTCCTCGGTATCTGAATCGGGAGCGCGCATGCGCCGCTCGAGCCGCTTGGCGCGCATCAGATTGGCGTCCTTGCCGGAGATGCCGACCGCCTTGCCGCCCTGGTTGTTGATGGCGGTGACGATCTCCTTGTTGACCGAGCCGGCAAGAACCATCTCGACCACCTCGACCGTGGCCCGGTCGGTGACGCGAAGCCCGCCCTTGAACTCGCTTCTGATGTTGAGCCGATCGAGCAGGGAGCCGATCTGCGGCCCCCCGCCATGCACCACGATGGGGTTCACCCCCGCCTGCTTGATGAGCACGATATCGCGGGCAAACGCCGCGGCGAGCTCGGGGTCGCCCATGGCGTGCCCGCCATATTTCACCACGACCGTCTTGCGGTCGTAGCGCTGCATGTAGGGGAGCGCCTCCGACAAGACCTTGGCCTTGGCGTGCACGGAGGCGATCACCTCGGCCACGGTGTGGGCAGGCGCTTTGGCAGCCTTGGGGGCGGGCTGCACCTTCGACTTGGCGTGGCTCGGCTTGCTCTTGGTCACCTCGCGCTTATAGCGGCGCTAAGGCTAAGGGGACAAGCGATTGGCTGATCTATCCAGCGGCTCCCCTCTCGACTATACGTCTCCCCCTAAGCTGCCTGATTTGCAGGCATTTCCCCCGCCTGGGCGATGGAGGCAAGATCGATGCGCCGGGAGCCGCCGTCCGAGCCGTCCTCGAAATCCGCCGATAGCGGCCTGCCGCGGCAGCAGGCGGCACTTCCCGGCCGGGGCGGCCTCGCGCGGATCGTCGCCGCCTTCCACAACTCGCTTGGCGGCCTTCAGGAAGGCCTTGCCACCGAATCGGCGATCAAGCAGGAGGTGGCCATCGCCTGCCTGCTCCTGCCCTTGTCCTTCTTCATCGCGCGCGATCTGTGGACCTGGGTCGCGCTCGTCGGGAGTCTGCTCTTCGTGCTGTCGATCGAGTTTCTCAACACGGCGATCGAGCGGCTCTGCAACCACATCCAGCCGGACCGTCACGAAGCGATCCGCATCACCAAGGACCTCGCCTCGGCGGGCGTGTTCTTCTCGCTCGCGCTTGCGGGGATCGTCTGGATCGCCGCCTTGTGGGCCCGTTTTGCCGGGTAATCGGGCTAAGCCGCAGCCGCGGCGACAGCGGCGCGAAGATCCTCGATTCCTGAGCCCATGCGCGCGGACGTGGTGATAATCTCGGGATAGGCCGCCGGGTGCTTGGCGAGATCGCGCGCGACTTTTTGCTGGAGTGCGGCAAGCTCGGTGGCCTTTGGCTTATCGGCCTTGGTCAGCACAACTTGATAAGACACGGCCGCCTCATCGAGCAGCGTCATCGTCTCCTCGTCGTTCGGCTTGATACCGTGGCGCGCGTCGATCAAGAGGAACACGCGTTTCAGCTCGCGCCGTCCCTTTAGATAGTCGCGGATCAGCCGCGTCCAGCCCCTCACTTGCGACTTTGCGGCCTTGGCATAGCCGTATCCCGGCATGTCGACGAGATAGAGCAGCCCGTCCTTGCCGAGGCTGAAGAAGTTGAGCTCGCGCGTCCGCCCCGGCGTGACCGAGACGCGCGCGAGGCTTGTGCGGCCGGTAAGCGCGTTGATCAGGCTCGACTTGCCGACATTGGAGCGGCCGGCGAACGCGATCTCCGGCCGTCCGTCCCGCGGCAAGTCCTCGATGCGGGTGACGCCCGTGACGAAGGCGCACGGGCCCCGGAACAGCGCCTCGCCGCGGGCAAGCTCTTCAGAACTGACGCCGTGACCTTGCATTGCCATCGCCGGGCTCGACCTGCCTGTCGGACCAGGCCCCGAAACGCAGAGGCGCCGGACGCTCCTTAACTCTTGTCGCGCTTGTGGAGCCTGCGTCCACCCTTCTCCTCGCGCGAGTCGGCAAGAACGAAGGGGCCGCGGTCGCAGACGAGCCAGTAGGCGATGCCAAGCGCCACGATCGCGGCGGCAAGAGCGAACAACTCCCGCGTCGCCGCGTCCCCGACATCGAGAATGATCAACTTGCGCACGACCGCCAGCAGCCCGATCAGAATCACGGTGCGAACCTGCACCACGCTTCGTAGTCGCTCGGTCGAGATGAGCAGCGAACGTTTGAACTCGAGCGCGATGATCACCGTGAACATCATGCCGAAGATGCTCTGGAACACCGGGTAGTCGGTGGGGGTGGTCGTGCTCGAAGCGAAGCTCTGAACGACACCGAGCGCGAGGTTCCACAGCGCGAAGACGATGAAGGCGGCGATCAAAGCCGTGAGGATGAGGACGACGATATGTTCGAACTTGTCATATAAGCTGAGCAAGCTGAAGCGCCTGCGCTCTTCGGCCAATTCCTCTCCCAGCCCCATGGCCGACTCTCCTTCAGGATGTCGTTTCGCTCTCGTCGCGCACCTTCTGCTTCTTGGCTTGCGGTTTGTCGTTCTTCTTCAGCCCGAGATTCTCGAAGAGCGGGATCTCGACGCCCTGCCGCGCCATGATCACCGACTGTTGGATCACCGAGAGGGTGTTGTTCCACGCCCAGTAGATCACAAGCCCGGCCGGGAAATGCGCGAGCAGAAAGGTAAAGAACACCGGCATCC
>NZ_DASRGO010000161.1:0-12571 GCF_035650995.1 Methyloceanibacter sp. | reverse complement strand
CTCCATGGCGGCATCGTTCCTTACGGCGGCACGTTCCTCGTCTTTTCCGACTACTGCCGGCCGTCGATCAGGCTCTCGGCGATGATGGGCCAGCGCGTGATCTACGTCATGACGCACGACTCGATCGGTCTCGGCGAGGATGGCCCGACGCACCAGCCGGTCGAGCAGCTCGCGGCGCTCCGCGCCATGCCGAATCTCAACGTGATGCGCCCGGCCGACTCGGTCGAATGCGCCGAGTGTTGGGAGATCGCGCTCCTCGCCAAGGGGACGCCCTCGATCCTCGCACTCACCCGTCAAGGTCTTCCGCTGCTCCGCACCTCCGACAGCAAGGAGAATTTGTCGGCCAAGGGCGCCTACGTGCTGATCGCGCCAGCAGGGGACCGCGATGTGACCCTGATCGGCACGGGTTCGGAGGTCGCGCTCGCCGTCGAGGCGGCGGCAAAGCTTGCCGGGAAGGGGATCAGGGCCGCCGTCGTGTCGATGCCCTGCTGGGAGTTGTTCGAGGCGCAGCCCGAGGCCTATCGGAACACAATTCTGGGTACGGTCCCGCGCGTGGCGGTCGAGGCGGCCTCAGGCTTCGGCTGGGACAAATGGATCGGGCAGGGGGGCGCCTTCATCGGCATGCGCGGATTCGGAGCTTCTGCCCCGGCGCAAGACCTATATAAGCATTTCGGTATCACCGCCGAGGCCGTAGCATCGGCAGCAATCGAGGTGTTGGAAAGGAAGAGCAGGGCAGGAAATGGCTAGGAAGCGCGTCGCCATCAATGGGTTTGGCCGGATCGGGAGGCTCACTTTCAGGGCCTATCTCGAATCGGGTCGCGATGATCTCGAATTCGTGGCCATCAACGACCTCGGCTCGGCCGAGATGAATGCTCACCTCCTCGAGTTCGACAGCGTGCATGGCCGCTTCCGCGGCAGGGTCGCCGTCGCCGACGGACATCTCAAGACCAACGGCCAGAACGTCGCGGTGCTGTCGGAGGCCACGCCTGAGAAGCTTCCCTGGCGCGATCTCGGCGTCGACATCGTCATGGAATGCACCGGCCGCTTCACCAACCGCGAAGGTGCCGCAAAGCATCTGACCGCGGGCGCCAAACGCGTGCTCGTCTCGGCGCCGTGCAGCGGTGCCGACCTCACCGTGGTGTTCGGCGTCAACCACGACAAGCTCACCCAGGAGCACCACGTCGTCTCGAACGCGTCCTGCACCACGAACTGCCTCGCCCCTGTCGCCCAGGTGCTGAATGAGGCGGTCGGCATCAAGCACGGCTACATGACCACGGTGCACGCTTACACCGGCGATCAGCGCCCGGTCGATACCTTGCACAAGGACCCGTACCGCGCGCGCGCCGCGGCGGTGAATCTGATCCCGACCTCGACCGGCGCGGCCAAGGCGGTTGGCCTCGTCCTTCCCGAGCTCAAGGGCAAGCTCGACGGCGCCTCGATCAGGGTGCCGGTGCCCAATGTCAGCATGATCGATTTGACCTTCCAGTCCAGCCGTCCCACCACGGCGCAGGAGATCAACGAGGCCATCGTCGCGGCCGCCAACGGACCGCTCAAGGGCATTCTCGGCGTCAACGACAAGCCGCTCGTGTCGAGCGACTTCAATCACGACCCGCAAAGCTCGATCTTCGACTTGCCGAGCACCCAGGTGGTCGACGGCACCTTCTGCCGCGTCGTGTCCTGGTACGACAACGAGTGGGGCTTCTCCAACCGCATGAACGATACGGCGGCGGAGATGGGGCGCCTGATATGAGCGTCGCCTCATCGGCCGCCACGGAGAGCGTCTCCGAGGGGAGCGTCGACCTTTCAGGCGTAAGGTCGATCGACGGCGTCGACGTCAAGGGCAAACGCGTGCTCGTGCGCGTCGATTTCAACGTGCCGATCGAGAACGGCGTGGTCGCCGACGCGACGCGCCTCAAGCGCGTGCTCCCCACCATTTCGAAGCTCGCCGAGGCGGGGGCGAAAGTGATCGTGCTCTCGCATCTCGGCCGCCCCAAGGGGGTGATAAGCCCCGACACCTCGCTCAAACCCGTCGCCGAGAAGATGCGCGAGCTGATGCCGGGCACCACCGTCCATTTCATCGGCGACTGCTTCGGCGAGGAGGCGCGGCGCGGCGTCGCCGGCGTCAAGCCGGGCGAGGTCGCGGTGCTCGAGAACGTCCGCTATTACAGCGGCGAGGAGAAGAACGATCGCGAATTCGCCAAGGCCCTTGCCGAGCTCGGCGACATCTATGTGAACGACGCCTTCTCGGCGGCCCACCGCGCGCATGCCTCGATCGAGGCTCTGGCCCATCTTCGCCCCGCCTATGCCGGGCTTCAGCTCATGGCCGAGGTGGACGCGCTCGGCAGGGCGCTCGAGAACCCGGCGCGGCCGGTCATGGCCATCGTGGGCGGCGCCAAGGTCTCGACCAAGATCGAGGTCCTGACCCATCTCGTGACCCGCATGGATCAGCTCGCCGTCGGAGGCGGCATGGCCAACACCTTCCTTGCCGCCAACAGCATCGACACCGGAGCCTCTCTGGTCGAGCCGGAGTTCGTCGCGACGGCGAAGGACATCATGGCGCGCGCCAAAACGTCGGGGTGCGAGATCGTTCTTCCGACCGACGTGGTGGTGGCCAAGGAGTTCAAGCCCGGCGTCGAATGGCGGATCTGCCCGGTCGGCGCCGTTCCCGCCGATACCATGATCCTCGACTTCGGTCCGGCGAGCGTCGCTGACCTCAAGCGGCGCCTTCAAGGCGTTAAGACGGTGCTATGGAACGGGCCGCTCGGCGCCTTCGAGACGGCGCCGTTCGGCGAGGGCACCTTCGCCCTTGCCCGCGAGGTCGCCCGCCTGACGCGGGAGGGGAAGCTCGTGAGTGTCGCCGGCGGCGGGGATACGGTGCGGGCGCTCAACATCGTCGGCGTCGCCGGCGATCTGACCTACGTCTCGACCGCTGGGGGCGCCTTCCTCGAATGGCTGGGCGGGGCGAAATTGCCGGGCGTGGTGGCGCTTGCGAAGAGCGGCGCCCGCGCCGCCTGCTAATCTTCTCTTGGTCGTGGCCGGGCTTGTCTTCCCCTTGCGCGGGCCGAAGCCTTTCGCGAAAACCACCCTACGAAGGCGTTGGCGGGCGAAGGCCCGGCCATCCAACGAGTTTGCCGCGGTAAAAGGCGTGGATGCCCGGCATAAAGCCGGACATGACAATCTTTATTTAGCGGTATTGTGCGCTAAAAGGACTCATTGGCGAGCCGAGGCTCCGACATGGCCCGTGACATCATCATCGCCCCCTCGATCCTCTCGGCCGACTTCGCGCGGCTCGGCGAGGAGGTGCGCGCCATCGACGCCGCCGGCTGCGACTGGATCCATGTCGACGTGATGGACGGGCATTTCGTGCCCAACATCACCATCGGCCCTGACGTGGTGAAGGCGCTTCGCCCGCACTCGAAGAAGATCTTCGACGTGCATCTCATGATCGCCCCATGCGACCCCTTCATCGAAGCCTTCGCGGCCGCGGGCTCCGATATCATCACCGTGCATGCCGAGGCGGGTCCCCATCTCGACCGCTCGCTGCAACTGATCAGGAACCTCGGCAAGAAAGCGGGCGTCTCGATCACTCCGTCGACGCCCGAGAGTGCGATCGACTACGTGCTTGACAAGGTCGATCTCGTGCTCGTGATGACGGTGAATCCCGGCTTCGGCGGCCAAGCCTTCATCCCGAGCCAGCTGCACAAGATCAGGGCCATCAAAAACGCAATCGGCGCCCGGCCGATCCACATCGAGGTTGACGGCGGCATCAACGCCGAAACCGCCCCGCTCGTAGTCGAGGCGGGCGCCAATGTCATCGTGGCGGGCTCGGCCGTGTTCAAGGGGGGCGCCTGTCAGGAGAACATCGCCGCGATCAAAGCCGCCGCCATGCGCGCCCGCATCGCCGCGGCCTAGGTTAATCGACGTCCTCGCGCCGTTTTGACGCTAAAGTGATCGGCGAGGGCTGGCGGCAGAACCCTGTCTCTCGTGCTAGGACCGCCTGACTTCGGTCGGAGATTTGAATTGGACGTCACCTATGTAGGAGCGCTGTTTGCCGGGCTGCTCAGCTTCCTGAGCCCCTGCGTGCTGCCGCTCGTGCCGCCTTATCTCTGCTTCCTGGGCGGCGCGACCTTCGATCAGCTCGCGGGCGAAGACGAGACGCCCACCCACGTCTACGCGACCGTGGTGATGTCCTCGATCGCCTTCGTGCTCGGCTTCACCACTGTGTTCGTGGCACTCGGCGCCACCGCAACCGCCCTCGGCCAGTTGCTCATCGCCAACCTCGCCCTGTTGAGCAAGGTCGCCGGCGTGATCATCATCATCGCCGGCCTGCATTTCCTCGGGCTCATCCATATTCCGCTGCTGCACCGCGAAGCGCGCTATCACGCCGACGAGCGCCCTGCCGGGCTGCTCGGCGCCTATATCATCGGCCTTGCCTTCGCCTTCGGCTGGACACCGTGCATCGGGCCCGTGCTCGGCGCGATCCTTGCCATGGCGGCGGGTGAAGATTCCGTGCGCCAGGGAATCGGCCTGCTCTTTGTCTATTCGCTCGGGCTCGGCATCCCCTTCATCGCCGCGGCCGTCGCCATCCGCCCGTTCATGAGCACGATGCAGCGCTTTCGCCGGCATCTCGGCACGATCGAGAAGGTGCTGGGCGGCTTTCTCGTCGTGACCGGCATCCTCTTCCTCACCAATGCCATGACGCTCATCTCGGCCTGGCTGCTCCAGCTTTTCCCGGGGCTTGCCGCCATCGGCTAAGGCAGCGCTTCCGTCTTTGGCACAATCGGCCGATAGTCGTGCCATGACAGCGATCGCACTTTCCGTCGCGGGCTCCGACTCGGCCGGCGGCGCCGGCATTCAAGCCGACCTCAAGACCTTCGCCGCGCTCGGCGTTCATGGCGCGACCGCGATTACCGCGCTCACCGCGCAGAACACGCTGGGCGTCGAGGGCGTGCATGTGGTGCCGTCCGGTTTTGTGATCGCGCAGATGAAGGCCGTTGCCGCCGACCTCGATGTCGGCGCGATCAAGATCGGCATGCTGGCGACGACGCCCATCATCGAGGCCGTCGCCGAGGGACTTCGCAGCTTCCCCGGCGTTCCCGTAGTGCTCGACCCGGTGATGGTGGCCGCCACCGGGGCGGTCCTGCTCGACGAGGAGGCAATCGCGAGCCTGAAGCGCGTCTTGATCCCGCGCGCTATCGTCATCACCCCGAACTTGCCCGAGGCGGCGCGGCTCCTCGAGACGAACGAGGCCCGGAGCGAGGAAGAGATGCGTGCTCAAGCCGAGGAGCTTAAGCGCCTCGGCGCCAAGGCCGTGCTCATCAAGGGCGGCCACGCCAAGGGACCGGCGGCCGTCGATCTCCTGCGCGATGAGGAGGGCGAGCTGCGGCTCGAGGCGCCGCGCATCAAGACCAAGCATGATCACGGCACGGGCTGCACGCTCTCCTCGGCCATCGCTGCCGAGCTTGCCAAGGGGGCGACGCTGCGCGAAGCGGCCCGCAAGGCCAAGGCCTATGTCAGCGCCGCGATCGGACGCGCCGATGAGCTTCATATCGGCAACGGCAGGGGCCCCGTGCACCACTTCCACGCCTTCTGGCCCAAGCCGAAGTGATGTGCCGGCAGCCTTAGCCTAAGCCTCCGCCACGACCTTGAGCCGCTGCTCGCCGAGGCCAGAAATGGCGAGGCGGAGCTCATCGCCGGCTTTAAGGAACACGCGCGGGTTCCGCGCCATGCCGACCCCGGGCGGCGTGCCGGTGGTGATGACGTCGCCCGGCACGAGCGTCATGTACTTGCTGATATAGCTTACGAGCTGGGCGACCGTGAAAATCATGGTCGAGGTGTTGCCGGTCTGCATGCGCACCCCGTTCAGGTCGAGGGCAAGATCGAGCGACTGCGGGTCGGGAATCTCGTCGGTGGTCACGAGCCAGGGTCCGAGCGGGCCGAAACTGTCGTAGCTCTTGGCCTTGATCCATTCGCCCGGGCCGCCCTTCTGCAGGCTTCGCTCCGAGACGTCGTCGCAGATAGAGTAGCCCGCGACATGGTTTAATGCCTCGGCTTCGGAGACGTTCTTGGCGCGCTCACCGATCACCACGGCAAGCTCGACCTCGAAATCCATGCGATCGAAGCCCTTGGGCTGGAGGATGGGGTCATAAGGCCCTGAGACACAGGAGCTTGCTTTGGCGAACACGATCGGCACTTCGGGAATGGGCTGGCCGGTCTCGGCGGCGTGGTCGCGATAGTTGAGGCCAATGCCGAAGAACTTCGGGACGATGCCGACCGGGGCGCCGATCCGCGGGTTGCCTTCAACCAGGGGAAGAGAGCCGAAATCGAGAGCCTTGATTCGACTCAAGGATTCGCGGCCAAGCGCGGGTCCCGCGAAGTCGGCCACGATGCCCGAGAGGTCGCGGATGCGGCCTTGCGCATCGAGGATGGCAGGCTTCTCCGCGCCGACTTTTCCGTAGCGTAACAGCTTCATCGTTCTTCCCCCGGTCACCGTTTTTCTGCATGATGCACGCGGCCGCGGGGGGCGGCAACGGCCCGCGATTCGCGAAACCGGTTTTCGGCCCGGAGCGCGCGCTTCAGCGGTGGACTTTGAGAGGGATGGCTTCCATGGCATCTCGCCTGCTTACGGACTGGATCGGCAAGCTCATGCCCGTCCTGATGCTTTTGCTTGTGACGCTGCTCGCGCTGCCGGCCGAATCGGCATCGAAGAAGGCGACCCCTAAGGGCACCGGCAACCCGTTCGACCTCCTGAACGGCTATTGGTCCGGAGGCGGCACCATCGCTCCCGGCAAGGGGGCGCCGGAAAAGGTGAGCTGCAAGGTCACCTACAACGTGGCGGGAGCGGCGGTGACGCAGAACATGCGCTGCGCCGGGACCGACTACAAATTCAACACGAGCTCGAAGCTCACCTATAGCGGCGGCAAGATTTCGGGCTCCTGGAGCGAGACCACCTACGACGCGGCGGGCAGCGTGAGCGGCACGGCGGCCGGCAACACCGTCCATGCGGTCATCAGCGGCGACAAGTTCTCTGGCCGCCTCAGCATCAACGTCTCCGGCTCGAGCCACACCATCAACATCGTTCAGCTCGACCCAAAGTCGGGCACCTACCGCCAGGCGGCGAGCGTCGCCCTGCACCGGTAACCCGAAGCCTCGCTTGAGAGGAGCCTTTGCCCCTGGGCCGCCCGACAGCGCCTGGGGCGATGCCGCTTCCTTCTTTTTGATTCCACAGCGATTCTCTCTCGCCGTCGTTCCGCAAATCGCTTCGTGAGCCGCAGAAATGTGGCGTTGCGGAACTGCAACAGGGCCTCAGAAAGTTTTCCGGGCGCCGCACAGCGGAAGTGCAATTTTAAGAGGCAATTCGGTCTTCCGGCTGTACCGGCGTCGGCGCGGTCTGTGACGCCCTAATACAATGATAAATAATGAATAATCGTCCCCCGCGAAGGCAGATTCACCCCCTCGGAAAGCGGTCATTTGCATTTGCGCAACAGTCGTTTGCGGAATTGCGTCCGGCCCCTTGCGCAATGTTGAAGCACGCTAAAGGCCTAGGCTAGCCTTCCGGCATCGAATGGGGGGACGGGGCTGGGGGGCTCAAGTCACCCCGAGATGGGAACCAGAGGGAAACCAAGCAGCCACCGACAGGCTCAGGAACAAGATGGGGGGGCGAGCCGACGCCCGCTTTATAGGCCATGCCTTGGAGCTCGGCTCGTTTCGCAGGGAAGACCGGCCCGGCGACGCCCGGGCCGGTTCTTTTTGTCTTGAGCGGCTTTCAAAGGCCGATGCGGGTGAGGGTGCGGTCGATCCCGGAGAGATAGCCCGACCCGAACAGCCTGACGTGAACGAGACTGGGGTAGAGGTTGTAGAGGCCCGCCCTCAGCTCGTGGAACCCGGGCTCTAGCCGCATGAGACTTTCGTAGACCGCGAAGAAGGCCTCCCCGAACGTCCCGAACATCGTGGTGAAGGCAAGCTCGATCTCGGGACTGCCGAAATAGATGGCGGGATCGACGAAGGCCGCAACGCGTCCGTTCCGCACGAGCACGTTGCCGGCCCAGAGGTCGCCATGGAGCAGGCTCGGGAAAGGCGGCTCGATCAGATACTCCTCGATCCGCTCCGCCAGCCGCTCGATCCGCGCCAACAAGGATGAGGGCAGGCGCCCCTCGCGGTGCGCCTCGCACGCCATGTACAGAAGCCGGTGGTCGCGGAAGAACGGTACCCACTTCGTTGCCTTGGGGTTCGGCTGATGGAGAGGCCCGATCAGCGTGTCGCGCGCATAGCCGAAATGCTCGCGTGGGGTCGCGTGCAGCCTCGCGATCAACTCGCCGGCATGACGTTCGACGCTTCTGCCGATGCCGCCCGCGTCATTCTCGATGAAGTCCATGACGAGGAGATCGCGCGCGGCATAATGCACCCGCGGCACCGGGAGGTCCGAGAGGCGCGCAAGCTCGCCGAGCATGAACGCCTCGAGCTTGAGCCCATCGGCCCCGCCGCGGTCCGTTTCGCCCGCCTTGACGGCAAGATGACGCCCGTCGGCGAGCACGACCTCAAGTCCGGTGAGCCCGAAGCCGACCGCGAGCGGTCTCGCCTCGGCCACGCGCGTGCCGAGCGCTTGTTGAAGCCGCATCTTGAGATCGCCGTTCGTCACGCTGCCGCCATTAACCAGCGCCCGCGCTGGATGTCACATCGCTGATACAAAATCACTTTAAGTCGCGCCTTATCGTGGCGAAGACGCAGGATGACGACGTGCAGCATGAACCGGGTGTGAGGCGTTATCGCGCGCTTTTCGTCTCGGATCTGCATTTGGGCACCAAGGCCTGTCAGGCAGAGGCCTTCCTCGATTTCCTTCGCTGCCACGATGCCTCGCGCATCTATCTGATCGGCGACATCGTCGACTTCTGGCGCATAAGGCGCGGCATCTACTGGCCGCAAGCCCATAATGACGTCTTGCAGAAGATCCTGCGCAAGGTGCGCAAGGGCACTGACCTCGTGCTCATTCCCGGCAATCACGACGAGGCCTTGCGCGACTATTGCGGGGTACATTTCGGCGGCATCGCCATCGAGCGCAACACCATCCATGTAGGCGCCGACGGTCGGCGCTACCTTGTCATTCACGGCGACGAGTTCGACGTCGTGGTGCGCTACGCCAAGTGGCTCGCTCTGCTCGGCGATTGGAGCTACGAGCTCGCGCTGTGGGCCAACACCCATTTCAACGTGCTGCGGCGGTGGTTCGGCATGCCCTATTGGTCGCTGTCGGCTTATCTCAAGCACAAGGTCAAACGCGCGGTGAACTATATCGGGGAGTTCGAGCTGGCCCTGGCGCAGGAGGCGCGGCGTCACGGAGCGCAAGGCGTGATCTGCGGCCACATCCACCACGCCGCCATGCGCCAGGTGGGGGAGGTGATCTACATCAACACCGGTGACTGGGTCGAAAGCTGCACCGCCGTGGCCGAGACCGAGGAGGGGGTGTTCGAGATCATCCGCTGGGCGCCGACGCCCAAGGGCATGAGTTCGCCCGAACGCCGTGTCGAGGAGCTCGAGGCTGCCGCCTGATGCGGGTCCTGGTCGCGACCGATGCCTGGCATCCCCAGGTCAATGGGGTGGTGCGCACCTACGAGCGGCTCGCGCTCGAAGCGCCGAAGCAGGGCTGCGAGGTGAGCTTCGTCGCGCCCAACCTGTTCCGCACGCTGCCCTGCCCAACCTATCCCGAGATCAGATTGTCGCTCCTCACCCCGGGCGCGATTGCCCGCCATGTCGAAGCCGCGCGCCCCGACTTCATCCATATCGCCACGGAGGGACCCATCGGATTCATGACGAGGCGCTTTTGCCGCAAGATGCACCGGCCGTTCACCACGAGCTATCACACGCGCTTTCCGGAATATGTCTCGGCCCGGCTGCCGATTCCCGAGGAGTGGTGCTACGCGCTGCAGCGGCGCTTCCATAACGGCGCCGCCGGCACCTTCGTCGCCACCAAGTCGGTCGCCGACGATCTCGCCGCCCGCGGTTTCAACCGGCTCATGCCCTGGTCGCGCGGCGTCGACGTCGATCTGTTCCGGCCGCGCAACGTGCGCCTTTACGGCGAGCAGCCCGTGTTCCTCTATGTCGGGCGCATCGCCGTAGAAAAGAACCTCAAGGCGTTTCTCGACCTCGACCTGCCGGGGCGCAAGGTCGTTATCGGCAGCGGCCCGCAGGCCCAGGAGCTGATGCGGACCTATCCCGATGTTCTGTTTCCGGGAGCCAAGGAGGGCGAGGAGCTTGCGTTGGCCTACGCCTCGGCCGACGTGTTCGTGTTCCCGAGCCTGACCGACACCTTCGGACTCGTCTTGCTCGAGGCGCTCGCCTCCGGCGTTCCGGTCGCCGCCTATCCCGTGAGCGGGCCGCGCGACGTCATCACCGATCCGCGTGCTGGCGTTCTCGGCGCCGACCTTAAGGCCGCGGCTCTCGCCGCGCTCAAGCTCGATCGCGCGGACGCCCGGTCGCTTGCCTTGACATATAGCTGGGAGAACTCAACGCGGCAGTTCATCGAGAACATGATGGTCGCGCACAATCTGGGGCTGCCCGAGCGGCGCCCGCGGCTTCGCCGCTGGCGGGGCAAGCGCGCGCCGCAGAAACGGAAGCGAAAAAGAAAAACGGCCCGGTTGGGGGGGAACCGGGCCGTCACATTCTCATGCGTCAGTTTGGGGGACGCTTTGGGGGAACTCGCGTCTTCCCAGAGATGGTAAATCCGCCCTTGCGGTTCAAGGGGCGCCGGTGAAAACTGCTCAGCACGGCGCACTAAGCCGTTGATGCACCTGGAATAAAAAAATTTGGAGCTAGCCGAACAGGGCCGCGCGCTTGACCGTGTCGAGTTCCTCGAAGGTAAGCGGCGCGGGCGGCTCGAAGCGCTCCGGCCCGCGAGGCCGCCCTGCCTCAGCGTCCGCCATCGTCTCCCGGGCCGCTCCCCTGGCCGGGCGTTCCTCCCGTGCCGTCAACATGCGGTCTACATCGTCCTGCCCAAGGCCCTTATCCTTGCCTTGCGGTCCGCTCAGGAACTCCGCCTCGTCATGGAGCGAGGCGTCGGCGAAGTCGCGCATCTTTTGTGCGATGTCGTCCACCCGGTAGGCGATGTCGTCGACGCCCCAAATCTGGATCATCGCGTTGATGCGGCTCTCGATGAAATGGAGCGCACGCACCACCTTGTCGGTGCGCTGCCCGGTGAGGTCCTGGAACGAGCAGGCGGTGTAGATGTCGGTGGCGCGCTGATCGATCCGGTCGCACAGCGCGACCTCGGTCCCCCGCTCGCGGAGCGTCCAGGCGACCTCCTGGATGTCCTCGGCCGCGGCGAGAATCTCCGAGGTCGCCTTCTCGGTCGCCTCTACGATTTGGTCGAGTTCCTCGGTCGCGCTGACGAGCTGCTGGTCGAACTGGAAGGGAGGCCTGATCTGGGCGATCTCGCGCCGCGTGCGCGCGATCGCCTCGCTCATCTCGACAAGCTCGGTGAACACGCCGCACGGCGCGCTCTGGCGCTGCGGCCTGAGCACGGCCGCCTCGAGCTTGGCGATCGCCTCGAGCAGCATCTCGGTCTCAGCGGTGCGGTTGCGCCTCGCATATTCGGCGAGGAACCAGCGGCCGCGCCGGCTCGCTGCCAGCGCGTCCTCGATCGCGGCATAGTCCTCGGCAAGCGACCTGCGAGGTGGCTCAGATGGTGCGTGGGTGCCGTCTTTGGCTCGTTCCGGCATGGGCGTGAGGCTAGTCTGATTCGCGGGCGGGGCGGAGCTTAACCCGCGAAGGCCGATGGATTCGTTAAGGTCGAAGCGACGATTGGCGGCATTTTCCGCTTGATCCGCCTCAAAGCGATGGGAGTGGCGCAGGTATAGTGAATGTTTCGAATCCAAAGAAGCGGACGCTCAGACGTCCGGTAAGGTCCGGTAAGGAGGAAGCGATGCGGATGCTCAAAGGATTGGCGCTTGCGAGCGGCCTGGCGGTTGCTGCCGCGGTCGTGTTTCCCGTTATGGCGCAGCAGGGTCAGCCACAAGCGCCGATGATGGGTCCCGGTGGGATGATGGGGCAAGGTACCGGGGATGAGGGCAAGAGTGGCGCGACGGGCCAGGGTGCGGGCAGTCCCATGGGCGGCATGATGGGGCAGGGAGGCATGACGGGCCAGGGCGGCATGATGGGCGGCATGCGCTCCATGATGGGTGATGACAAAGGCGGCATGATGGGCGGTTGCGCGATGATGGGCGGCATGGGCCACGGCATGCGCGGCATGATGATGACGTCAATGCCCATGATGGAAGCGAAGCTCGCCTACATGAAGGCCGAGCTCGGCATCACCGATGCCCAAGCCTCCGCATGGGAGGATTATGCCAAAGCCGTCAGGGCGCAGCAGGCCGCCATGGAAAACATGCATGGCGACATGATGAAGGCCATGGGCGGTAGCGCTCTCGACCGCATGGATGCGCGCATCAAGGCCATGGAGATCATGGTCGATAATCTGAAGGCGCTGAAGCCCGCGACGACCGCGCTCTACGCCGTGCTCACCGACGCGCAGAAGGAGAAGGCAAACCAGTTGCTGGGTGGTGCCTGCGGCATGATGTGAGGC
>NZ_DASRGO010000160.1:0-10841 GCF_035650995.1 Methyloceanibacter sp. | reverse complement strand
GTTGGACTGCTGTAATGATCCGGGACAGGCGTCAAAAAAGTATTAACCATGCCGCCGCCGCCAGAAGCCAAAAGCCAGAAGTCAGTATTCAGAAATCAGACTGATAGGCGGGCCCTGCGGCCGGCAATGTCTGATTTTCGATCAGAATTCAGACTTCTGATTTCCGGCTTCTGACTTCCTCAACCGCCCCCGCGGTCCACTCGGCCATCTCCGGCATGGCGAGGATCGCATCGGCATAGGCCTGGGCCGTGCCGTCGTCGCCGAATTGTCCGAGATCGACGCCATAAGTGCGGAAGCGCGTCGCCACCGGCGCGTACATGGCATCGGCGTTGGTGAAGGCGCCGAACAGGAACGGCCCCCCCTTGCCGAAGCGGCTGCGCGCGTCGTGCCAGATGGCCACGATGCGCCTGATGTCGGTCTCGAGCGCGGGACTGATCGGGGGAGTGGCGAGCCGCGCCAACAGGTCCATGGACATGTCGTTGCGGAGCGTGGCGAAGCCGGAGTGCATTTCGGCCGAGATCGAGCGCGCCGCCGCCCTGGCCTCCGCGTCCTTCGGCCAGAGGTGGCACTCCGGATGGTGCTCGGCGAGATATTCGAGGATGGCGAGGCTGTCCCACACGATGCCGTTCTCGGTCTTGAGCGCCGGCACCTTGCCCGAGGGCGACACGCGCGAGATCTCGGCCTTGCTGTCCGGCTGGCGCAGCCTGACGCGCTCCTCGGCGAAGGGAATGCCGCAGGCCTTGAGCGCGATCCATGGCCGCAAGCTCCAGGACGAGATGTTCTTGTCGCCGATGACGAGTGTGTACTTGGCCGTTCCCATGCTCGCCCCTTCCGCCATTGTCAGCACTCCGCTCCCCTGCCATTAATGCGCGGACGCTGCAACCCCCTCATTCCTTGGTGCCAATGACGACCAAAATTGCGACGCTCGAGACGATTGCCGCCGCCCTCGATGACCGGCTTCTCGACGCGGGCGCCGGCGGCCTCCCCATTCGCCTCATCGCCTCCGAGGACGATCCGGCCCTCGAGGCGTTGAGCGAGGCCGAGCGCAGTTGGGTCGAGGCGCAAGGGTGGAAGCCCAAGGAGGGCTCGGTTCTCCTCCTGCCGGGCGGCGTTCGTGGTGTGAGCGGAGTTCTGCTCGGCACCGGCGATGCGGATTGGGCGTCGCGCACGCCGCTCCTCACCGGTGTGCTTGCAGGCGCGCTCCCCGAGGGCGACTACACCTTCGCTTCGCCTCTGCCCGATCCCGGGCTTGCCGCGCTCGGATTTCTCGCCGGCCTCTATCGTTTCACGCGTTACAAGACCTGCGACGAAGGCAAGACGAAGCGTCTCGTCCTTCCCGAAGGCGCCAACAAGGAGGAGGTGCTCGCGCTCGCCGCCGCGCTCTATTTCGGGCGCGACCTCATCAATACGCCGGCCAACGATCTCGGCCCGGCCGAGCTCGAGACGGCTGCGCGCGAGCTCGCCAACGCCTATGGCGGGAGCATCAAGGTCATCGAGGGCTCGAGCCTGCTTTCCGACAATTTCCCCATGATCCATGCCGTAGGCCGCGCCAGCGACCGTGCGCCGCGGCTCATCGATCTCAGATTTGGCTCCGAGCACGCGCCGAAGGTCACCATTGTCGGCAAGGGCATCTGCTTCGATACCGGCGGTCTCGACATCAAGCCTTCAAGCGCCATGGGGTTGATGAAGAAGGACATGGGCGGTGCGGCGACGGCGCTCGCCTTCGCGCTCCTCGCCATGCGCACCAAGCTGCCGATCCGCTTGCGGGTGCTGATCCCTGCCGCGGAGAACAGCATTTCCGGCAACGCGTTTCGCCCGGGCGACGTTCTCACCAGCCGGAACGGCATGACCGTCGAGATCGGCAATACCGACGCCGAGGGTCGCCTCGTGCTGGCCGATGCGATCAGCTTCGCCGATGAGGAGGCGCCCGACTACCTCATCACCATCGCCACGCTGACGGGCGCCGCGCGCGTCGCGCTCGGCCCCGATCTTCCGCCTCTCTATACCGACGATGACGGCTTCGCTGCCGGCCTGCTCTCGAGCGGCAGCGCGGTGGGCGATCCGCTATGGCGCATGCCGTTCTGGGCGCCTTACGACAAGATGCTCAAAAGCTCGATCGCCGATGTGAATCATATCGCCGAGGGCTCTTTCGCCGGCTCGGTGATCGCCGCGCTGTTCCTGAAACGCTTCGTGAAACAGGCGAAGCGGTTCGCCCATCTCGACATCTTCGCCTGGGTGCCGCGCGAACAACCCGGCCGGCCGCAGGGCGGCGAGCCGCAAGGAGCCCGCGCCCTGTTCCACTTCTTCCGTCAGGAGCTTGGCCGCGCGTGAGCGATTCCGCAATGCTCGACCCGCGCCGCCATGCTTACCGGCCGGAACTCGCCGATGCGAGGCTCAGAGGTTTGATCGAAGCGGAGCGCTACGTTAGCGGCGAGCCGCGCCAGGTGATTGCGCCGTCGCTTCCCTTGCGGCGCGAGCCGCGCTTCGACTCTCTTCTCGAGACCGAGGTGCTCAAAGGCGAAACCGTCACCGTCTTCGCCGAGGGCGAGGGATGGGCCTGGGTTCAGATCGATCGCGATCTCTATGTCGGCTACATGCCGAGCGACGGCCTCAGCGCCTCGATCGTTGAGCCGACCCATCGCGTCGCGGCGCTCAGGACCTATGTCTATCCCGAGCCCGACGGAAAGTCCCCGCCGCTTGCGCTGCTTAGCCTGAATGCCCTGTTCACGGCGAGGGCGGAGGAGGGCAAGTTTCTCGCCCTCGAGGACGGAGGCTTCGTGTTTGCGCAACATGCAGGCCTCGCCGGCGAGCCGGTCCCCGACCCTGTCGCCGTCGCCGAGGCCTTTCTCGGCACGCCTTATCTTTGGGGCGGCCGCACCAGCATCGGGCTCGATTGCTCGGGCCTCGTCCAGCTCGCCTTCGAGGCGGCCGGATACACCGTGCCGCGCGATGCCGACATGCAGTTAGCCGAGCTCGGCGAGCCGGTCCCCTGGAGCGAAGGCACCGCGCTTCGCCGCGGTGATCTCGTGTTCTGGGACGGCCACGTCGGCATCATGACGAGCCCGACGCATCTTCTCCACGCCAACGCCTTTCACATGCAGGTCGAGCTCGAGCCCTTCGCCGCGGCGAGGGCGCGCATCGGCAATGCCGGCTTCGAGGTGATCGGGGTGCGGCGACTGCCGCGCCTCTGAACCCGCAGGCGCCCTAGATGACGTGGAACAGGTAGAGCAGGATGATGATCGGGATGGGGATGCCGATCAGCCAAAGAAGAACGCCTCGCATATCAACGCTCCGTGACAGAAACGATCTGATGGAGCAACGCGCCGTGCTGCGGACAGTTCCCCGCGCTTAGGTAGCGACCACGCCGCCGCGCGTCGCCTCGAGCGCGAAGGCTGCCGCGAGCAGAGCCTTGGTGTAGTCCGTCTTCGGCTCGGCGAACACCGTGCGTGCCGGACCCTGCTCCACGACCTTGCCGTGGCGGAGCACGATGATCGAATTGGCGAGCGCGCGCACGACTTTCAGGTCGTGGCTGATGAAGAGATAGGCGAGCTTGTGACGCCGCTGCAGCTCGCGCAGGAGATCGACGATCTGCGCCTGCACCGACACGTCGAGCGCGCTCGTCGGCTCATCGAGAATGAGGAATTTCGGCTCGAGCACGAGCGCGCGCGCGATGGCGATGCGCTGGCGCTGGCCGCCGGAGAACTCGTGCGGGTAGCGGTCGCGCCACTCGGGCTTCAGGCCGACCTCCTTGAGCGCGCGCGAGATGCGCTCCGTCCGCTCCTCCCTCGTGAGCGAGGGATTCTGGATGGCGAGGCCCTCCTCGATGATCTGGCCGACCGAAAGGCGTGGGGAAAGCGATCCGTACGGGTCCTGGAACACGATCTGCATGTCGCGCCTGAGCGGCCGCATGCGCTTGGAGTCATACCCGTCGATGCGGTTGCCGAGATAGATGATGGGACCGTCGCTTGAGATCAGCCGCAGCAGGGCAAGCCCGAGCGTGGTCTTGCCCGAACCCGATTCGCCGACCACGCCGAGCGTCTGGCCCTCCTTGACCGCGAGGTTTATGCCGTCCACCGCCTTGATATGTCCGACCGTCTGGCGCAGGAAGCCGCGCCTGATCGGAAACCACACGCGCAGGTCCTTGGCTTCGAGGATGGTCTTTGCCTGGGGGTCGGCGGCGGGCGGCTGCCCCTTAGGCTCCGACTCGATCAGGTGCTTGGTGTAGGGATGCTTCGGCGCGGCGAAGATGTCGGCGGTCCGCCCGCGCTCGACGATCTCGCCGTTGTTCATCACGCAGACGCGGTCGGCCATCTTGCGCACGATGCCGAGATCGTGGGTGATGAGCAGCATCGCCATGTTGAACTCGGCCTTGAGGTTGGCGAGCAGATCGAGGATCTGCGCCTGGATGGTGACGTCGAGCGCCGTGGTCGGCTCGTCGGCGATAAGCAGGTCCGGCTCGTTGGCGAGCGCCATGGCGATCATCACCCTTTGCCGTTGGCCGCCCGAGAGCTGATGCGGGTAGGAGCCGAGCCGCCCCTTGGGGTCGTCGATGCCGACCTTGTCGAGGAGATCGAGCACGCGCCCGCGCGCCGCCCGATCCGACATGCCGCGATGAATCTTCAGCACCTCGGCGATTTGCCGCTCGATCGTATGCAGCGGATTGAGCGAGGTCATCGGCTCCTGGAAGATCATCGAGATCTTGTTGCCCCTGATCGCGCGCAGCGCGGCCGGCGGTAGCGTGAGCAAATCCTCGCCCTTGAACAAGATTCTGCCCGAGGGGTGCGATGCCGTGGGGTAGGGGAGGAGGCGGAGAATCGACAGCGCCGTCACCGTCTTGCCGGAGCCCGATTCGCCGACGAGCGCGACCGTCTCGGCCGCGCCGATATCGAACGACACGTTCCTGACCGCATGCGTCGCGGCCTCGCCCGCGTTGAAATCGACCGACAGGTCCTCGACCTTGATGAGGGCGGCGTTGGTCATCGCGCGGCAATCTCGATGAGTTGTCTCACTACCTCAAGCTCCGGACGCAGCACCTCGACGTCGGCAGGACCCTTCAGCAATCCATAGCGATGATGAAGAAGCTCATAGCGGTTGGCGAGGCGCTTATCAGCAGTTAGCAGATGGCTGCAGCGCATACCGATGGCCGTTGAGACATGGATTGCATCAGGAGTCTTGAGTGCCGGGTATTGCGATCGTAAGACCGCCGCATACCACAACACCGGACGAACTATCGGGGCAACCTCCAACTGACTGTTGGAGATCATTGCGTCGTCGTAGCGATCAATGAGCTGGTCGTTTTTCTCCCGATAGGGGCTAACGAGCGCCTCCATCAGCGTTAGTTCGCTTGTCACAAGGAAAGGCCGTCCTCTGGCCTGGGCCGTGAAGAGCCTAACGAAAGCCTTTGCCAGATCGTCGTTGTGTTCCACCAAATGGATGATGATATTGGCGTCGAGGTAAAGCCTGCTGACTTCCGCCATCAATCATCCCATTCGTCGCGCAGGGTGCGCACACGCTCGACAGCATCCTCGATGGTTCCACCCTTGGATTCCATCTGCGCGCGCTCGATCAGGACGCGAAGGGCCTCCCTGCTTAACGGTTTCCGCCCTTCACCCTCCTCTTGGATGGTCACGGTGACGAAAGCAGTCGAGTCGATCCCTTCGCGCAGCTCGACCGGGAGCTTCGAAGCGGGGTAGTGCTCTTTAACGATCTTGTTCATGACCCACCCATTGTACCACATCACGCCTTGGCCTTGGCAGGCTGGGCGTCGGCGCATTCGCCGCACTCGACCTCGACGGTGGCATGGTCGAGCGCGAAGCGCTCCGCGAGCCGCGCCTTGATGTCCTTCACCACGCGCCCCTGATCGGTGCCCACGCCGATGTCGGCATGAAGCGTCACCATGCGCCGGCTCTGGGTGATCGACCAGACATGGACGTGGTGAACGCCCTGCACCCCTTTGACATGGGCTATGAGGTCGGGGCCGATCGCGCGCGTGTCGAGCTCGCCCGGCGCGCCTTCGAGCAGGATATGCCCGCTCGCGGCCACTACCTGCCAGCCGCTTTTCACGATGATCGCCGCGACCAGAAGCGAAAGGAGGGGATCGATCGGTGTCCAGCCGGTGAGCAGGATCACCGCTCCCGCGGCGAGCGCCGCGACCGAGCCGAGCAGATCGCCGAGCACGTGCACGAGGGCCCCGCGCACGTTGAGATTCTCGCGGTCGGCGCCTTGCAGCAGGAAGAAGGCGGCGACATTGACCAGGAGGCCGAGCACAGCGATGACCACCATGATGCCGCCCGACACTTGCGGGATCGTCATCAGCCGCTCGACCGCCTCGTAGACGATCCACGCGCCGATGGCGAACAGTGCAAGGCCGTTGGCGAAGGCGATCAGCACCTGGAAGCGGTCGAAGCCGTAGGTGCGCTTCCAGTCGGCGGGCCTCCGCGACAGCCGGAAACCGAACCAGGCGAGCGACAGAGAGGCGAAGTCGGTCAGCATGTGGCCGGCATCGGCGAGCAGCGCGAGCGAGCCGGCCGCGATGCCGCCAGCCGCCTCGGCGAACATGAACAGGCCGGTGATGAGCGCGGCGAACCCCATGCGCCGCTCGTTATTGGCGTGCGGCTCGGCTGGGATCTTCGGCGTCCGGCCCTTGCCGCGGCCCGAGCGATCGTGCATGTGCGCGTGCGATCCATGCATCGGCGTCATCCGAGCGTCTTGCGCGGGTCGAGCGCGTCGCGCACCGCCTCGCCGATGAAGATCAGAAGCGAGAGCATCAGCGCGATGACGAAGAAGGCCGTGAGTCCGAGCCACGGCGCCTGAAGATTGTCCTTGCCCTGGGCGAGCAGTTCGCCGAGCGAGGGCGACCCCGGCGGCAGGCCGAAGCCGAGAAAGTCGAGCGAAGTGAGCGTGGTGATCGAGCCGTTCAGGATGAACGGCATGAAGGTGATGGTCGCCACCATCGCGTTCGGCAGGAGGTGCTTGAACATGATCCGCACATTGGACAGCCCGAGGGCGCGCGCCGCGGTCACGTATTCGAAGTTCCGCGCCCTGAGGAACTCGGCGCGCACCACCCCGACCAGCGCCACCCAGGAGAAGGCGAGCAGGATGCCGAGCAGGATCCAGAAATTCGGCTCGATCACCGCGGCGACGATGATGAGCAGGTAGAGTTGCGGGATGCTCGTCCAGATTTCGATGAAGCGCTGGAACAGGAGATCGGTCCAGCCGCCGAAATAGCCCTGTACGGCGCCTGCCGCCACCCCGATCACCGACGAGAACAGCGTTAGCACGAGCCCGAACAGCACCGAGATGCGGAATCCGTAAATGACGCGGGCGATGACGTCGCGCCCCTGATCGTCGGTGCCGAGCCAGTTCCATTCGAGGTCGGCGTTGCAGGGATGGAAGCCGCGCTCGACCGCGAGCTTGCAATCCTCCTCGGTGAGCATCCAGGTGGGCTTCACCGGAAAGGCCATCGGCGGGTTCTTGTTCTGCGTGTTGTAGGAGAAGCGGATCGGCGGCCAGAGCGCCCAGCCGTCTCCGTGCTTGATCATCTCTCTCACCGCCGGATCGCGGTAGTCGGCTTCGGTCTCGAAAATGCCGCCGAAGGCGGTCTCGGGGTAGGACTGGAAGATCGGCCAGTAATAGCGGCCCTCGTATTTCACCAGGATCGGCTTGTCGTTGCAGATGAATTCGGCGAATAGGCTGATGATGAACAGCACCAAGAAGATCCACAGCGACCAGTAGCCGCGCCGGTTGGCCTTGAACACTTCGAGCCGCCGCCGCTGCAGCGCCGAGAGCCACGGCCGGGGGGCCGGCACGCCTTGCGCGGTGACTTCCTCGGTGATCGCGGTGTCGATCGGCGCGTCCATCGCGGCTAGACCTCGCGCGTCTCGAAATCGATGCGCGGATCGACCCACGTATAGGTGAGGTCGGAGATGAGGTTGATGACGAGCCCGAGCAGCGAAAAGATGTAGACCGTGGCGAACACCACCGGATAGTCGCGGTTCACCACCGATTCGAAGCTCAGGAGCCCGAGCCCCTCGAGCGAGAAGATCGTCTCGATCAGGAGCGAGCCGGTGAAGAAGGCGCCGATGAACGCGCCGGGAAAGCCGGCGATGACGAGCAGCATGGCGTTGCGGAACACGTGGCCGTACAGCACTTTGTGCTCGGTCAGCCCCTTGGCCCGCGCCGTCATCACATATTGCTTCCTGATCTCCTCGAGGAACGAGTTCTTGGTGAGGAAGGTCGTGGTGGCGAAGGCCGACAGCGCCATGGCGAACATCGGCAGCACGAGGTGCCAGAAATAGTCGGCGATCTTCATCGGCCAGGACAGTTCGTGCCAGTTCTCGGACACGAGCCCGCGCAGGGGAAAGATCTGCAGGAACGAGCCGCCGGCGAACAGCACGATGAGGAACACGGCGACGAGAAAGCCCGGAATGGCGTAGCCGATCACGATCACGGTGCTCGTCCACACGTCGAAGCGCGAGCCGTCCTTGACCGCCTTGCGGATGCCGAGCGGGATGGAGATGGCGTAGGAGAGTAGCGTCATCCACAGCCCGAGCGAGATCGACACCGGCATTCTCTCCTCGATCAGCTTGAGCACGCTCGTGTCGCGGAAATAGCTCTTGCCGAAATCGAACAGGAGGTAGTTCTTGATCATCATGGCAAAGCGCTCGTAGGCCGGCTTGTCGAAGCCGAACTGCTTTTCGAGGCTCTTGATGAATTCGGGATCGAGGCCTTGCGCGCCGCGGTATTTCGACGGCGCCGAGACGTCGCCCGGGAGCCCGCCGCCGCCGGGACGCGGGCTCGTCGCGTCGCCCCCGCCGCCGCTGAACATCGAGGTGGCGCCCTGATCGGCGCCGGTGAGCTGGGCGATGAGGCGCTCGACCGGACCGCCCGGCGCGAACTGCACGACGACGAACGTCACCAGCATGATGCCGAACATCGTCGGGATGATGAGGAGGAGGCGGCGGAGGATATAGGCTGTCATTCTCTCTCACGCATGTGGCCGGGCCGGCTGCCCCGCCCCACGGCGCCGGTTTCGCTCGCTTGGGTGATGCTTACTGGATTCTCGAGCCGAGTGGAACCCGACATAGGGTCCTATCGGCGGGATCGCCCCGTCGGCGGAGGTAAATTGCGGCATTTTGCGCCTGTCGGGTGCGCTCACGCCTTGC
The DNA here is from genome assembly GCF_035650995.1 of Methyloceanibacter sp. Taxonomy (GTDB): domain Bacteria; phylum Pseudomonadota; class Alphaproteobacteria; order Rhizobiales; family Methyloligellaceae; genus Methyloceanibacter. The sequence goes on along the minus strand of NZ_DASRGO010000160.1, from coordinate 1,677 downwards.
GGCGGCGCAAGCGCGCGATGCCATAGGCCGCCGCGGCGACGGCGAGCGCGCCGAGGATGAGCCAGAGCCGCGAGGGACTGCCTCCGGAACCGCTCGTCTCGCGCGGGCTCGGCGCCGTCGCGGCGAGCTTCGCGGCCTTGGCCTCGTCGTACCACCAGGTGTCGAGAATGCCGCGGTCGAAGCGGGGTTTCACCTGAGGCCGCGAAAACTTGTCCCAATAGGCGATGTTGTAGGAGGCCTTGTACCAGTGCGGCACCCAGTAGTGCCCGGCCCTGAGCACGCGGTCGAGCGCGCGCGCCGCGGTGGTCAGCTCGTCGCGGTTCTTGGCCGCGATGACCCGCTCGATCAGCGCGTCGACGGCGGGGTCGGAGACGCCGGCGAGATTGAGCGAGCCGTCCATCTTGGCTGCCTGCGAGCTGAAATAGCTCCTCAGCTCGACCCCCGGCGTGTTGCGCATCTGGTAGCGTTCGGTGGTGATGTCGAAGTCGAAATTCTTGAGCCGCTGTTGATATTGCGCGGGGTCCACCAGGCGCATCGAGGCCTCGATGCCGAGCAGCTTCAAATTCTTGATGTAAGGCGCGATCAGGCGCTCGAACACGTCCTCCGAATAGAGGATCTCGAGCTTGAGCGGCTCGCCCTTGGCGTTGACGCGGACTCCGTTCTTGACGGTCCAGCCGGCCTCGTCGAGCAGCTTGCCCGCCGCGATGAGAAGCGTGCGGTCCTGGCCCGAGCCGTCGCTCTTCGGCGGCACGTAGGCGGCGCCGAGCGCCTCGTCGGAGACGGGCGCGCCGAGCGAGCTCAGTAGGGCGCGCTCGGCCTCGGACGGCGCGCCTTCCGCCTTCATCGGCGAATTTTCGAAATAGCTCTCGGTGCGCTTATAGAGCCCGTAGAACAGATTCTTGTTCGCCCATTCGAAATCGAAGGCGAGATCGAGCGCCTTGCGCACGCGGATGTCGTTCAACGGTTCGCGCCGCGTGTTGAGGAAGAAGCCCTGCGTGCCCGACGGCGTCTCGTCGGGCAGCACCTCCTTCTTCACCCTACCGTCGCGGATCGCCGGGAAGTCGTATTCGGTCGCCCACACTTTGGAGGTGAATTCCTCGCGGAAGTCGTAGGCCCCCGCCTTGAAGGCCTCCATCGAGGCGGTGCGGTCGCGGAAATATTCGAAGCGGATGCGGTCGAAGTTGAAGCGCCCGCGGTTGACCGGCAGGTCCTTGGCCCAATAGTTGGGATTGCGGCGGTAGACGATGGTGCGTCCCTGCGCCACGCTGTCGACCAGATACGGCCCCGAACCGAGCGGCGGGTCGAGCGTCGTCTGGTCGAAGGGGTGCGTCGTGTAATAGGCCTTTGAGAAGATGGGAAGCGTCGCCACGGTGAGCGGCAGATCGCGCACGAGATCGCCCTTGAAGGTGTAACGCACGGTATGGGGATCGAGGGCCTCGGCCTTCACCACGTCCTGGAGCATCTGGTGGTAGACCGGATGCCCTTTTTCCTTGAGCGCGTCGAAGGAGAACACCACGTCGTCGGCGGTGAGCGCGGTGCCGTCAGCGAAATGCGCCTCTGGGCGCAGATGGAAGGTCACCGACATGCGGTCGTCGGCCACTTCGGCGCTCTCGGCGACGAGGCCGTAGACCGCGTCGGGTTCGTCGGCAGCGGGCGTCATCAGCGTGTCGAACAGAA
>NZ_DASRGO010000159.1:0-25205 GCF_035650995.1 Methyloceanibacter sp. | reverse complement strand
TTGGTGCTGCCGTAACGGCGGTAAGGCGCTGCTGTCGCCGAGAGTTTCGCGAGCCACTTGCCGGGCGAACCTCGCGCGAGGAAAGGCTATTGGTGCGCCCGGCACGGCTCGAACGTGCAACCCCCAGATTCGAAGTCTGGTGCTCTATCCGTTGAGCTACGGGCGCTTCCGCCACGCTTTTAGCATGCTTCGGTCGAGCCGCGCCTCACGGCAGAAGTTCGGGGCGGTATTCGAAATGCATGGTGTCGTAGTGATACCACTTGCCGCCCCAGATGAAGCCGTGCTTCTCGAAGATCTCGACGATCTCCCAGGGGATGCGGTTCTTGTACGGATATTTGCCGTCGACGGGGCGGGCGTTGCGCCAATAATCGGACCAGGCGACGTTGATGTCGATGGCCGCGCCGTTGCCGTGGACGGAGGGCCGGGTGGTGCCGGCGATGACGCGGCAATTATAGGTGCCGCCTAAGGGCGTGAGATATTTGACGAAGCTGTCCGGCAGCTTGTCGAGCTCGTCCGACACGGCCTTGAGCTTCCGGTCCACGCCGTTCACGCTCGTGATCTTGAGCTTCTTGCCGCCGTGCTTCGGCAGCCAGACCACGTCGACCATCTTCTTGGTCACTTCGCCCTTCTTGCAGTCGCCGTACATCTTGGCGAAGAACGGCTCGTAGCGCACGCGCCCGGGGTCGATGTCGACGCCGGGCGGGATGCCCGCGCGGCCGGCCGGATAGGGCGTGTAGAACTGGTCTTCGAGATCGGGATGGTCGAGCAGCGTGTCGAAGTCCTTGGCGCCCTTGCCGTCGTCGAAGGTCATGACCGTGCCGTCCTTCCACACGAGCGAATTTTCGTCGTGCGAGGCAAGGAAGTCGGGGTAGGAGGACACGAGCTTGTCGAGAAGCTCGTTGTTGCGCCCCGGGTCGGCGGCGGATGCGGAAGCCAAAGGCCAAGCGGCAAGAAGAAGCGCCAATGCGGCAAATCGCACGGCAGTCAAGCGCACCAAGCCCTGATACATGACGCTGCCCTCCACAGGGCCAAAGCGGATTCGACGATGGCTAAATCCAAGCAGGACCGCTAGCCTGCCGCAAGCGGCTTGCTGCTTGCCGCCTCGGCGAATGAGGGAACGCATCATGCTGTTCAGGCAGGACGCAGTTTCGCGGCCTTATGCCGGCTCTCAGGCCGGGGGTGCGCGGCATGGCTGAGGTGCAGGCCGCGGCGAGGGACTGGTCGGGCGCGAAGGCGCTGTTCCGGCTCGAGGCGAGCCTGCTCGGCGCGGCGACGTTTGCGGCTGGCGCGGTGCCGCGGCTTCTGCCGCTTCTCCTTGGGCTGCTCGGTCTCGCCGCCGTCATCCATGTCTTCACCACCGCTCGCACGCGGCTTCTGGATTATGCACGCGAACCGGTCTTCATCGCGCTCCTTGTCTTCCTCGCCTATGTCTTCATCAACGCGACGTGGTCGCCCGATCCCGGAGAAGGCATGGCCAAGGCCGCGACCACGCTTGGGCTATCCGCCGCTGTCCTGTTCCTGGCAGCATCCTTTTCGTTGCGGGACGCGAGAGAGGTCCGGGTGCTCGCGACGTCGGCGCTTGCGGGACTTCTCCTCGGGGTTGGCTTTCTCCTGATCGAACTTCTCTTCGACGAGCCAATCGCCCGCTTCGTGAACAATCATATCGTGCAACTCTTCGATGTGAGCCCCAAGAAGATCAAGACCGCCAACGGCGAGGTGGTCAAGATTGCGGCCTCGGTGCTGAACCGCAACGCCACGGGCGTCGTTCTCCTGCTCATTCCCTGCCTTCTGCTCACCACGGCCCTTTCGACGACACGAGCGCGCCGCGCGAGCCTCGTCGTGCTCATCGGATTTGCCGCCGCCGCCGTGCTGCTGTCGGAAAGCGGGACCTCGATCGTGGCGTTTTTTGCCGGCGGCTTCGTGCTCGCGCTCGCCGCGCTGTCGCTGAAACTTGCGCGCAGCGTGCTGATTGCGGCCTGGACGGCCGCCACGCTGCTTGCCGTTCCGCTCGGCGCGCTGCCTTACACACTCGGCTGGCATCATTGGACCTGGCTCCCGCCCGAGAGCGTCGCCGCGCGCTTCTATATCTGGAAATATGTCGCCGACCGCGTCCCGGAGAAACCGATCACCGGCATCGGCATCAGAGGCACACGCGCGCTTCATCTCGTCATTCCGACCGACGCGGGCGATCCGAGCCACAAGGAGTTCGCACTGAAGGGGCGGGCGGCGCGCCATCCGCACAACATCTATCTCCAGACCTGGCTCGAGCTCGGCGCGATCGGCGCGGTCCTGCTGCTGGTCTTGGGCCTCACAGGGCTGTGGCAGATGCGCGCCCTGGCGCCCCCCGTTGAGGGAAGCGCTTACGGGCTGTTCGCGGTCTCGAGCATGGTCGGATTCTCGGGATTCGATCTCTGGCAGACGTGGCTGCTCGCCTCGGCGGCCCTTGCCTGGGCCGTGATTCTGCTCGCCGCGCGGCTTCCGGGCGCGGTTTTCTCGAGGGAGAGCATTGCCGGCGAGGATCATCGCCGAAAAGCTGTTTCACCCGATCCAAGAGCTTGATAGATTGGAAAAATAGGATCAATGCCGAAGCCGCCGGCCGAGCGCATGGTGCCTGCGGGTTCCGGATATCGAGGTTGAACACCTGTGAATGGGCCGGGCGGCGATGCCCGCGCGGCTGCCATGGCTTCGCATGAGCTCAGGGCCAAGCGAAGCGAGACAAGCGACGGCGGAGCATCGAAGCACGTCGCAGCCCGGGCGCGATCGAACGCGCCGGCCAGCCATCCGGCAAGGGTGGACGGCCGCTTGGGGGCAGCCGAGGGCGGACACCATAGGGGCGCGGAAGCGCAGCCCCAGCCCCATTCCATTTACGGCGCGCTCGATCTCGGCACCAACAATTGCCGCCTCCTGATCGCCAAGCCGTCGCGGCGCGGATTCCTCGTCATCGACGCCTTCTCACGCATCATCAGGCTCGGCGAAGGCGTGCTCAGCTCGGGCCGGCTGTCGGAAACCGCCATGGCGAGGACCATCGAGGCGCTCAAGGTCTGCGCCGACAAGATGCACCGGCGCCAGGTGACGCGCTCGCGGCTGATCGCGACCGAAGCGTGCCGCATCGCCGCCAACAGCGGCGAGTTCATCGCGCGGGTGCGGCGCGAGACAGGGCTTGCGATCGAGATCGTAACGCAGGAGACCGAGGCGAAGCTCGCCGTATCGGGCTGCGCATCGCTGCTCGACCGCAATTGCGACTGGGCGCTCGTGTTCGACATCGGCGGCGGCAGCTCGGAGCTGATCTGGCTCGACCTCGCCGGGCTCGACAACCGCTGGCGGCGCAACCTGCATGACCGCATCGATGTGCAGAACTCGATTGCGGCATGGACGTCGCTCCCCATCGGCGTGGTCACGCTCGCCGAGCGTCACGGCGGGCGCGACGTGACCCCCGGGCGCTACGAGGCGATGGTGGCGGACGTCATGGCGGCGATCAGGCCGTTCGAGGCGCAGCACAGATTCACCGCGAGAATCGCCGGAGCGCGGGCGCATTTCCTCGGCACCTCGGGCACGGTGACCACGATCTCCGGCATCCACCTGAAGCTCCCGGTCTACGAACGCTCGCGCGTCGACGGCTGCTGGCTCAACGCCAACGACGTGCGCTCGGTGTCGAAGCGGCTGATCGGCATGAGCTACGCCGAGCGCGTGGCGCAGCCTTGCATCGGGCAGGAGCGCGCGGACCTCGTGCTCGCCGGTTGCGCCATCCTCGAGGCTCTGCTCAGGGTGTGGCCCTGCCAGCGCCTCCGCGTCGCCGACCGCGGCTTGCGCGAGGGCATCCTCGCCACGCTCATGGCCGAGGACGGCCACGACCGCAAAGGGCGTCACCCTTCGCCGCCCGCGCGATAACGGCGTCGCTCCGAGCTAAGCCTGGGGAGCCTCGGCCGGTGTTCGCTCGACGGCGACCTGGCGCGAGCGCGCCGACAGGCTCGCACCGGCCTCCTTGGGCAGCATGGCGAAGATGAAGGCCGAGCCCGCCGCGATCACCGCAACGAGCACGAAGGCGAGGGGAAAGTCGCCGGCGACAACGGTCGGATCGGCGCGGCCCATGCGCTCGACCTCGAGAATGAGCGCGCCGACCGCGACGCCGGCCGACAAAGAAAGTTGCTGTGCCACAGAGGCGAAGCTCGTCGCCCTGCTCATCGCCTTCGAATCGATGTCGGCATAGGCGAGCGAGTTGATGGAGGTGAACTCGAGCGACTTGAAGAAGCCGCCGACCAAGAGCACGGCGAGAATCACGATGTGCGGCGTCGCCGCAGTGAATAGTGCCGTGGCTCCGATGAAGGCCGCGCTGATCACGGCGTTGACCACCAGCACGCGCTTGAAGCCGAACTGGCGGATGATGGGGGCGGCGGTCGCCTTCATGGCGATGGCGCCGACGGCGCCGGCAAAGGTCAGCATGCCGGACTGGAGCGGGGTGAGGCCGAAACCCAATTGCAGGAAGAGCGGCAAGAGAAAGGGCGTGGCCCCGACGCCGATGCGGAAGAGGAAGCCGCCGACGACGCTGGCAAAGAAGCTATCGACCTTGAGCAGATCGAGATCGAGCAGGGGAGCAGGTGCCGTGCGCGCGTGGCGCACATAGAGGAAGCAACCGATCACCCCCGCCGCCAAGAGCGAGAGCACAAGCGGCGGCGGGAGAAGGCCCTGGCCGATGGTGGTGAAGCCGAAAGCAAGCCCCGCGAGCCCGATGCCCGAGAGAATGAAGCCCTTGACGTCGAGCGGCGGCAGGCCCTCCTCGCGGATATCGGCGACGTAGCGCGTGGCGAGATAGACGCCGAGCGCGCCGACCGGGATGTTGATCCAGAAGATCCAGCGCCAGGAGAAGAACGTGGTGATGAAGCCGCCGAGCGGCGGACCGAGCACCGGGCCCATGAGCGCGGGAATGGTGAGCCAGGCGAGCGCCGAGATCAGTTCGGATTTCGGCACGGTGCGCAGGATTACGAGCCGGCCCACGGGAACCATCATCGCCCCGCCCATGCCCTGAAGGATGCGGAACAGGACAAAATCGGGGAGGCCTTGCGCGAAGCCGCAGGCGGCGGAGCCGAGCGTAAACACGACGATCGCGGCGCGGAACACCTTGCGCGCGCCGAAGCGGTCGGCCACCCAGCCGCTCAAGGGAATGAACACGGCCAGCGACAGGAGATAGGACGTGAGCGCGAGCTTGAGCGCGATCGGATCCTCGTGGAGATCGGCGGCGATGGCCGGCAGCGAGGTCGCGATCACCGTCGAATCCATCGTCTCCATGAAGAGGGCGACGGCGACGATGAGGGTGACGAAATAGCGGGGCATGTGGCAGGTGTTAGGGGGCTTTTATGGCGCACATGGGGTTAGGGTGCGTCCAAGGTCAAGGCCGGGCGCGAAGAGGTTTCATTAACATATGGCAATGCGAACGAAAGGGCGTTCGCGAGCGGGGTCCGGTGGCACGCGGCGGCTTGCCGTCAGGGTCAAGACCGCCAAGGGGCGGAAGCTCGCCTCGACACGGTGGCTCCAGCGCCAGCTCAACGATCCTTACGTCGAGGAGGCGAAGCGCAGGGGCTATCGCTCGAGAGCCGCCTTCAAGCTCGCCGAGATCGACGACAAATATCAACTCTTGCGACCCGGCCTCTGCGTCGTCGACCTGGGCGCGGCGCCGGGCGGCTGGAGCCAGATCGCGGCGCAGCGGGTCGGGCTCATGGCCGGCAAGGGCCGCGTCGTCGCCGTCGATATCGCCGAGATGGAGCCGATCTCGGGCGTTACGCTCCTCCATCTCGATATGACCGACCCCGAGGCCGCCGACCATATCCGCGCGGCGCTCGAGGGCAAGCAAGCCGATCTCGTTCTCTCCGACATGCATGCGCCCGCGACCGGCCACAAGCAGACCGACCATCTGCGCATCATGAGTCTGGTCGAAGCGGCACTCGATCTCGCCGAAACCATCCTTGCGCCGGGCGGGGCTTTCCTGTGCAAGGTGCTTCAGGGGGGCGCGAGCAAGGACCTCGTGGCGCGGCTCAACCGCGCTTTCGCCAAGGTGCGCCACGTGAAGCCGAAGGCGTCCCGCGCCGAGTCCTCGGAAATGTACGTGCTCGCCACCGGCTTCAGGGGCGCATCCGAATAGGTGCCATTCACGCAAGCGTGCGGTTTCGTGTGCTGCCGGCCGCGAGCGGGCGCTGCTAGTCTTGGGCCGTCATTTGCTGGATTTCGAGGGGCTACACCATGAATCTCGAAGTGGTGAAGGAGTATTACGGCAAGGTCCTCAAGGGCTCGCAAGACCTCAAGACCTCGGCCTGTTGCGACGGGGGCGGGGTGCCGCCCGAGCTCGAGCCTCTGCTTGCCAACGTGCACGAGGAGGTGAAGGCCAAATATTACGGCTGCGGCATCGTCGTGCCGGCTGCGCTCGAGGGCGCGCGCGTGCTCGATCTCGGCTCGGGCTCGGGCCGCGACGTCTACATGATGGCGCAGCTCGTGGGCGCGCGAGGCGAGGTCATCGGCGTCGACATGACCGACGAGCAGCTTGCAACCGCCAACGCCCATATCGATTGGCACATGAGGCGGTTCGGCTATGAGCGGCCAAATGTCCGCTTCATGAAGGGCTACATCGAGAAGCTCCGCGAGCTCGGGCTCGAAGAGCAAAGCTTCGACGTGATCGTGTCGAACTGCGTCATCAACCTCTCGGTCGACAAGCCTGCGGTGCTCGGCGGAGCTTACGATCTGCTCAAGCCGGGCGGGGAACTTTACTTCGCCGACGTCTATTGCGACCGGCGCCTGCCGGAGGAGGTGCGCGCCGATCCGTTGCTCTACGGCGAGTGTCTCGGGGGCGCGCTCTACTGGAACGATTTTCTGACCATGGCCAAAGGCGCTGGCTTCCTCGATCCGCGGCTCGTGCGGAGCAATCCGCTCGCGATCGACAACGTGGCCATGGCGCGGAAGCTCGGTCAGGCCAAATTCTTCTCGGCGACCTACCGGCTCTTCAAGCTCGCTCAACTCGAGACCGCCTGCGAGGACTACGGCCAGGCGGTGATCTATAAGGGCACGATCGGCGGCCAACCCGATGCCTTCATGCTCGACGGGCACCACCTGATCGAGGCAGGCAAGGTGTTTCCGGTTTGCGGCAACACTTGGCGCATGCTTGCCGAGACGCGCTTCGCTCCGCATTTCGAGTTCATCGGGGATTTCGCCACGCATTACGGCATCTTCCCCGGCTGCGGGACGCAGATCCCCTTCGCCACGGGGGCACCCAAAGCCGAGAGCGGAGGCTGTTGCTAGTACCGCTTCGCCCATACTACTCGTCATGCCCGGCCTTGTGCCGGGCATCCACGATTTGGGGTTGCATGGTCAAGACGTGGATGGCCGGGACAAGCCCGGCGATGACGAGACGAGGGGGGTGGGGGCAATGCCATTCGATGTGGGGCGGAGGCTTGCGGCCGAAGCGCTCGGCACGCTGATCCTGGTGATGGCGGTAATCGGCTCCGGAATCATGGCCGAGACGCTTTCCGGCGGAAACCAGGCGGTCGCGCTTCTCTGCAACACGATCGCCACGGGCGCGGTGCTCTACGTGATCATCACCATCTTCGCTCCCGTATCCGGCGCGCATTTCAATCCCGCGGTCAGCCTGGTGATGGCGCTACGCGGCGGCCTCGCTTGGCGAACGGTGCTCCTTTACGTCGCGGTGCAGATCGTGGGCGGCTGTCTCGGGGCTGTGCTCGCCCATCTGATGTTCGGGCTCGACCTCGTGCAGCTCGGCGCCAAGGCGCGCCACGGGCTCGGCCAGTGGGCCGGCGAATTGATCGCCACCTTCGGCCTGATCGGGACGATTCTCGGTTGCATCAGGTTCAAGCCCGAGGCGGTCGCTGCCGCAGTCGGGCTCTACATCACCTCGGCCTACTGGTTCACCGCCTCGACGTCGTTCGCCAATCCGGCGGTGACCATCGCGCGCTCGCTCAGCGATACCTTCGCCGGCATTGCGCCGGCCGATGCGCCCGCCTTCATCGCGGCGGAGCTTCTCGGCGCGCTCGCGGCCGCGTGGCTCTTCGGGTGGCTGTTCGCACCCGAGAAGCCACGCTAGCTAAGCGAGCCGACGGCCTGCCTAGTAGATGCAGGCGTAATAGCGGTTCCACCAATACGGGCTGTTGGTGGCGAGAGCGCGCCGGTAGAGCCAGCCGCAGCCGCCGTAACCGTAGTCATAGGCGTAATAGCCGCTATAGAAGAACGGGTAGGCGTAGAACCGGTTGAAGTGGCCGTGGTGATGGTGGTGATCGCCATGCCAGTTGCCGTTCCAGTTGCCGTTCCAGTTGTTGGCCATGCGCCCATGCCGGCCGCCGTCGAAATCGCCGCCTCTGGCGATGTGCTCGTTGTGGCCGCCGCCCATGTGGGAGAAGGAATTGCCGTGAGGCACGCCGCGCATGCCCATGCCGCCGCCCATGCCGGGATGGCCGCCGCCGATAGCGGCAAAATTGCCGACGCCATGGCCGCCGCCGCCTCCACCCCCGCCGCCCCCGCCGCTCTTCACCAGCGTGAGCCCGCCAGCGGACGGGTTGGACGGAGGAGTAAAGGATGGCGTAGCGCTCGCCGGCAGGGCGAGGCTCGCGAGCAAGCCAAGGCTGCTCGCCGCCGCGATCAGAGTTGTCTTTGCGTACCGCATTTCGAAAGTTCCTTTCGTGGTGTTCGCTTAGCGCCGCCAGTCCACAAAGCGGCCTGTCATAAAGACAAATGCGGTTTTGTGGGCGTAGTTCCAGGCCTATGCGGCAGTCTGACCGGCCGCGTCATCCACGTGGAACGGCCGTTTTCGGCCGCGAAGATCGGACCTCACGATAAGGTGAATGGGCGCCGAGGGCACCTCTCAGCGCTCGCGCTCGAGCGCAGCCTTGAGCCTCGCATTTTCCGCTTCGAGTTCGCCGACGCGCTGTTCGAGCCGGGACATCGCTTCGGCGACGTCCTCGGCGAAAAACATCTGCGGGATATGCTGAGGGCAGTTCACATCCCACGCCTCGACGGTGAAGAGAACCGCCGCCTCGCCGCGCGCACGATAGGCGCCGGGGAAGAGTTTCGCGATCAGCTCGGCGTCGTCCTCGACGACGCGCGCCGTGCCCCAGATCTTCACCCGCCTGCGGTTCGCATAATCCATCAAGAAGATCATCGCCTTCGGATTTTCGGCGAGGTTGCCGGTCGAGATGTATTGGCGATTGCCGGCGAAATCGGCGAAGGCGAGGGTCCTGTTATCGAGCACGCGGAGGAAGCCCTTAGGCCCGCCGCGATGCTGGATGTAAGGCTGAGCGTCGGCGCTCGCGGTGGCGAGATAGAACGAGCGCTGCTCGGCGATGAACGCGGCAAGCATCGCGTCGATCTCGGTCGCGAAGCCCCCTTTCTCCTCCATCTTCGCATAGCTCGCACGCGAGCCGCGGCGCTCTTGCACGGCCTTGACCGAGGGCGAGAAGGCGATGTCGGAGGAGGGGCGGGCGATGTCGGAGGAGGGGCGCATGGGTTCGACTAGAGCGCGGGCATGGTGACGAATCCCGGCAGCGCCTTGATGCGGTCGATCCAGGCCCTGACGCGAGGATAGGGTTGCAGAGAGATGCCGCCTTCGTGCGACAGTGCGACGTAAGGCATGCAAGCGATGTCGGCGATGGTCGGGCGGCCGGCCGCGAGCCAATCGCGCTTGGCGAGATGCGCTTCCATGAGCCCGATGATGCGCTTCGCCTTCTCGCGTGCCGCTTCGACATCGAGCTTGAATCCGAACTTGTCGTGGAGGCGGGCGTCGTTAGGCCCGCGCGCGATTTCGTTCTCGGCGACCATGAGCCAGGAGACGACCTCCGCCATGCCGGCGGCGTCGGTTGGCAGCCAGCTTTCGCCGCCATATTTCCGCGCGAGATAGACGAGGATCGCCTGGCTGTCGCGCAAGACGACGCCCCCATCCTCGAAGACGGGAATCTCGCCGAACGGGTTCTTCTCGATCAGCGGGCTTTTCTTGTGCGCGCCTGCGAGGAAATCGACGGGTGCCACGTCGAGCTTCAGCCCGAGCAGCGAGCAGAACAGGCGGACCTTGTAGCAATTGCCTGACAGTTCGAGGTCGTGAAGCTTGAGCGCGGTCATATCGTTCTCCCATCTTCGGCCGGCTCGCCATCGTCCGGCCCGGGTTCATTTGGCGAGTTCCGTCATTCAAGAGTATCGGCTATTTTCACAACTCATCCTTCCATAATGCGGTACAATTCACTGTGGACCGCCTCACCGCCATCAGGGTCTTCGTCGCGGTTGCGGACGCCGGGAGCCTATCGGCGGCGGGGCGGCGGCTCGGGATGCCGCTCTCGACCGTGAGCCGCCACCTGAAGGCGCTCGAAGACGAGCTCGAGATCCGTCTCATCACTAGGACCACGCGGAGGCTCACGCTGACGGCGGCGGGCCGCGCCTATGCCGCCACCTGCCGCCAGGTGCTGGAGCAACTGGACGATGCGACGCGCAACCTCGCCGGCGAGCATGCCGAGCCGCGCGGCGAGCTCGCTCTGACCGCGCCGGCCTTGTTCGGCAGGCTCTATGTGCTGCCCGTCGTGACGGCGTTTCTTGCCGCCAACCGGCAGGTCTCGGCGCGGCTTCTTCTGGTCGACCGCATCGTCGATCTCGTCGAAGAGGGGCTCGAAATCGGCGTGCGCATCGGCCATTTGCCGGATTCCTCGCTGCGGGCGACGCGACTCGGCTCGATCCGCTACGTCGCCTGCGCGAGCCCGGCCTATCTTGAGCGGCGCGGCGAGCCGTCCGCGCCATCAGAGCTTGCCGGTCACGACTGCATTTCCTTCAACACCATCTCGCACCCTGAGCGGTGGACCTTCGGCGGCGACAGGGAGCGGCGCGTGACAGTCGCCCCGCGCCTGATCGTCAACACCGCGGAAGCCGCCATCGATGCCGCCAAGGAGGGCCTCGGCATCGTGCGGGTTCTCTCCTACCAGGCCGAACAGAACCTTGCGGAGGGCTCGCTTCGGCGCATCCTCGGGGCGTTCGAGCCCGAGCCCATCCCGGTCAACCTGATCCACCGCGAGGACCGGCTGCCCCAGGCCAAGGTCGAGAGCTTCATCGCGTTTGCAGCTCCGCGGCTCAGGCAGGCGCTCAAGACGACAACCGGTTAGGGAAGCTTTGGATTTGCCCCGCCTTCGCCTTCCCAAAGGGCCGGCAAGCTGCTAAAGGAGGCCGCCAACCATAGACCTTCGGCTTCGCCCAAGGCGAAGCCCTTTACGTAGATGAGGTTGGCCGATGCCCGACGGGCAAGCGAGAAGGCGGCATTTCCCCGACAGCGATCTCGCGCTCACCTTCGACGATGTTCTAATCCGGCCGGCGGCGTCCAACGTGCTGCCGAACGAGGTCGATGTCGCCTCGCGCGTGACCCGCTCGATTTCCTTGCATATCCCGGTTCTGTCCTCGGCCATGGACACCGTCACCGAGGCACGGCTCGCCATCGCCATGGCGCAGGCCGGCGGCATGGGCGTCATCCACCGCAACCTCGATCCGGCAACACAGGCGGCCCAAGTCGCCCAGGTGAAGAAGTTCGAGTCGGGCATGGTGGTGAACCCCGTCACCATCCACCCGCAGGCAAGCCTCGCCGATGCGCTCAAACTGATGGCCGAGCACCAGATCTCCGGCATCCCGGTGGTCGAGGGCGGCGGCAACGGCGGGCGCCCCGGAAAACTCGTCGGCATCCTCACCAATCGCGACGTACGCTTCGCCACCAACCCCAATCAGCGCGTCGCCGAGCTGATGACCAAGGAGAACCTGGTCACGGTCAAGGAAAGCGTCGATATGGAGGAGGCGAAGCGCCTCTTGCACAAGCACCGCATCGAGAAGCTGCTCGTGGTCGACGACGAGTATCGTTGTATCGGCCTCATCACCGTCAAGGACATCGAGAAGGCGCGGCTTCATCCCAATGCCTGCAAGGACGAGCAGGGGCGCCTTCGCGTCGCCGCGGCGACCAGCACCGGCGACGAGGGCTTCGCCCGCGCCGAGCGGCTGATCGATGCCGGCGCGGATTTGATCGTGGTCGATACCGCCCACGGCCATTCCAAGCTCGTGCTCGACGCGGTCGGGCGCATCAAGCGCCATTCGAATGCGGTGCAGGTGGTGGCGGGCAACGTGGCGACCGGCGAAGGCACCAAAGCGCTGATCGATGCCGGGGCGGATGCGGTCAAGGTCGGCATCGGCCCAGGCTCGATCTGCACCACGCGCATCGTCGCGGGCGTCGGCGTGCCGCAGCTCACCGCGCTGCTCGAATCGGTCGAGATCGCCAGAAAGAACGATATCCCGGTGATCTCGGACGGCGGCATCCGCTATTCGGGCGATCTCGCCAAGGCGCTCGCGGCCGGCGCCGATTGCGTGATGCTCGGCTCATTGCTCGCCGGAACCGACGAGAGCCCGGGCGAGGTCTATCTCTACCAGGGCCGCTCCTATAAGGCCTATCGCGGCATGGGCTCGATCGGGGCCATGGCGCGCGGCTCGGCGGACAGGTATTTCCAGCAGGAGATCAAGGACGCGCTCAAGCTCGTCCCCGAGGGCATCGAGGGCCAAGTGCCGTACAAAGGCCCGGTTTCAAGCGTGCTGCATCAACTGATCGGCGGCTTGCGCGCCTCGATGGGCTATACCGGCGCCAAGAATATCGCGACCTTCCAGGAGCGCGCCGAGTTCATCCGCATTTCGACCGCGAGCTTCCGCGAGAGCCACGTTCACGACGTGACCATCACCCGCGAATCTCCCAACTACCCGCGCGAAGGCTAGGGTCTGGCTCGAGCAGTACTACGAGCTCCCGCTCTCCCCTTGTGGGAGAGCACGCGAGCCTCATGGCCTCGCGGTGAGGGGTAGGCGGCTTCGACCCGTCTTGAGATCAAATGACCCCTCGTCCATTCGCAGGAAGCCAGGGGCTACTCGACCCCGAGCGCCCTGATCTCGTCGAAGATGCCGGGCTCGATCTTCTGGGCGAGCGAGAGGTCGGCGCTGCCGTCGGTCGGCTTGCCCTTGCGGCTCTTCACCAGGCCGCGGCCGACGAGCGCCGAAGGGTCGTTCTCGTGCAGCTTGAGCGCCGCGTCGAAATCGGGACCGGCTTTGTCGAGATCGCCCTTGAGCACATAAATCCAGCCGCGGTCGATATAACCCTTGGCGTCCTCGGGATTGATCTTGATGACCTGGCTGAAGTCGGCGATCGCCTGGTCGTACTCCTTGCGCCGGCGATAGAGATCGCCGCGCTTGGAATAGCCGTTGGTGAGATCGGGATCGAGCTTGACCTTCTCGTTCATCTCGACGAGCGCCTTATCGAGATCGCCCTTGTCGACATAGATGATGCCGCGCAAGAGGAAGAAGTCGCCGTGGGCCGCGTCGAGGCCGATTGCCTTGTCGAGATCGGCGAGCGCTTTGTCGTAGTCCTTCAGCGTCTCGTAAGCCGCGGCGCGCATGAAATAGGAATTAGCGACACCGGGATCGACGGCGATGGCCGTGGTCAACTCGTTGACGGCGTCCTCGTATTTGCCGGTGGCTGAGAGACCCATGGCGCGCACGCTGTGCGCGGTGACGAGGCGGACTTTGTCGGTGGGATTGGAGGCGATATAGGCGGCGCAGTCGTCGAGCACCTCCTTGATCGATCCCTCGCCGGTAAAGCATTTGCGGTCCTTGGCGGCCGCGCCCGCCTCGCCTGCTGGCGACGGGGTGACCTCCTCGAGAACGGGCGGGTTGGCGCCGCCTGAGGCGGGCTGGCCCGCGTCCTCGGCGAATGCGTAGTCGGGAAGCGCAAAGAGCAGGGCGGCCGAAAGGGCGGTGACCGCGGAAAGGGTAGGAGCGCAAAAGCGCATGGGAAAAACCTCCTTAGACTCCGAGACTTTATGCTTTTGGCGGCTAGCTTTAGTGGGGCCCGAGGGCGGCCGTCAATTGAACTTCCGTCCATGTTTGTCCAAGCAGGCTTGCCAATTTGCCGCCCCGGCGGCTCATTTCCCATGCTCCAAACGCCCGTTGCGCGGAGTATAAGGGCGCCCGAGGCGGCTCCGCTCGAAGCCGCCTTCGAGCCAATGGGGGCACCATGACGCTGATCGCTATTCTCCTGCCGTTGTTCGCCCAGGTCGTGCTGACGTTCGTGCTGCTGTTCTGGATGCAATTTCTCAGAATTCAGGCGATCCGCTCGGGCGCGGTCGATCCACGGCAGGTCGCCTTGCGCGAGCCCAACTGGCCGCCGCGTGTGCTCCAGATCGCCAACGCCTTCCATAACCAGCTCGAGCTGCCGATTCTCTTCTATATCGTGGTCCTGCTCGCGCTCGCGACGGAGTCGCTCGACGTCATCCTATGCCTGCTCTCCTGGATGTTCGTGCTCGCCCGCTTCGTGCACGCCTATATCCACGTCACCTCCAACCGGCTCGATCGGCGCACCGGCACGTTCGGAATCAGCGCGATTGCGCTCCTCCTGATGTGGGTCATCGTCTTCGCCCGCATCACGCTGTTTGCCTCCGAGTAATGACGCCGGGAGCGCGGGCAAGCGCCGCCATCGAGGTTCTCGCCGATATCGAAGCGCGCAAGCGCCCGGCCGCCGACGCGCTGAAGGACTGGGGCCTCGCGCATCGCTTCGCAGGCTCCGGCGACAGGGCCGCGATCGGCAATCTCGTGTTCGATGTGTTGCGCAAGCGCGCCTCGGCCGCCTACGCCATGGGCGAGGACAGCCCCCGCGCGCTGGTGCTCAGGACGCTTCATACCTCCTGGGGCAAGACGCCCGGGGAGGTGGCTGCCCTTGCCGATGGGAGCCGGCACGCGCCCGAGCCCTTGAGCGAGGCGGAGCGCGCCGGGCTTGCGCGCGACATTGCGGCCGATGCCCCGGCCCATATTCGCGGCGATTACCCCATGTGGCTTCAGCCTCTCTTCGATAAGGCCTTCGGCGACCGCGCCGCCGAGGAGGGGGCGGCGCTCGCCGCGCGGGCTCCCGTCGATCTCAGGGTCAACACGCTGAAGGCTACGCGCGAGAAGGTGCTGAAGGCGCTGAGCCGCTTCAAGCCCATGCCCACGCCGCTGTCGCCGCTCGGCGTCCGCATCCTCCAGGCGCCCGGGCCGGGGCGCAGCCCTCATGTCGAGGCCGAAGCTGGCCACGGCAAAGGCTGGTACGAGGTGCAGGACGAGGCCTCGCAGGTGGCCGCGCTCCTCACCGGTGCAGGGCCCAAGGCGCAAACGATCGATCTCTGCGCCGGCGCTGGCGGCAAGACGCTGGCGCTCGCCGCGCTCATGCAGAACACAGGCCAGCTCTACGCCTATGACAGCGACCGCATGCGGCTTCGGCCGATCTTCGAGCGGCTGAAGCGGGCAGGGGTGCGGAACGCGCAAGTCCTTCCGGCCGGCGACCCGGCCGCGTTGACGCCGCTCCGCGGCAAGATGGACCTCGTCGTCATCGATGCGCCATGCACCGGCTCGGGGGTATGGCGGCGGCGTCCCGACGCCAAGTGGCGGCTCTCCCCGCAGATGCTCGAGGCGAGGATCGAGGAACAGAAGGCGGTGCTCGAGGAGGGGGCGCCGCTCGTGAAGCAAGGCGGGCGGCTCGCCTACATCACCTGCTCGGTGCTCCCGCCCGAGAACCGCGATCAGGTCGAGGCCTTCCTCGCCCGGCACCCTGAGTTCGGGGTCATCCCCTGGCGCACGCTCTGGGCGGAGGCGTTGCCGGACGTGGCTCCGCGTCAGTCGGCCGACGGCTCCGAGGAGACCCTGCTCATGACCCCTGCGAGCCACGGCACCGACGGCTTCTTTGTCGCCGTGCTTCAGCGCGAGCGCTAAGGGAGGCAAAAAAGTTGCGGGCGCGACGCCATTGGTACTTGAAATTAATATTCAGGTCGCTGAAATGACTCGCGCTTTAAAGACGGGCAATTCGGCGGTAGGCGCCGGTACGTCCCGTCAAAGCTCGGAGGGGACAGTAGCCCAATGAAACTGCTTAAGCTCGAGGCCGAAGAGCCTCCCAGTCGCCCGCTGGCGACCTCTCAGACTCTCACCACACCTCATCTTCCCATCAATGCTCTGACGCAAGCGGGCACCCCGGCCAAGGGACCGCAGCTTGTCGCGCTTTCATCGCGCGCCGAGCGCTTCCCCGTCGGCCCGGCGACGCGCGCGTTCCGCAAACGCTTCTTCCCGGAGATCGATCTCGCCCAGTGGAACGACTGGCGCTGGCAGGCGCGCTCGCGCGTCCGCACGCTCGCCGAGCTCGAGCGTATCTTCGCCCTGTCGGACGACGAGCGCGACGCGGTGATCAGGCACCAGGGATCGCTGCCGCTCGGCATTACGCCCTATTACGCGAGCCTGATGAGCCGCAGCGACGCGTCCGAGCCGCTCCGCCGCACGCATATCCCGGTCGGCACGGAATATCTCAAGACTCCGGGCGAGGCCGACGACCCGCTCGGCGAGGACGGCCACAGCGTCGTGCCCGGCCTCGTGCATCGCTATCCGGACCGGGTGCTGTTCCTTGCTACCGGCTTCTGCTCGACCTATTGCCGCTATTGCACCCGCTCGCGCATGGTGGGCGAGGCGGGCGGCGACTACACGTTCAGCCGGCCGCAATGGGAGGACGCGCTCAACTACATCGCCGATCATCCCGAGATCCGCGATGTGCTCGTTTCGGGCGGCGACCCGCTGACGCTGTCCGACGAGAGGCTCGACTACCTGCTCGGCCGCCTGCGGGCCATCAAGCACGTGGAGTTCGTGCGGCTCGGCACCAAAGTGCCGGTCGTGCTGCCCATGCGCGTCACCCGCGCGCTCATCAAGGTGCTCAGGAAGCATCATCCGCTGTGGATGAGCATCCACTTCACCCACCCTGCCGAGCTCACGCCTGAGGTCACCGAGGCCACGGCGCGGCTCGCCGATGCCGGCATTCCGCTCGGCAGCCAGACCGTGCTGCTCAAAGGCATCAACGACTCGGTGGATACGCTGAAGCCGCTGTTCCACGGCCTGCTGATGCGGCGGGTCAGGCCCTATTATCTCTATCAGTGCGACCCGATCTCCGGCTCCTCGCATTTCCGCACCAGCGTGGACAAGGGGCTCGAGATCATGCAGGGGTTGCGCGGGCACACCACGGGCTATGCCGTGCCGACCTATGTCATCGACGCACCGGGCGGCGGAGGCAAGATCCCGCTGCTTCCGGATTACGTCGTCGGCCGCGAGGGCGATGACCTCATCCTGCGGAACTTCGAAGGCAAGACCTATCGCTATACCGACCCCGACGGGACGGTTGGCGCCGATCGCCCGCATGGCGTGGGGCACGTCTGATGCGGATCGCTCTCGTCTACGACCTGCGCGACGAGTACCGCGCGCTCGGCTACTCCGAGGAGGAGATTGCCGAGTTCGATAGCGTGGGCACGATCGATGCGCTGGCCGGCGCGCTCGCGGAGCTCGGCTGCGAGCCGGTGCGCGTCGGCCGTGGCCAGGCGCTCGCCGCGCGGCTCGTTGGCGGCGAGCGTTTCGACCTCGTGTTCTCGATCGCCGAGGGGCTGAAAGGCCGCTCGCGCGAGGCGCAGGTGCCGGCGCTCTGCGAGCTGTTCGATCAGCCTTATCTCTTCTCCGACCCGCTCACCCTTGCGGCGGCCCTCGACAAGGGCGTCGCCAAGCGCCTCGTGCGCGACGCCGGCGTTCCGACACCGGCATTCCAGGTCGCCGAGAAGGACGCCTCCGAGCTTGCCGGATGGACCGACTTCCCGGCCTTCGTCAAGCCGCTCGCTGAGGGGACGGGCAAGGGCTGCGAGGCGGCATCGCTGGTGCACGGTCGCGCTGAGCTGGAGGCCGCGGCCACGCGCGTGATCGAGCGCTATCGTCAGCCGGCGCTGGTCGAGCATTACCTGCCCGGCCGCGAGTTCACCGTCGGCATCGCCGGCAACGGGGCGGAGGCCCGCGTGCTCGGCGTGTGCGAGATCATCCTCCGCGAGAACGCCGAGGCCAATGTCTATTCCCTGCACAACAAGGAGCTGTGCGAGGAGCTCGTCACCTATGCGCCGGCGTCCGATCCTGAGGCGCTCCTCGCCGGTGAGCGGGCGCTTCAGGCCTACCGCGCGCTCGAATGCCGCGACGCGGCGCGCATCGACTTCCGCTCCGATGCCAACGGCGAACCGTATTTCCTCGAAGCAAACCCCCTCGCCGGGATCAACCCCTGGCACTCCGACCTGCCGATCCTCGCCGCGCAGAACGGGATCGATTTCACGACGCTCATCGGCATGATCCTCGACGCGGGGCTCGCCCGCTACGGGCTTTCCCGGACCGAGCAGCGGGAGCGAAAGCGCGCCTGATGGCCGGCGGCTTCATTCCGGTCGTCCACGCGGCGACGGAGAGCCGACCCGACGAGATCGACACGATCGTGGCCGCCGAGGCGGTGACGCGCGCGCTTCAATCGCTCGGCTTCACGGCCGAGGTGATCGGTCTTGCGCCCGATCTCTGCGCGCTCGATGCGCTGCCGGAGCGCCGGCCGCTGACCGTGTTCAATCTCGCCGACGCCGTGAATGGAGACGGCAGGCTCGCGCCCATGGTGCCGGCGCGGCTCGATGCGCTCGGGCTTTGCTACACGGGATGCGACACGAGCGCCTGGCTCGAAACGCTGTCCAAGATCGGCACCAAGCTCAAGCTCGCCCATGCCGGGCTGCCGACACCGTCATGGTCGGAAGACGGAAGCGGCCTCGAACCGGAGGCGCGCGTCATCGTCAAGCCGGTGTGGGAGCACGGCTCGCTCGGGCTCGACGACCGTTCGGTGATGCGCGGGCGCGATGCGGCGCGCGCCATTGTCGAGCGGAATGCGCGCTGGCATACCGAGCACTTCGCGGAGGCCTATCTCGATGGACGCGAGTTCAATCTCGCGCTGATCGAGGCACCGCAGGGTCCGCAGGTGCTCCCCATTGCCGAGATTCTGTTCGAAGGTTTTGCCGAGGCGTTCAAGATCGTGGGTTACGAGGCCAAATGGACGCCGGAGAGCGCAGCCTATATCGGCACGCCGCGCCGTTTCGGCCTTGAAGAGGAAGACCCTGAGCTCGCCGCGCGGCTCAAGGGGCTCGCACTCGCCTGCTGGCGGCTGTTCGGCCTTTCCGGCTATGCGCGCATCGATTTCCGTCTCGACAAGGGGGGCGAGCCTTCGATCCTCGAAGTGAACATGAATCCCTGCCTGAGCCCCGATGCCGGCTTCGCCGCGGCAGCCGGGGAGGCGGGGCTGACTTACGAAGCCATGATTGGGAGAATTGTCGAGGCGTCGCTTGGAGCCTTGCGCGCCACGGCCTGACGTGCTTTCGCATCGTCCATGCTGCGCATCCGGAAAGTGGCAGACGCGACGACGGCGGCGAACCGCTCGGCCATCGAGGCCGCGCAGAAGATCATGCGCGAGCAGTTCCCGGCAATGCCCGACTACGACATCGCCAAGCTTCCCGAGCAGCTCGCCAATCCGCTCAAGCACAAATTCGTCGCGCGTCTGTTCGTGGCCGAGAACGCACGCGACCAGACGCTCGGGGTGGCGCTCCTCCTGCACGCGCCGGATATCGGCTTCTCCTATCTCGAGATCATCTCGACGGCATTAGGGCGGACCGGACACGGCATCGGCGCCACACTCTACGAACGCGTCCGCGAGGAGGCGCGCGCGCTCGGCACGCAGCTCTATTTCGAGTGTCTGCCCGATGACCCTGCGCTCAGCCCCAATCCGGAGATCCGCGCGCATAACGCGGCGCGGCTCAGATTCTACGAGCGCTACGGCGCGCGGCCGATCGTCAACACGGCCTACGAGACGCCCGTCACCCCCGGCACCGTCGACCCGCCCTACCTCATGCTCGATCCGCTCGGCTCGAGCGACCTGCCAAGCCGCGACAAGGTGCGGAAGGTGGTGCGCGCCATCCTCGAGCGGAAATATGGATTGCCGCAGAGCTACGTGCAGATGGTGGTCGACTCGATCAAGGACGATCCCATCCGCTTGCGCGAGCCGCGCTACATCAAGAAGCCGTCGAAGGGCGAGGTGCCGTCCGCGGCCGAGCCGCGCATCGTGCTCGTGGTCAATGACGACCACACCATCCATCATGTGCAGGATCGCGGTTATGTCGAAGCGCCGGTCCGCATCCGCTCGATCATGGCCGAGCTCGGCGCCTCAGGCCTGTTCGAGAAGGTGCCGGCCAAGCGCTATTCCGACCGCCACATCCGCGCCGTGCACGACGGACGCCTCGTGGATTACATCCGCAAGGCCTGCCTGATGGCGGGGTCGAAGAAGTCGATCTACCCCTACGTGTTCCCGACGCGCAATCCGGCGCGGGCGCCGCGCGACGAGACGGTGCTCGCAGGCTATTACTGCATCGACACCTTCACGCCCTTGAACGAGAACGCTTATCTTGCCGCGCGCTCGGCGGTCGATTGTGCGCTCACCGCCGCCGAGCGGGTGCTCGAAGGCGCCGAGCTTGCTTATGCGCTGGTGCGGCCGCCCGGCCACCACGCCGAAACGCGCACCTTCGGCGGGTTCTGCTATTTCAACAACGCCGCGATCGCCGCCAATCTGCTTGCGCGCTACGGCAAGGTCGCGATCCTCGACATCGACTACCACCACGGCAACGGGCAGCAGGAGATCTTCTACGCGCGCTCCGACGTGCTGACCGTGTCGATCCACGGCCATCCGAGCTTCGCCTATCCCTATTTCACCGGCTTCCGCGACGAGACGGGGATCGGGGCGGGCGCGGGCTACAACCTCAACATTCCGCTGCCCGAACACATCACGCCCGATCAGCACCGGGCTGCGGTCGCCGAAGCCTTGCGCCGCATCAGGCGCTTCCGGCCAGCCTTTCTCGTCGTCTCGCTCGGCCTCGATACGGCGCGCGGCGACCCGACCGGAACATGGTCCAATCGCGCCCGCGACTTCGAGCAGCTCGGGCACATGATCGGCGAGCAGGGCTATCCCACGCTCGTGGTCCAGGAGGGTGGTTACCGCGTGCGCACGCTCGGCTCGAATGCGCGCCAGTTCTTCGTCGGGCTCGCAAGCGGCCACTCGGCGGCGCGGCAGGTGGCGCCCGCGCTCGCGCGCGGCAATGCCGGGGGTAAGGCCGCTCACCGCGACGGGCTCGAGTGGCGGAACGGGGTGATGGCCGAGGACGTCGGGCGCGTGCGCTCACTCGTCGCGAGCACGGGCATGTTCGGCGCCGCCGAGGTCGATATCGCGGGCGAGCTCGTCACCGAACGTCTCACCAAGGGCATCCGCTCCGGCTACCACTTCATTTTGGCCGAGCGCGGGCCAACGCTCCTCGCCTATGCCTGCTTCGGCCCGATCGAGGGGACGCAGGGTTCGTACGACCTCTATTGGATCGCGGTGGCGCCGGAGGAGCAGAGGAAGGGACTCGGCGCCCAGGTCTATTCCCGCGCCGAGGCCGCCATGCGCAAAGCGGGCGCCAAGCACATCTATGTCGACACCTCCTCGTCCGACCGCTACGCGCCGACGCGCGGCTTCTACCAGCGCATGGGCTTCGCCGAGGAGGCGCGGCTGCCCGACTTCTACGGTCCCGGCGACGGCAAGGTGATCTACGTGAAGACGCTTGCGCCGTCGTCCGCGCCGAAGTCAGGCGAGCCCCGCGACCCAGATTCGAAGGATAATTGAACGCCGTCATGTCCGGGCTTGCCCCCGGGCCATCCACGATTTTCCAAGTCACTGTGGGCATCAAATCGTGGATGCCCGGCCCAAGGCCGGGCATGAGGAGGCGTCATGTTCCGCGCGCCTCGACCACGGCGAGGCCCACGGGGGTCACTCCCACGCCTATCAGTTTCAGCCCCGCCGCGGCGAACAAAGCCTTGAACTCGTCGAGGGTCCGTGTCTTGCCCCCCGTGATCGCCATCATATGCAGATCGAGCATCACGGCGGCGGGATCGTCCGCGGCGCGCTCGGGCATCAGGCGTTCGATGATCGAGACGCGCGCTCCGTCCGGCATCGCTCTCCGGCACGCCTTCAGGATCGCGCCCGCCCGCGCATCGTCCCATTGTTGGAGCACGCCGCTCAACAGATAGAGATCGGCCTCGACCGGGATCTCGGTGAAGATGTCGCCGGCCACAAAGGTCACGCGCTCGCCGAGCCCGAGAGGCTCGAGGAACGCTCTTGCGCCATCGAGCCGGTGCGGCTCCTCGAAAAGGATGCCGCGAAGCTTCCTGTCGGTCCCTAGAAATGCGGCGAGTAGGCCGCCATAGCCGCCGCCGATATCGGCGACCGTCGCCACGCGGGAGAGGTCGAGTGCCGCCACGACCGCATCGGCATGGGCGAGCGTCTGGCCGGCGAGATAGGCATCGAACATCGCGCCTTGCTCGGCATGGTGGCGCCGCCATTCGCCGACCGGCCTTCCGAACACGTGCTCGAAGGCAGGCGTTCCGGTCGTGACGGTCGCGGCAAGCTCGGCCCACGGACGCCAATATTGCTCGACGACGATGCTCGCCTTCTTATCGAGGCGGGAGGGGGAGCTTGCGCGGAGCGACCGTCCGCCTGAGGCGAGCGCGAAGGCTCCGTCCGGCAGTTCCTCGCAGACGCCGATGCTAACGAGCCCGCGCAGAAGGCGGCGGAGATGCGGGGCCGAGAGGCCGAGCGCGGCGGCAAGCTCCTCCGCGGTCACAGGGCGCTCGCCGATCCGATCGGGAAGGGCGAGCTTGACCGCGGCATAGGCAAGCGCGGCCTCGTGGTAGGCTTCGATCGCGCGGCGCAAGCGTTCCTCGACGGCGGACAGCTCTTGAGTCTTGCCGGTCATCATTTCAACCCATAGCACTTGTTGGCGGTATTGGATGAGTCATTGCCGACTCAAAGACGCTGCTATAACCACTTGCCATGCCGGACAAATCCCAAGATCGCGTCCTCATCGTCGATTTCGGCAGCCAGGTGACGCAGCTCATCGCGCGGCGCGTGCGCGAGGCTGGCGTCTATTCCGAGATCGTGCCGTTCGACAAGGCGGAGGCGGCGCTCGCCGAGGAACATCCGAGCGCGATCATCCTCTCGGGCGGGCCGGCGAGCGTGACCGAGGCGGACACGCCGCGCGTGCCGCCTGCCGTGTTCAACGCCGGGCTGCCTGTGCTCGGCATTTGCTACGGCGAGCAGGCCATGGTGGCGCATTTCGGCGGCGCCGTCGAAGGCGGGCACCATCGCGAGTTCGGGCGGGCCGAGCTTCAGGTCATCGACGAGACGCCGCTGTTCGACGGCGTGTTCAAGGAAGGCGAACGCGCGCAGGTGTGGATGAGCCACGGCGACCGCGTCACAAGGCTTCCGCCCGGCTTCCGCGCCGTCGGCATCTCGACCGGGGCGCCGTTTGCGGCGATTGCCGACGATTCGCGCAAGCTCTACGGCGTGCAGTTCCATCCCGAGGTGGTGCACACGCCGAAGGGCGCCGCCCTCATCGCCAATTTCGTGCGCAACATCGCCCACTGCGCCGGGGACTGGACCATGGCGCATTTTCGCGACAGCGAGGTCGCGCGCATCAGGGAACAGGTCGGCGACGCCCATGTCGTGTGCGGCCTCTCGGGCGGGGTCGATTCGGCCGTAACCGCGCTCCTCATCCACGAGGCGATCGGCGATCAGCTCACCTGCATCTTCGTCGATCACGGCCTGTTGCGCGAAGGCGAGGCGAAAGAGGTGGTCGAGCTGTTCCGAGGGGCTTACAACATCCCGCTCATCGCCGTCGATGCGTCGGCGCGCTTTCTCGATGCGCTTGAGGGCGTGACCGACCCCGAGGAGAAGCGCAAGACGATCGGCCGGCTGTTCGTCGATGTGTTCGACGAGGAGGCCGAGACGCTCGGCCATGTCGAATATCTCGCTCAAGGCACGCTCTACCCTGACGTGATCGAGAGCGTGTCCGCGCTCGGCGGCCCATCGGCCACCATCAAATCGCATCATAATGTGGGCGGCCTGCCGGAGCGCATGAAGCTCAAGCTGATCGAGCCGTTGCGCGAATTGTTCAAGGACGAGGTGCGCGCGCTCGGCCGCGAGCTCGGCCTGCCGCCCGCCTTCGTCAACCGCCATCCCTTCCCGGGCCCTGGGCTCGCCATTCGCGTGCCCGGAGAGGTGACCCCTGAGAAGCTCGCCATCCTGCGCAAGGCCGACGCCATCTATATCGAGGAGATCAGGAAGCAGGGACTCTACGACACGATCTGGCAGGCCTTCGCCGTGCTGCTGCCGGTACGCACCGTCGGCGTGATGGGGGATGCGCGCACCTACGATTATGTCTGCGCGCTCCGGGCCGTCACTTCGACCGACGGCATGACGGCCGACTATTACGACTTCTCCCACGACTTCCTCGGCCACGCCGCGCGGCGCATCATCAACGAGGTGCGCGGCATCAACCGCGTGGTCTACGACATCACCTCCAAGCCCCCCGGCACGATCGAGTGGGAGTGAGGGGCTGTGCGTGCCCGAACCTAACGGTGCGCCGTTCGTTTTATATGAGCTGGTTAGGCCCCATCCCTTATCAGCACATCACAAGAACGAAGGAGAATCACCATGAAGAGACTTCTCTTGGCGTTCATGGCGCTGACCCTTGCGGGCGCCTTCACCGCGCCGGCCTATGCCGGAATCCTGGACGCAAAGAACCAGGCGGACTGTGAAAAGGCAGGCGGCGTCTGGATCGCAAAAGACAACAAGTGCGGCGCTAAAGGCCAATAGAAAAATGCTAGAGGCAGCCGGTTCCTGGCTGCCTCTAGTTTATCCCCGGCGCGCGAACTTCACTTACACTCCACCCACCTCGTCCGTTGAGGGGCGCGCTCTAGAGGCGTCTTGATCGCGGGACGAGGCGCGGCGCCCGCGCGCTTCGTCGCAACGAAGCACTCGGGCGGCACCGGAGCTCCCCCCGGGACCACTAGGAGTCCCTGCCAGGAGCTGGCTGAGAGTCCCCGACTTGATCGGGGATGAAGCGGGGCCCGCGGCCGGAAAACGCCGCAAATGAGCATGCGCTTCGGGGTGCCGAAGATGCGCAATGCGCTCAAGTAGCGCGAAGCGCGGTAGCGCACTCAAAGATGCGCATGTGGCGCGCCGAGAGGCGCCCGCCGTGTCTCCCAAAAGGAACACGGACACCATAGGTTTGCGCTTTTCGGCGCGCCATCCCCTCATCATTGATGAGGGCATCACGCAAAGCCCGGATGCGTCTCGCATCGCGGCAGGGATTGCGTGCGGCTCTTTGACATGACGATCAGTTTGGGCCCCGCCGCGCGGAGGGGTGCGCGGTCGTGCGGCTAGTTGCCGTTGCCGCCGCCGAAGA
>NZ_DASRGO010000158.1:0-9321 GCF_035650995.1 Methyloceanibacter sp. | reverse complement strand
CGCCGCCTCGCGCGCCCGCGCCAACGAGGTGCTGAGCAACATGGTCGAGGCGGGCTACATGAGCGAAGGCCAAGTTTACGGCGCGCGCATGAACCCCGCCAAGATCGTGGAGCGCACCGATACCAACACGCCCGACTATTTCCTCGACTGGGCCTTCGAAGAGGTGCAGCGGCTGATGCACGGACAGGAGGAACACATCCTCGTCGCTCGCACCACCGTCGATACCGGGCTGCAAAGAATGGCCGAGGAGGCGCTCAAGACGACGATCGAGACCTCGGGCCATGCACGTCATTTCGAGCAAGGCGCGATGGTGGTCATGGAGCCCGACGGCGCGGTGCGCGCGCTCGTCGGCGGCAAGGACTACGGCGAGAGCCAGTTCAATCGCGCTACCCACGCTTACCGGCAGCCCGGCTCCTCGTTCAAGCCTTACGTCTATCTGACCGCCTTTGAGACCGGAAAGTACACGCCGAACACCGTCGTGAGCGGCGGGGGTGCCGCTTGCGGCCACTGGGCGCCGAAGAACTTCGCCGCCGGCGAAAGCAACACCATGGCGCTCCACGACGCGCTCGCCCATTCGATCAACACCATCGCAGTCAAGGTCTCCCTCGAGGTCGGGCGCGACAAGGTGCTCGAGACGATGAAGAAACTCGGCATCACCCGGCTGAAGAAGACCTGCTCGCTCGCGCTCGGCGACCAAGGCCTCACCCCGCTCGAGCACGTCACCAATTACGCCGTGTTCGCTTCCGGCGGTCTCGAAGTCCATGCCTACGGCATCGAGGAGATCAAGGCGCTCGCGGGCGGCGAGGTTCTTTACAATCACGATCGCGACACGCCGCCGCGCAAGCAGCTCTTCTCGCGTAAATCGATCGAGATGCTGAACACCATGATGCAGCAGGTGGTGCAGGCCGGCACCGCGCGCGCGGCCAACCTCGACTTCACCTACGCCATCGGCAAGACGGGCACGAGCTCGAGCTTCCGCGACGCCTGGTTCATGGGCATGACCGGTCAGTATGTCGCCGGCGTTTGGCTCGGTAACGACGACTTCACGCCGATGGCGCGCGTGACCGGCGGCAGCTTCCCGGCTCAGACTTGGCACGCGTTCATGGTCGCGGCCCACGACACGGACAACATTCCTCAGCTTCCCGGCATCGCCCTGCACCCGGTTCAGGCGGCCGAACAGGCACGCCTTGCTGCCGCCGCGGCCCAGAATGCCGCGGCCAACGCCGAGGCCGCACCGCCGCCTGCGCCCGAAAATGTCAAGGACATGTCGCTCGCAACGAAGCAGGTCCTCGAGCGGATCGCGACCCTGCTCAAGGACGCCCGCCGTCTTAGCCCGAGCGATCAAAAGCCCGGCCATGCCGAGGCGACCCCTGCGCCCGCGCCCGTTGCCGCCGCCACGGGCTCCGCCGCAGACGGCGGCGGTGCTCCGCCGCCGCCGCCCGCAACGGCCAGCGCCGACCAGCAGAGTTCGCCGCAGGGCCCGCCTTCAACCGTCAGCGACAGCGGCGCGCCCTCCCCGCACTAGCCGGGAGGCACGCCATGGGTAAGCGAAAGGCGACGACCGCGTGACTAGCGTCCTGCCCGACCAGCCGTTTGGCCTCGCCGCACGCCGCGCCAAGCCGTGGGTCGAGGAAGGCGGCCATTCGATGCGCTCGCTCGCCTATTTCATCGGCACTTTCGCCGTGGCCCTCCTGCTCGGCATCGGCTCCGCCTGGTACTTGATCGAAGAGGGCTCGCCGCTCACGACCACGAGGGTCGGTCCGTGGGCAAGCTGGAACGCGCTCGGCAATCCCACGGCCGACCCCTATACCAGGGCCCACCTCGCCAGAAGCGGCCGGCTACCGCTGACGTCGACCGTGGCGCGCTACTTCGTTGCGAAGACCGACAGCGCCGGACGCACGCTGACGTCGGGATGCGAATATCTGATCGTGGGGTCGCCGATCAATTCGCGGTGGTGGTCGCTCGCTCTTTACGACGATGACGGCGGCCTGGTCGAGAATCCTTCAGGACGTTACTCGTTCAACAGCGAGGAGATGCTCCGCCACGCCGACGGCACCTACCGCGTTCACTTGGCACGCACGGCGCGCCCCGAGAACTGGCTTCCCACCGGCGACGGTTACCGGCATCTCGTGCTGATGCTGCGCATCTATTCGCCGCGCGAAACCGATTCGCTCGGCATCGGACTCGTTCCCGACGAACGCCTGCCTGAGATTGAGCGGCTGTCATGCGAATAAGGATTCCCGGACTGTTTATCGTGCTCGGCCTCGTGCTCGCCGGCCTTATCCATATCGTGGCCGTGCTGACCTTGCCGGCTCTCGCTCCCAAGAACGCTCAAGCCAGGCTCGCGACCTTGGGTCCGGCCAACACCATGATCGTGCTGCCGCCCGCCTCGCCCGGAAAACAGGCCATGCCGATGATGGCGCCTGACGTCCTCTATGCCTTTTGCCGATTCGATCTTTCCAACGGGCCCGTCCGGCTCAACGCGACCATCGCCGACGATCTTTGGCTGTTCGGACTCTATTCGGACGAAGGCGACAATTTCTACGCCGTTGCCGGCGCCGACCTGAAGAAGCGCGATGTTCAGTTCGTCATCGTCGCTCCCGACCAGACCGTCGAGGAGTCGAGCGTCGATTCTCCGGAGACGTCCGATGAGATTCTCGTGGTGAATTCTCCGGTCACGGAAGGCGTAGCCATGATCAGGGCCCCGCTCAAAGGGCCGAGCCGCGCTCCACGCGCGGCCGAGGCGCTTAAGGCGACCTCGTGCGGCCCCTATACGAAGTCGAGCTGACGGGATTCTATTTCTTGCGTCCGCGCTGGGCGCGCCGGCGCGATGGAGCCCCCGTTTCTCGCGGCGTCTCGCTGGAAGCTCTCCGCTCGATACGAACGCCCGGAAAAATGATGATCTCGCCGAGCGAGCCGGACTCGGGTTTGACGATCCTGCTTGCGGCCTCATCGCCACGGCGGAATTCCAGGATGATCCCCATTGTCGTCTCCACGGCTCGCTCGCGCCATTGGCGCCTATGCGAGGACGGTTGCACACGCTTTGCCCGTATCCATTAAGGCCGAGGTAAGGTTAACGAAGCCCTAACCGCTCGCGCGAAGCATAAGGCGCTCGCCTCACTCTATGATCGCGTCCTCCCCGAGAAAGTGACGCCCCTGTTTGTCCTCGATCTCGATGATCCAGAGATCCGAATCGAAGCGGCTTTGCCGCGCAAGATAAGCCGAAACTTCGGCACCGCTCGCGGTTGCCGTCTTGAAGCACGCGACCCAGCGCCGTTCGGTTTCCCCGCCCTCGATCCCCGCCGGCGCCGGTCCGTAAAGGGCTACGCTCCCGTCGAGGCGATCGACGCAGATGAAGATGGCGCCGGCCGCCTCGTCCCCCCGCCGCACCACCACGGCGGGAACGCCTTCCGCCTGACAGCGGCGGAGATACGCCCTGATCCAGATTTCGCTTTTGACCCGCATAGGGAGAATATAGGCGTCCGCTCAGGGCGTTGCGGCTGTCTTGGCAAGGTCGCGCCCGGTGACGCGCTTCAGCTCGCGCAACAGCTCCGGCGTGATCCTTCCGGTCTCGCGAATCTTGCGGTCGTGTTGGAAGGCGATGATGGCGTGCGTCGTCGAAGCCCCCATGGTCCCGTCCACCGGACCCGGCGCATAACCGAGATCGGCCAGAACCTGTTGCACGGCCTTGACCGACGGGTCCCCGCCACTCGATTTCCCGCTGCCGGCATCGTTCTTTGCCTCGACCGAACCGGTCGTGGCCGCGGCGGGCGCGACGCTGTCGCCGAGCAAAATGTGACGCAATAGCTCGTCGGAGGCTTGGCCGGTAACGGGAAGTCCCTCGCGCTCTTGGTAGGCGGAGATTGCAGCGCGAGTCTTGTCCGTGAGCTTGCCGTCGGCCGGCCCCACGTCGTAGCCGCGCGTCCCAAGCTCACGCTGAACCGCTTTGATGAGAAGCTCAGGCACCTCGGCATCAGCCGAGGGTGGCGGCGTTGGCGGCAGATCGGTGCTTGCTGGCGGGAGTTTTGGTGTCTCGGTCGGGTCGAGGTGAACGGCGGGTGCGGCGTACCGCGCGGGCGATGGCGCAGGCAGGGAGGGTGTGCTCGGGGCACCGATCACCTTCGGCGGCTGGGACGCCGAGAGCGCAGTAGGACCGTGCTGGTCCTGAAGGTAAAGCGCGTTGTAGATGATGGTCCCGGTCAAGGCGAGAAACGCCAAGAAGACGAGACGCGTAAGGAGGACGCCCATCGATCACGGCAAGGTCAAGATTTCCCAACGGCCGGAAGGGCCAAATCGCCCCCGTTAACGACCATCTTGGCGTTTGAAGCTAAAGAGAAGTTAAACGGGGGGCGAAACCCGCAAGGCGCCGGCCCCCGTCACGCTGCCGAGACCTTCGGCAGCGTCGCTTCGACCGATTCGCTCGCGCCGTCGAGGGGAAGAACGATGGTGGCGGTCGTTCCGGCCCCAAGCGTGCTGACAAGCTCGAGCTTACCGCCATGGAGCTTGGCGAGACCCTTCACCACCGACAA
The DNA here is from genome assembly GCF_035650995.1 of Methyloceanibacter sp. Classification (GTDB taxonomy): domain Bacteria; phylum Pseudomonadota; class Alphaproteobacteria; order Rhizobiales; family Methyloligellaceae; genus Methyloceanibacter. The sequence continues at coordinate 4,792 of NZ_DASRGO010000158.1, read as the reverse complement.
TCCAAGTCCTGCACCATCATAGCTCCGGTCGTAGGAATTGTTCGCCTGCACGAAGGGGTTGCCGAGCTTGGGCAGATCGGCATCGGCGATGCCAATGCCGTTGTCGGCGACCGAAAGCGCGACGTTGCGGCCGGCGACCTTGGCCGACACTCTGACCCAGCCTCCGGGATCGGTGAATTTGATGGCGTTGGAGATCACGTTGAGAAGCATCTGTTTGCAGGCGCGTTTGTCGGCCGGGAGCTCCGGGATCCCCGGCTCGATATCGACGATGAGCGACAACGACCGCTGCTCCGCCGTGTGCCGCATGATATCGCAGCAGGACTTGACCAGCGCGCCGACGTTGAACGGCTCCTTTACGATCTTGAACTTGCCGGCCTCGATCTTCGACATGTCGAGGATGTCGTTGACCATGTGAAGCAGGTGCTCGCCGCTCTCGTGAATGAGACGGGCGTAGTCGCGGTAACGCTCCTCCCCGAGAGCACCGAACAGCTCGCGGTTCAGGATCTCGGAAAAGCCGATCACCGCGTTGAGCGGGGTCCTGAGCTCGTGGCTCATATTGGCCAGGAACTGCGATTTGGCGCGGCTCGCGCTCTCGGCCTCGTCGCGCGTCTTGAGCAGCTCGGCTTCCTGCGCCTTGCGCTCGGAGATGTCCCGGGTCACCGCGACGATGCCGGCACGCTCGTGCGCCGCGTCAGACGCCGGCAGCGGCCGGCAGCGCATCTCGACGAAAACGTAGCGCGCCGCTTCGCCGCGCCCGGCGCGGCGCACCCTGAATTCGACGGCAATGGCTTCGTTGTCGGCGAGCGCGCGCGAAAGCGCGGTGAGATAAGCCGGCCGGTCGGCGACGTGCACGCGCTCGAACAACCCGTCTCCCAAGATCTTCTGCACCGGCTCTCCGAACAGGGATTGCGCCGCGTGCGAGGCGAACACGACGCGGCCTCTCTCGTCGTGCCGCGTGATCATGTCGGTGGCGTTCTCCGCGAGAAGCCGGTAGCGCTCTTCGCCGCAACGGACCGCGTTCTCGCTCTGTTTGTGCACGAGCTGAACCATCACGGCGAGGCCGGCGGCGTACCCGGTCGCGGTCATGACGCCGATCAGCGACAGCGACAGCGCCGAGAACGGTAGCGTCTCGGCCGGCATGTAGAGGTTCTGCGACTGGACGACGGCGAGAATGGCGAGCCCGAGCCCCGCGGCGCCCGCGGCCCACGCCACGATGCGGCGGTCGTCGGCCAGTGCCGCTTCGAGCGGCACGGCCACCATCCAGGGGATGACCCACGAACCCAACCCCCCGGTGAGCCACGCGACGTAGGTGACGAGGCCTGCGAAATTGGCGGCCGAGGCTAGGTGCGCTGCGGCGAACTTGCCGGTGCGCGACAGGAAGACCGCGATTCCGATCGGCGAGAGCAGCCAGAGGAAGGCCACTGCGCCGAGCAGTGACGGTTTGCCGTTGATCACGAGATAGACGGGGAACGCGCAGAGCGCGAGCAGTCCGCCAAGGAGGTGCGATGCGATGAAAGACTGATGGCGCGCCGCCGTAAGGTCATCGCCGCGAGCCGACACGTTGACGAGCGAGCCGAAATAGGCGGCGAGCCCGCGGACACTCTCGTTACCGAACACACACATCTCGGAGCGGGTAAGCCGCTCGCGTCCCCAATGGCCTTGGCTCCGGATTATTGGCACCCGCGCTTAAGGAAGCTTAAAATGGGGTGCCGCGGCTTTCCCCCAATCATGCAGGTAGCGTCCTTCACTTGTTCGCCGCTCGCGCCGAGCTTCAGCGCGCCGGTGAAATTTCTTGGCGAGCCCGGCGGCGAGAGCGGATTTGCTTTGTGCTCGCGCCTTGCCGACCTGCGGCTCGCGAGTCCTTCGGTAGATGCAGCGCCGGAATTTCAACCGGGTGCCCGACGAATTATCGGCATCGACTAGACTTTATCGAAAACTTAAGCCTAGTCGCGAGCAATAAGCCTCCAAGACGGGAAAGCTTATCTTTGGATGAGCCTCTGCGTTGCCTCAATATCGATGCAAATTTTGTTTCGAATTTTATCGATTGCAGTGAAGCTCCCTTATTTTCTGTGCGCTATGGTCGCGCTCTGCGGAGGAATGATAGCGGCGCCAAGCCGCAAGGTTCTCAAACAGAGAGGGCATAGCCATGATGTTTCTGATAAGGGCAGCCTTTTGGCTGACGATCATCGTCCTGCTCCTTCCAACGGACGAGGATCAGCGCAACAAGGTGTACGGCACGGCCGAGGCGACGGTGAGGGATCTCGCCACCTTCTGCGACCGCAATCCCGACACCTGCACCACGGGCCGCGACGCTTTTCAGGTGCTCGTCCACAAGGCTGAGTTCGGCGCCCGCATGCTGATGGGCTTTATCAGCGAGCAGACCGGCGGCGGAACGGCCTCGGGCGACTCGGCCTGGGACGAACCGGCGTCGGACGAGTCCGCTTCCACTGAACCTGCTTCGGCCCCGATCGCGCCGGCAAGCTGGGATAACGGCGCCTCGCAAGACACGCTCAATCCCGAGGATCGCGAAGCGGCTTGGGGCGGCCCGGACGGCGCCGGAACGTAACTAGAGACGGCTTGACCGCAGCGCAAGCAAGCGGCAGGCAACGAGTTCTATTGGCAGTCCCCCGCCTGCCAAGGGGGCGCGCACTTGGGAAGGTTATGCCCTTTCCCTCCCGAACTGCGCGCCCCCCTATTTTTTTCGTGAGCCCCTGCAATTCGTGCCTATATTTCTTTTATGGACACGATGAACGAAACACTGCGATCAACCGGATACGATGAGATCCTCGCCGATTTCGAGCTGCTCGACGATTGGGAGGACCGCTATCGCTACGTGATCGAGCTGGGCAAGAGGCTCAAGCCGCTTCCTGACGAGGAGCGCTCTCCCGCCAACAAGGTGCAAGGTTGCGTAAGCCAGGTCTGGCTTTCGACGACCGTTCATCCCGACGGGGGCAATCCGCGCTTGAGCTTCGTCGGCGACAGCGACGCCCATATCGTCAGGGGACTGATCGCGATTCTCTTCGCCCTTTACTCGGAAAGGACGGCAAGGGAGATCCTGGCGGTCGACGCCACCGGCGCGCTTGGCAAGCTTCACCTCACCGAGCATTTGACGCCGCAGCGCTCGAACGGTCTCATGGCCATGGTGAAGCGCATCCGGTCCGACGCCGAAGAGGCGCTCGCCCGCAGTTGAATTGACCGAATCCAGTTTTGCAGCGGCCCCCTTCCTGACGCGAAACTGCACGACCGGTTCATGTGCCGTTCAGGCGCAGTTCGCCACCATCCGAAGCGTCAGATCCCTGCACTGACATTAGCGAACCTTCCTCGGCACCGGGCGCGGAGTTCAGGGGCTCCGCGCCCACCCTTTTTTCGGCCATGCGGCGATGGGGCAAGCAGGCCGCGGCTTGCCTCGCTTCCCCGGAACCATTAGCTTTCGGCGGAATTTTTCGGTCATCCCCTCAAACTCTGGAGCAACGCCCGTGGCCTTCGAACTCCCCCCGCTTCCCTATGCCTATGACGCGCTTCAGCCCTACATGTCGGCCGAGACGCTGCAATATCATCACGACAAGCACCACAAGGCTTATGTCGACAATCTCAACAAGCTGCTGCCGGGCTCGGGCTTCGAGGGCAAGTCTCTCGAAGATATCGTCAAGGCGAGCTACGGCAAGAATCCCGGCGTGTTCAACAACGCCGGCCAGGACTTCAACCACATTCACTTCTGGCCCTGGATGAAGAAGGGCGGCGGCGGCAAGAAGGTGCCGGGCGCCGTGCTTGCCATGATCGACCGCGATCTCGGCGGCTTCGACAAGTTCCGCGCCGACTTCATCGAGGCGGGCAAGACCCAGTTCGGCTCAGGCTGGGCGTGGCTCGCCCTCAAGGACGGCAAGCTGAGCGTGATGAAGACGCCGAACGGCGAGAACCCGCTCATTCACGGCGGCTGGCCGCTGCTTGGCGTCGACGTGTGGGAGCACTCCTACTACATCGACTACCGCAACGAGCGGCCGAAATACCTCGAGGCCTGGTTCGACAACCTCATCAACTGGGAACACGTCGAGGAAATGTACGCGCTTGCGCCGAAATAGGCGGCGAAATGCCCGCCAATAGCGGGAATTGAGCGCCACGAGGCCCGGCCAGAAGGCGGGCTTCCCCTCGGCCTTATCCCCGGGTCTCGGCCAAGAGATCGGCGGCCTCGCTCGCCTCGACCCAGCGTTGCTCGGCGGCCGCGAGCTTGCGCTCGATCTCGGCCCTCGCCTTCATCAGCTCGGCGACCTGAGCGCCGCCGTTTCGCTTTGGCGATGCGAGTTCGGCATCGATCTCGTCCCGGCGCCGCCACAGCAAGTTGAGCTCGGCCTCGGCGTCTCGCGCGATCTTGCGCGCCGCCTTGGCGCGCTCGTGCGCCGCCACCGCCCGCTCGCGCGCCGCCTTCCGCTCCGCCTGCACCGCTTCCTTGGCAGATTGCTCTGCGCCGTTGTCGCCGGCGCCTCCGAGCACCTTGTCGCGATAGTCGTCGAGACTGCCGTCAAACGCCTTGGCCGTGCCGTTCTCGACCAGCACGAGCCGGTCGGCGATCAGCTCGAGCAGATGGCGATCGTGACTGACCACGACCACCGCGCCGCCGAACGCGGTCAAGGCCTCGACCAGAGCATCGCGCGCATCGATGTCGAGATGGTTGGTGGGCTCGTCGAGGATGAGGATGTGCGGCGCGTTGCGCGTGATCAGCGCGAGCGACAGTCTCGCCCGCTCGCCGCCCGAGAGCTGGCGCACGGCGAGATTGGCCTTGTCCCCGGAAAAGCCG
>NZ_DASRGO010000157.1:0-18255 GCF_035650995.1 Methyloceanibacter sp. | reverse complement strand
TGCAACAGGGATCGGCCCCGATGCGGGCGAAATCGGTCGGCGGCACCGGCGCGATGAAATCGACGTCGCCGGCGAGCAGCGCCGCCACGCGGGTGGCCGGCTCCTTGATGGGCGTGAACACGATCTCGTCCACGTTGCCGGCCGAGGACTTGTCCCAGTAGTCGGCGAAGCGCTTCATGACCAGGCGGACGCCCGGCTCGCGCTCGGTGACGATGAACGGCCCCGTCCCGCTCGCATGCATCGAGGCGAAGGAGGAGCCCGATTTGACGATGGCGTCCTTGGGGCGGCCCTTCTCGTCGGTACCTGAATAGAAGATCCGGTCCATGGGGAAGATGTAGGTGGCGAGATTCATCACGAGCGGGTACGGCCCCTTGGTGATGAGATCGACGGTGAGGCCGTCTATCACCCTCGCTCCTTCGAACGGCTCGAACAGCGCCTTGAAGTCTGGGCTTTGTTTCAGGCGGTTGACGGTCCACACCACGTCCTCCGCGCTGAGCGTGCGGCCAGACTGGAATTTCACTCCTTCGCGCAGGTGGAACCGCGTGGTGCGCTCGTCGATTTTCTCCCAGCTCTTGGCGAGCCGCGGCTCGACGGTGAGGTCCTGCTTGAAACGGACGAGAGGATCGAACAGGAGGTGCGACATCTGGAGGGTCGCACCCGAGAGCTGCTCGTGCGGATCGAGCGAGGTCGGGTCGGAGTCGTAGGCCATGCGCAGCGTCTTGGCCCCGGCCGGAACGGCGCCGAGGCAAAGGCAGAGAAGCGCAATCGGGAAGAGAAGCCGGGCGCGGGACATCATGGGCGGGCGATTTGTCGCCCGAAAGCCCTTGCTCCGTCCATCCCCTTTGCCTCGAAGGATCGGGCTCTATACAGTCCGCCCGGCGCTGAAAGGCCAGGAGGAAGCAAGGCGTGGAAGGTTTTTTCATCACCGGGACGGACACCGATGTGGGCAAGACGCTCGTCTCTGCCTGGCTGATGACGCATCTCGACGCGAACTACTGGAAGCCGGTCCAGGCCGGCGTTGACCCCGAGACGGATTCGGCAACGGTGCGGCGTCTCGCCGAGATTCCGCCCGAACGCATCTTGCCCGAGGCCTATGTGCTCGAAGAGGCGATTGCGCCGCACGAGGCGGCCCGGCGCGCCGGAATCGAAATCCAGATGGCGAAACTCGTTCCTCCTTCGACCGACCGGCCCCTCGTGGCCGAGGGCGCGGGCGGGCTCCTGGTGCCCCTCAACAATGAGGCCTATATGGCCGATCTTGCGATCGACCTCCATCTGCCGGTCATCCTCGTCGCGCGCTCGACGCTCGGCACCATCAACCACACACTGCTCTCGCTCGAATCGATAAGGCGGCGCGGGCTTGCGCTTGCGGGCGTGGTCATCAACGGACCCGAGACGCCGCACAACCGCGCCGCCATCGAACGCTACGGCAAGGTCGCGGTGATCGCGGAAATCCCGTGGCTCGACGAGGTGAACCGGTCCACGCTCCAGGCTATCGAGCCCGAGCTCGACCTCATAAAGCTCGCACGGTCATGAACGACGGTCCGAAACCGAGGCAGAGCGAAGCCCTGGCGACCGAGGTGCTGGCGCGCGATAAGCGCCATGTCTGGCACCCCTTCACCCAGCACGGCACCGAGGGCGACCCGATCGTGATTACCCGCGCCAAAGGCGCGTCCCTGTTCGACGCCGAGGGTAAGGAGATCCTCGACCTCGTCTCCTCGTGGTGGACGTGCACGCACGGGCACTCCCACCCCAAGATCAACGCGGCGCTCGCGAGCCAAGCGGCTCAGTTCGAGCACGTGATGTTCGCCGGCTTCACGCACCAGCCCGCCGCCGATCTCGCCACCGCGATCACCGAACGGCTGCCCGGCGATCTCTCGCGCGTGTTCTTCTCCGACGACGGCTCGACCTCGGTCGAGGTCGCGCTCAAGATCGCCTACCAATATTGGATCAATGTCGGCGAGCCGCGGCGCCGCGTCTTGGTAGGTTTCGACGGCGGCTATCACGGCGACACACTCGGCGCCATGTCGCTCGGGCGCGGCTCGCAGTTCTTCACCCCGTTCCGAGACCTGATGTGCCAGGTCTATGTGCTGCCCTACCCCTCCACCTTCGAGGGCGACGATGCCGCCGACGAGCGCGAGGCGGGCGCGCTCTCGGCCTTCGAGGCGCTTCTGTCAGACCGCGGCCAGACCATCGCCGCGCTCATCATCGAGCCTCTGCTGCAAGGCGCGGGCGGAATGCGCCTCTGCCGCCCGAGCTTCCTCAAGCGGCTTGTCGCGATCGCGCGCAAAGCCGGCGTGCTCGTCATCTTCGACGAGGTGGCGACCGGCTTCGGGCGCACGGGCACGATGTTCGCCATGGAGCAGCCCGGTGTGGTGCCCGACCTCGTCTGCCTGTCGAAGGGCCTGACCGCGGGCTACGTGCCTCTCGCGATGACGGTCGCGCGCGAGGCGGTGTTCGAGGCCTTTCTCGGCGAGAGCTTCGAACGCGCGCTGCCTCACGGCCATTCCTTCACCGCGAACCCGCTCGCCTGCGCGGTCGGGCTCGCCTCGCTTGCGCTGTTCGAGGAGGAGAAGACGCTCGAGCGCATCGCCCGCATCAATGGGCGGCACCGGGCCGCGCTCTCGGAGCTTGCCGCGCGCGAGGACGTGGCGCGCCCGCGCATTATTGGCTCGATCCTCGCTTTCGATGTGAAGTCCACGAACGGCGGCTATCAGTCGGCGCAGAGCCGGGCGCTCCGCGACTGGTATCTCGCGCACGGACTCAATATCAGGCCGCTCGGCTCGACCCTCTACCTCATGCCGCCCTATTGCATCACCGACGAGGAGCTCTCCAGAGCCTACGCCGGGCTGATCCAAGGCCTCGATACGCTCGGCTAGCGAAAACTCCGTCATGCCCGGCCTTGAACCGGGCATCCAGGGCAACCAGCTCCGCGGCAAATGGCCGTGGATCGCCGGGTCAAGCCCGGCGATGACGTGATTAAGGTTCAAGGCGGCCGTAGACGATGTGCCAGGTGACGGGGCGCCGAAGGGCATCGGCGGCGCGGATGGCGCGGCGAAGCGCGCCGGGCGCAAGAGGCCGATAGCCTTCGCGCGGGGTGAGACCGCCCACCGATTTCATGCGGCGGAGAAAATCGAGCGCGGTCAGGTCGGGAGCGAGATGCTCTTCCCCGACGACACCGGGTAGCGGCTCGATTGGCACCGTGCCGCTCGGGAGCCCGAGCCGGCCGAGGACCGCGTGCCAATCGGCGAAGCTCTCAGGCCCGAGCGCCGCATAGAGCAGGACGCCGGAGGGCGCAAGCAGATGGCGCAGGCGCTCGAGGCTTGCCCTCTGTTCGGAAAGCCAGTGGAGCGTCATGCTGGTTGCTATCAGGTCGAAATGCCCCAAGGCCGCCGGGCGGCTCGCATCCATGACGGCAAATTCGATTTGGGCCTCGTCCAAACCGGCGAGGTTCCGGCGACATTCGGAGATCATCGCGGGAGAGGCATCGGTCAGGACAAAATCCGCGCCCGGGTAGCGCTCGATCAGGTGACGGCTGAACAGCCCCGTGCCGCAGCCGAGCTCGAGCACCCTTGGCCGGTCGAGCGGCGGGAGGAAGGACGCCAGCCGCGCGGCGACCGCCTTCTGCAGGCCGGCATGACGCTCATAGCTTTCGGCATGCGCGGAAAAGCCTGCCGCGACCTCGGCGCTACGACGGGAGAGCATGGGCGAATTCAAGGACATGGCGCGCGCACCATTCAGGGTGCCTCAACGGCAGGACGTGGCCGCCATCCGGCGACCAGACAATCTCTTCTCCCCAGATTGCCTCGCTCATGGAAGGCGGCACGATGACGTCGTCGCGCGAGGCAAGCGCGAGGACCGGGCAAGTCAGCGCCTCCCTCGCCTTCCGTGCGTCCCATGTCATAAGCCAATCCAAACCTTCGTCGAGCCTCTTCGCATTCAACGCCTCGGGCAAGGCAAACCCTGCGGCCCCACAGGAGCGCCAGAAGGCCTTAAGCGTGCCGCCCGGCTCCCGCTCGATCCCCCTCTTGAGCGCGGCGAGTCTGGAGGGCGCCACATGGCAAGAGAAGCAGTCGAAGCCCTGGATGCTGACGAGGCCCTTATAGCGGCCGAAGGCCTGTTCGAGCAGCCACAATAGACCGAGCGAGTGCCCGACGGCGACCGCGTCGTCCGGCCAGTCGCTTGCTCCTTTCGGACCTCCGCCAACGAAGCCGAGGTCGATCAGGGTGACCTCGGCTCCCTGAAGATGGGGAAAGAGGTCGGCGAAGATGCCGGCATGGAAGCCCCAGCCGTGAACAAGGACGAAATGCATCGATCAGGCAGGGTGCGCTCGCGCGGGGGCCGTCGCAAGGGCCGGCGACGCCGCATCGGCCATAACCTCGAGGAGGCGATCGACGTCGCTTTCGCTGTGGGCCACGGTGAAGGCGAGCCGCACCCGCGCCGTGCCCTTCGGCACCGTCGGCGGCCTGATCGCGGTCGCCCAGAAGCCCGCCCCGCGCAGCCGCTCGCCGAGTTGCAGCGCGGCTTCCGGTGCACCTGCGATCACCGGCACGATCTGCGTGGCCGAGGCGCCGGTGTCATAACCGAGCGCGTGGGCGCCCGCTCTGAAGCGGGCAGCGAGCCGCGCCACATGGATGCGGTCGGCATCCATGGAAGGAATCAGGTCGAGCGCCGCGTCGATCGCGCCAAGGACGGGCGGCGGCAGCGCGGTCGAGTAGATCAGCCCGCTGCAGCGATTGATCAAATAGTCGCGGAGCGTGGCCGACCCGGCAACATAGGCGCCGAAGCTCCCGAGCGCCTTGGAGAAGGTGCCGATGACAATGTCGGCCCCGTCCGAGAGCCCACGTCCCCCCTCGCCCAATATGCCGGTCGCATGCGCATCATCGACGATGAGGCAGGCGTCATACGCGCGCGCGAGACGCGCAATCTCTGTGAGCGGCGCCACGTCGCCGTGCATGGAGAAGACGCTCTCGGTCAGGATGAATTTCGGCCTGTTATCGTGTTGATTTTGATTCAGAAGCTCGGTGAGATGGGCGGCATCGCCATGGCGGTAGCGGTGCTCGCGAATGCCGGCCGCCTTGCAGCCGAAATGCATGCTCGCGTGATTGAGCCGGTCGGCAAACACAAGCGGTTCGGCGCCAAGCACAGTGCGGTCGAAGAGGGCGGCGAGGATCGCGGCATTGGCCTGGAAGCCTGAAGCCATCACGAGCGCCGATGGCTTCCCCTTGAGCTTGGCGACCTTCGCTTCGATCCGGGCGAAGAGGTCGACATTGCCGGTGACGAGGCGCGAGGCGCCCGAGCCCACTCCGTAGCGCTCAGCCCATTCCCGCGCCCGTTCGATCAGCTCCCGGTGGAAGCGGAGCGCGAGATAGTCGTTGCTCGCGAGATTGACGTAGTCGTGGCCTTCCACGCGGATGGTGCGCGCATCGACGGGGCTGACCTCGGTCAGCTTGCGCCGCAAGCTCTCGCGCGCGAGGCCTTCGAGAAAGGCCTGGTACCTGCTTTCGCTTCCCGGCATCATCCTGTATTAGCGGGGTCGGAAATCAGCAGCAATCAGAACGCTCAAGACCGTGACGGACATCATCGAAAGCGTGAATCCCATCAATGGCAAGGCCGGCCGGGCTAAGGGCCCGATTGAGCCGAAATCGGCGCATGAGCTGCGTCATGACTGGGAGGCCGAAGACGTTCTTTCCCTCCTCACCCTCCCCCTGCTCGATCTGATCGATCGGGCACGGGCGGTGCATCGGCGCCACCACCCGGACGGCGAGGTGCAGCTTGCGAGCCTGCTGTCGATCAAGACCGGCGCCTGCCCCGAGGACTGCAAATATTGCCCGCAATCGGCCCATTACGCCAAGGAGACGGGGCTCAAGCGCGAGACCATGCTCGACGTCGACGACGTACTGGCCAAGGCGCGGGCCGCCAAGGAGGCGGGCGCGAGCCGCTTCTGCATGGGGGCGGCCTGGCGCGAGGTGAAGGACGGGCCGGCCTTCGAGGCCGTTCTCGCCATGGTGAGAGGCGTGCGCGCGCTCGACATGGAGGCTTGCGTCACTCTCGGCATGCTGAACCGCTCCCAGGCCGAGCGGCTCGCCGAGGCGGGGCTCACCGCCTACAACCACAATCTCGACACCTCGCCCGAATTCTACGGCAACATCATCACCACGCGGACCTATCAGGACCGGCTCGACACCATCGCTTGCGTGCGCGAGGCGGGCATCGAAGTCTGCTGCGGCGGCATCATCGGCATGGGCGAGAGCCTCGAGGACCGGGCGCGGCTTCTCCAGACGCTTGCCAATCTCAATCCGCATCCGGAGAGCGTTCCCATCAATGCGCTCGTCCCAGTGAGCGGAACCCCGCTTCAAGAGGCCCCTCCGGTCGATCCGCTTGATCTCGTGCGCATGGTGGCGACGGCGCGCATCCTCATGCCGCTCTCCCATGTGCGGCTGTCGGCCGGGCGGCGCTCGCTTACCCGCGAAGCGCAGATCCTCTGCTTCCTCGCCGGCGCCAACTCGATCTTCTACGGCGATAAGCTGCTCACCACCGCCAACAACGACACCGAGGATGACCTCACTCTCATCAAGGAGGCCGGCCTTGCGATCCAGCCTACCTCCTCATCGTGCTAGGAGCGGCTGCGCCTTGGTTCATTGCCGTTCCTCCTGACCCATGTCGCGCATCGTCTATGTGAACGGCAGCTATGTGCCCGAGACGGAGGCCAAGGTCTCGGTGTTCGACCGCGCTTTCCTGTTCGGCGATGCCGTCTACGAGGTCACCGCGGTGCTCGACGGGCGCCTCGTCGATTTCGAGCCGCATCTTGCGCGGCTCGACCGCTCGCTCGCGGAGATCGCGCTGACCCCTCCTCTCAGCCACGACGCGCTCCGGGCGCTGCATTGGGAACTGATCGCGCGGAACGAGGTCAACGAGGGCATCGTCTATCTCGAGATCACGCGCGGGGTCGCCGACCGCGATTTCGCCTATCCCGACAATGCCGCGCCGACGGTCGTCGCCTTCACCCAGAGCCGCCCTTTGATCGACAACCCCTATGCGGAGACGGGGGTGAAAGTGATCACCATTCCCGACATCCGCTGGAAGCGGCGCGACATCAAATCGACGTCGATGCTCGGCCAGGCCATGGGCAAGCAGGCGGCCAAGCTCAAGGGCGCCTATGAAGGCTGGATGGTCGAAAATGGCGTCGTGACCGAAGGAACCTCCTCGACCGCCTTCATCCTCGATGCCGACGGCGTGGTCAGGACCCAACCGCTCGGGCACCATATTCTGCCCGGGATCACGCGGCGCGCCGTGCTGAGCCTCGCCATGAGCGAAGGCGTCAGAGTTGAGGAGCGTCCGTTCACCGTGGCCGAGGCGTTTTCCGCCCGCGAGGCGTTCATGTCGGCGGCGTCGGCCTTCGTGCTGCCGATCGTGGAGATCGACGGTCACAAGATCGGCGATGGCCGGCCGGGCCCGGTCGCGCGCACCTTCCGCAGGCTCTATATCGAGGAGGCGATGAAGGGCTGAAGCGCCCCCGCCCGCCTCTCGTCACGATTCCCCCGAAAATCCGCCCCAAAACCCGTGCAACCCATGCGCCCCGTTGTCCGTTTATGGGCGCATGGTCCCCATGCTCTACTGGATCGTCTACCATCTCGACCTCGGGCGGCTCGGCCCAAAGGTGCTCGACCTCGCGGTGAGAAGCTGGCTCAGGCGCGCCAAGAACGGGACCACGGTGCCTGCGGTCAAGCGGCAGAGTTTCGGCGGGGCCACGCGTTTTCATCTCGAGCCGAACTTAGGCGCGGACGAGCGAATGTGAGGCCAGGCGGCGCACTTTCTGATCGTTCTTCGCGCTGATAGGGTTCCGCACTCAAAAGCGAAGACTCGCGACTATGGCGGAAGCCCCTGCCCTCGACCGTCCTCAGATCGTCCCCGTGAAGCGGGTGGCGGTCCTCTTGAATGCAGGCGCGGGCGCCTTCAGCCAGAAGCTTGCCGCGAACATCGACAGCGAGCTGTCATCGGCCTTCGCCCATCACGGCGTGGCCGCTCGCATCCTCTTCGTCGACGGCGAGGACTTGCGCCAAGCGGCCGAGACGGCGCTCAAGCAGGCGAAGCGCGGGGAAATCGACGCCGTGGTGGTCGGCGGCGGGGACGGCAGCGTGAGAACCGTGGCCAGCGTTCTCGCCGACACGGACGTGCCGCTCGGCGTGCTGCCCTTCGGCACGCTCAACCATTTCGCCAAGGACCTCGGGCTGCCGCTGAATGCCGAGGCGGCGGCGGGGGTTATCGCCAACGGCCATGTCCGCGCGATGGACCTCGCAGAGGTCAACGGTCACAGCTTCATCAACAACTCCTCGATCGGCATCTACCCCTACATGGTGATCGACCGCGAGCGGCGGAGGGCCACGCACAAGCTTGCCAAATGGATGGCGATGATCCCGGCCTTCTTCCGCATGATGCGGCATTTCCCGCGGCGGAAGCTGCGCATCTCCGCGCAAGGCTTCGAGCGCCCGTACCGGACGCCTTGCGTCTTCGTCGGGAACAACGCCTACAGGACCGAGCTCTTCCACCTCGGCCGGAGGCAGCATCTCGATCGCGGGGAGCTGTGGCTTTACGTGGTGAAGCCGCGCAGTCCGCTCGAGTTCCTGCTGATGGTGTGGCGGCTGTGCTTCGGACATCTCGACCAGATGCGCGATCTCGACACGTTCAGGCTGAAAGAGGCCGAGATCGGGGCAAAGGCGAGCCGGCTGCCGGTCGCGCTCGACGGCGAGGTGCGCTTCCTGCACACCCCGCTCAGGTACCGTTCGCGGCCGCGCGCGCTCAACGTGATCGCTCCGAGCAGCGGCTAGAGCAAGGCGGCGGCGAATCGGCTATGCTTGATCCATGTTGGTCCCCAAGCGCCGCAGCGACGCCAAACGCAAGTTGATCGAGTTCAGGCCGGAAATCTGGCAGGCGCTCGTGCTGCTTGCGCGCGACAGCGGCAAGAGCCTCGACGAGCTCGCCGACGAGGCCTTCACCGACCTCTTGCGGCGCTACAGCCGGCCGATCTCCTTGAAAGAGGCGCTCCGCGAGAGCGCGCGTCGGCTTCCGGCCAACGACGACCTGCCGTTCGATAAGCGCGACCGCTCCTAGCCTTAAGCTGCGGCCCCTCTTTCCGCTGCAATTGGTGCCCAGGCCTGCCGATCGCGCTTGCGCCCATGCCCGCAAATCGGCGATTTCCCTATGCCATGACCGCGAGGCTCGTGAGCTCCGCCCAAGCGACTCTTGCCGCCGCACCGTTCGACGGCGCAGGCTCGAGCCTCCTTTGGGGGCTTCCCTTCGCCGGGCTTCTCCTTTCCATCGCGCTTCTGCCGCTTGCCTTGCCGCATTTCTGGGAGCGTCATTTCGGCAAAGTCGCGGTTCTCTGGATCGCCGCTTTGCTCGTGCCGTACATGGTGGCCTTCGGCGCCGGAAGGTCCGCCGCCGAAGTCGCACACACCCTCCTCCTCGATTATCTGCCTTTCATCATCCTTCTGTTCACCCTGTTCGTGGTGGCTGGAGGCATCAGGGTCCGCGGCAATCTGGTCGGCACGCCCGCGACCAATACGGCGCTGCTCGCCTTCGGTACGCTGTCGGCAAATCTGTTCGGGACGACCGGGGCCTCGATGCTCCTGATCCGCCCGGTGATCAGCGCCAATCATCACCGGCGGTACAATGCCCATGTCTTCGTGTTCTTCATTTTCCTGATCGCCAATATCGGCGGCTCGCTCACGCCCTTCCCGCCCCTCTATCTCGGCTTCCTCAAGGGCGTCGATTTCTTCTGGACGCTCGGAGCGATGCTCGGACCCATGCTGTTCGTGAGCGGGGTCCTGCTCGCGCTGTTCTATGTCATCGACCGCTTCCGCTGGAGCCGCGAGCATGCCGAGGTAAGAGCGCGGAAAATGGCGCCGCGCGAACTTCGCATCGAGGGATTGCACAATGTGCTCTATCTCATGGCGGTCGCGTTCACCGTACTCGCCAGCGGAACGTGGCCGATCGAGGCCGAGGTTCCCGCCGGCTTCGGCTTCGGCGTGCCGGTCGCAGGCCTTGCCCGCGATCTCGTGCTGATCGCCTTGAGCCTGCTGTCGTGGTGGACCACCAAATCCTCGATCCGCGTCGAGAACGCCTTCACCTGGGGGCCGATGCAGGAGGTGGCGATCCTGTTCGCCGCCATCTTCATCACCATGTTCCCGGTGCTGGCGATGCTGAAGGCCGGCGCCGCCGGACCGTTCGGCCCGCTGCTCGCGTTCGTCTCGGGCCCTGATGGGCGGCCGGTCGATGCCGCCTATTTCTGGCTGACCGGCATCCTGTCGAGCGTGCTCGACAACGCCCCGACCTATCTTGCGTTCTTCAATCTCGCCGGCGGCGATGCGAAGACGCTGATGGGGCCGCTTGCCTCGACCCTGCTCGCGATCTCGGCGGGAGCCGTGTTCATGGGCGCCAATACCTATATCGGTAACGCGCCGAATTTCATGGTGCGCTCGATCTGCGAGGAGCGCGGTATCAAGATGCCGAGCTTTATCGGCTATATGCTGTGGTCGGGGGCGATCCTCTTGCCGCTGTTCGTAGTCGTTACGCTCATCTGGTTCCGGTAAGGGCAAACCGGAGACATCGCGCTTACGATCGTGGACTCCATGGAATTTCTCATCTTCGGCCTGACACTCCTCGGCGTAGCGCTGTTTCACCGGCAGTCTCTTGTCGTGGCCCTTCGCGGGCCTTGCGATCATTCTTTCAGCCTTGCGATGATCGACTCGAGCGCCTTGATGGCCTCGGCCCTATCGCGCTTGTTCAAGTCGAGCAGCAGCTTGAATCCGTCGGTCTCCTCGCGGATCACGGCACCTTCATTGGCGAGGTCATCATAGAGTCCGAGCACCTTGTAGCAACGGATCGGCTCGGCGAACCCCTTCACTTTGATCGGGGCGTGCTCCTCGGCCGCGACCTCGTCCTTGACCAGCGAATAGGTCTCATGGCCGAGCAGGATGCCGTCGATATCGGCATGGGACTGAAGGCGGGCAGTGAGATTCACCGTGCTGCCGATGATGGTGTAATCCATGCGGTCCTGGCTGCCGAAATTGCCCACCGTGACGTAGCCGGTGTTGATGCCGATGCGCACCTTGAACGGCTTCTCGGCGCCGAGCTCCTGCCATTCGGACTGGAGCTCGCGCAGGCGCTTCAGCATGGCGATCGCCATGCGCACGCAGGCGCGCGCATCCTCCTTCACTCCGCGCGATTCCGGATCGCCGAAGAACACCATGATGGCGTCGCCGATATATTTGTCGATGGTGGCGCCGTGCGCGAGCGCGATGTTCGACATCTCGGTGAGATAGCGGTTGAGAAGCTGGGTGAGGTCCTCGGACTCGAGCTTGTCGGTGGTCTCGGTGAAATTGACCACGTCGGAGAAGAAGATGGTGAGCTTCTTGCGGGAGGAGGCGATCTCGACGTTCTGCGCGCCGGTGAAGATCGAGTGGTAGATCTGCGGCGACAGATATTTCGAGAGCTTCTTGGACAGCGCCTCGAGCTCCTTGTTCTTCTGGGCGATGATTTCGTTCGCCTTGCGCTGCTCCGCGGTCATGGCGTTGAGCTGCTGCTCGTTGCGATCGCTCAGGCGCAGCAGCCTGCGCGTGGTGCGGAACAGCTTCTGATAATCCTTGAGCAGCTCGGCGTAGAGCTTGGCGTCGGCGCGATCGGCAAAACGCCCGTCGTCGATAAGGGCCTGGGCCGCGGCGATCACCCGCTCTTCGCCAGCGAACAGATCGTCCGACGACATCAGCCTGGCATCTTCTCGAGATGGAACTTGGCGCTTTCGAGGTCCTCGCCGAACTCCTCGCCGAGTTCCTGCATGGTGTCGTCTTCCTTGTCGTAATACCAATAGACATCGATCGAGGCGCCTTTCTTGGC
Organism: Methyloceanibacter sp.; assembly: GCF_035650995.1. Taxonomy (GTDB): domain Bacteria; phylum Pseudomonadota; class Alphaproteobacteria; order Rhizobiales; family Methyloligellaceae; genus Methyloceanibacter. The sequence goes on along the minus strand of NZ_DASRGO010000157.1, from coordinate 6,363 downwards.
CGCCGCCTCGAGCTTGTCCATCAGCATCATGATGGCCTTGGCGCTCGACGAATTGAGGTAGATGAGCTCGAAATCGAAGCGGCAGCTGCCGGCGCCGAGCTTCTCCAGATAGCCGTCGAGCGCGGTAAACACCGGGCCATAGAATTCTGTCACGTCCTCCGGATAGGACTCGCCCTTGATCCTAAGGTGGTTGGCGGCAAAGTCGAACGCGACCGCCGGCGTGCGGGAGGTCGCTTCAATGTCGATCTTGTCCTGCATCGATCGGGCTCTCAGATGCTCGCCTTGAGGGCGAAAAAGGCATAGGTGGCGTCCACGTCGGCAAAATCGAACTCGATCGGCTTCGATGCGCGCCGGGCGATCTCCATGAAGCCGAGCCCGGCGCCCTTGCTGCCGGCTTCCGGCTCGGCCCTGAGCTGCTCCTTGTAGAGCGCCTTGAGCTCGTCCTTGCTCATGTCCCTGATGCGGCTGAGCTTGCCGCGCAGGCGCTCGACGTCGGAACGCTCGACGAGGTTGCCCGCGCACACGACATAGTCGTCGCCCTCCTTGCCTATGGTGAGGATACCGTAGCGAAGCTCCATGAGCGCGCGTTGGTCGGCCGCAGGCGGCAGGTTCGCGCGCGCCCGCTCGGCCGAATAGCGGATGATGTTCTGCATCTGCTCGACGAACACGGCGAACACGCTGCGCAGCGTCTTGGTGTCGGCGTCGTCGATGGCGAGCTTCTGCTTGAGCGCCTCGCCGACGCCGCTCAAGACCGGCTCGGTGACGTAGCCGCTATAGGCGAAGATCACGCCCTGCCGATGGAGCAACGCCCGCGTGTCCATCAGTTGGCTTGCGAGCATCGGCGTCTCCTACGAATGTGGGGCAAAGCCGAGGACGGTGAGATCGTCCCGGCGGAGCTGCTCGCCTTGATAGGCCTCGAGCGCCTCGCGCAGCCGGATCTCCTGCTCGCGCATCGAGGCGCCGCGGGCTCGCAGCAGAATGTCCTGGAACCGCCGCTTGCCGAAGGAGCGCCCGCGCGGGCCGCCGATCTGGTCGATCAGGCCGTCGGTGGTCAAATAGAAGGCATCGCGGTCGTCGAAGGGGAAGGTGAAGTCGGTGAAGGTGGTCGCGGGCGGATAGCGGCGGTAGCCGAGGCCCTTGCGGTCGCCCTTGATCTCGATGACGCCGTCCTGGTTCGCCCGCCACAACGAGAAGCGCGCGCCGGCGAAGCTGATCTCGCGCTTGTCAGGCTTGATGAAGCAGACGCCGGCTTCGAGCCCGTCGTCGGTTTCCCCGCCCTCCTCGTTCTGGCCGAGCAGGCTCTGTACGCCGCGATGGAGACCCGCCAGCACTTCGCTCGGCTTGTCGCTCGAGGCGGCGCGCAGCATGCGGTCGAGAAGGCCCCAGGCGATCAGCGTCATGAAGGCGCCGGGAACGCCGTGGCCGGTGCAGTCGCCGACCATGACGGCATAGCCCTGTTCGATCGGCTGGAACCAGAAGAAATCGCCGCCAACGATGTCGCGCGGCTCCCAGATGAGGAAATGATCGGCCGCCACGGCGTCAAGCTCACGCCGGGCCGGAAGGACTGCCGACTGAATGCGGCTCGCATAACGGAGGCTCTGGAGGATGAGCTGATTGGCGGCGGCCGCGCGCTGCTCGCTCTCCTTGACCTCGGTAAGGTCGCTATAAACGGCGACGGTGCCGCCCGCCTCGGTGCGGCGCTCGCTGATCTGGAGCCAGCGTCCGTCGGAGCGCCGCTGAAGCAGAGGCTCGCCCGGGTGGCGGTGCTCGTCGAGGCGCTGGCGGACCCAGCCCTCGGCGCGCCCTCTCGCGTCCTCGATCAAGCCGTTGGCCACGGCGCCCTCGATGATCTCCGCGAAGGTCATGCCCGGCTTGGGGGGCCCCTCGCCGAAATCGAACAGCTCGTAATATTTGTGATTGCCGAGCACGAGCCGGTCTTCCGAATCGTACAGCGCGAAGCCTTCGGTGATCGAGCTGATGGCGTCGGTGAGGCGCTGCTCGCTCTGCTGCAAGGCCGCCTGCTCGGCCGTCTTGCGCGCGGTGACTTCGCTCCACGAGCCGATCACCTCGAGCGGATGGCCGTGCTGGTCGCGCACCAGGTGCTGCTCGTCGCTCACCCAGCAATAGAAGCCGTCGGCCTTGAGGAAGCGATACTCCGCCATGTGGCGGTCTTGCTCGAACAACTTCGCCTGCGCCGCCTCGACCTCGGCGAGATCATCGGGGTGAACGCGCGAGCGCCAGAAGTCCGGGTCCTTGAGATATTGGTCGGGCTCGTAGCCGAGCACACGCTTGATGTTCTCGCTGACGAAGGTGGGCGAGAAGTCACCCGTCGCGGCGAAGCTGTAAACCACGGCCGGCGCGGAGTGCAGCATCAGGTCGAAGCGGGCGCGGGCAGCGTTGTTTTCCTGCTCGACCTGTTTGCGCGCGGTGATGTTGCTCCACGAGCCGACGATCTCGGCCGGCTCGCCCTTCTCGTCGCGCAGGAGATACTGATCATCGCTGACCCAGATGTAGGTCCCGTTCTTCTTGCGGAAGCGGTACTCGACGGCGTGGCGCCCCTTCTCGAACAGCTTGGCCTGCTCGGCCTCGACCTGGGCAAGGTCTTCGGGATGTACGTTGTTACGCCAGAAGTCGGCGTGCTCGAGATATTTCTCCGGGCAGTAACCGAGCAGCCGCTTGATATTCTCGCTGACGAAAGTCGGGGCGTAATCGTCCCTGGCCTTGAACGAATAGATCACCGACGGCGCGCTCTCGAGCAAGGTCGACAGCCGCGCGCGGGCGGCGTCCTCGGCCTCCTCGGCACGCTTGCGGTCGGTCACGTCGCTCCACGAGCCCACGATCTCGAAGGGCTCGCCGCCCTCGTCGCGGATGAGATGCTGCTCGTCGCTGACCCAGCGATACTCGCCGTCCTTCTTGCGGAAGCGGTATTCCGAGGTGTTCTTGCCCTGCTCGAAGACCTTGACCAGCTCGGCCTCGACCCGATCGATGTCATCTGGGTGGACGCGAGCGCGCCAGAAGGATGGATCCTTCAGATATTCGGCGGGACAATAGCCAAGCAGCCGCTTGATGTTCTCGCTGATGAAGGTCGGCGCGTAATCGTCCCTGGCCTTGAACGAGTAGATCACCGAGGGCGCCGTCTCGAGCAGAAGCGAGAGACGCCTCCGCGCCTCGTCCCCGGCGGCTTCGGCGGCTTTGCGCGCGGTGATGTCGCTCCAGGAGCCGACGATCTCCTTCGGCTCGCCCTTCTCGTCGTGGATGAGATGCTGGTCGTCGTTCACCCAGCAATAGGAGCCGTCCTTGCGGCGGAAGCGATATTCGATGGCTTGCCTCCCGGTCGCGAACAGGTTCCCCACCTCCTGCTCCACTCGTGCGAGGTCATCGGGGTGGACGCGAGCGCGCCAGAAGTTCGGGTTGTGCAGATATTCGCTCGGGTTGTAGCCGAACAGGCGCTCGATATTGGCGCTGACGAAGGTCGGGGCGAAATCGCCGCTCGCCGCGAAGCTGTAAATCACGGCCGGAGAGGCATCGAGCAACCGCGCAAGCTTCTCTTCGGCAGCGGCCTTCGCCTCGGCCACGTGCCGCCGCTCCTCTTCTCGATGCTCGCGCGACGCCTCGGCCAAGACACTCTCGACGATGTCGGCTACGCTTGTGGGATCGGTCCCCGGAGGCAGCACTTTACCAAGCGCCGCCGCGGCAATCTCGGCGTATTTTCGCGAAGATGTCATGCAAAGACGGACCGGATGAGCGGATGGGGGGCGCGGTTTTTCGCGGCGCCAGAGGATAGCTCAGAGGAACTTCTCGCTGTCAATGGCAAGACAGACGCGCAGAGTACGGGTGCGGCGCATTTTTCCCGACGGGAGGGGCGCTCCATTGCCCGAAGCGCATGCGGCTTTGCCCTGAAATTTGCGCGAGCGGAAAGGTCCGGCGCGCCACCAGGACGCACCGGACGGGATCACCCCATTCTTGCGACTGAGGCCTCGGACCTATTGGGCCGGAGCCGGCGTCGACGGGGCAGCGGGGGCCTCGGGCGCCGGAGCTGGCGTCTCAGCGCCACCCGTCGACGGAGCCGGTGTTTCGCCCCCCGATTTGCCAAGCACGCAATTGATCAACGTGCTGTCGTACTTACAATGGTGCCGTTGCGCCTGCACCACGACAAGCACGGCGATGATCACGATCAAAAGAAGAAGAATCCGCATGCAAGCACCCTCCCTATTCCCGCGCGCGTAACGTATACGAATAGTATGAAAACCAAAAGGGCCGGCGCGAGGCCGGCCCTTTCGGATTGGGATGGCGACTACGGCCTACCGTTCGACGCCGTTCTGCTCTAATCCCAATCCCGGTCCCGATACCGGTATTTCCACCTCGGCCCGTAACCGTAGGCATACGGGTGGTAATGGTGGCGGTAGCGGTAACTGTAGTACCCATAATGGGGATAGCGCGGTCCGACATAGATGCTGAAGCTCGGGCCACCCCACCATCCGTGGCGCGCCTCGGCAGTGCCGGGAGAGATCGCGACGAGAGCGAGGGCACCCAGAGCCGCCGCGCCTGTCATTAGATATTTCATCGCCTTTCTCCTTGGTTTGCGCCGGAGACCGGCGCGATATGAAGGGTCAACGCGAGGGAAAAGCGAGGGTTCCCTGCCCCAACTTTGCCGCATGCGTGACTTGAATGGTTCGCGCGAGCCCATTGAGATGAAAGAGGAAAGCCTCGAATGTGCGGCCGCACGCTGATCACGCGTCAGGATTTTCTCCGCGCGGCGCTTATGCTCGCCGCGGCGCCCCTCTTCCGCGCTTTCCCCGCGCGCGCCGGCGATGCGGCGGAGGTGACCGAGATCGCGCCCGGCATCTTCGTGCATCAGGGCCGCTATGAGCTACAGTCGCCAGACAATCGCGGCGACATGGCGAATGCGAGCTTCGTCGTCGGCACTGAGTGCGTGGCGGTGATCGACACGCTCGGAAGTTGCGTGGCGGGGCGCGAGCTTCTCGCCGCCATTCGTGCGGCGACCGACAAGCCGATCCGCTACGTGATCAACACGCACATGCATCCCGACCACGTGTTCGGCAATGCGGCGTTCAAACAGGACGCGCCGACCTTCGTCGGCCATTACAAACTCGCGCGCGGGCTTGCGAGCCGGGCCGAGCGCTATCTCGCCATCAACAAGGAGATGCTGGGGCCGCAGGCCTTCGAAGGCATCGAGATCATCCTCCCCTCGCTCAAGGTCGAGGACAAGATCACGCTCGATCTCGGCGGCCGGAGCCTTGTGCTCGAGCCGCAACGTACCGCGCACACCGACAACGACCTGATCATCACCGACAGCGCGACCAACACGCTGTTCCTCGGCGATCTTCTGTTCTCGGTGCACGTGCCGACGCTCGACGGCTCGATCAAGGGCTGGCTCGCCCTGATCGACGAGCTCAAGACGCGGAACGCGGCCCGCGTGGTGCCGGGCCACGGGCCGCACGCGATGGAGCTGCCACAAGCCTTCGATCCCGAGCAGCGCTATCTTGCGGATATTGCGAACGACGTGAGGCGGCTCATCAAGGAGGGCAAAACGCTCGAAGACGCCGTCAAAACCGCGGGGTTCGAGGACAAAGACGCCTGGACGCTGTTCGACCACTATCACGTCCGCAACGTCACGGCGGCCTTCGCAGAGCTCGAATGGGAGTGATATGATAGGGCAAAGTCATCGGGAGATCGTGCCATGACGCTTGCGCTAAAGAAGCTCGCTCTGGCTTGCGGCGTTGCCGCGCTCGCGCTTGCGGCGTCGCCGCTTGCGGCGCTCGCCGACGACAACGACTGGGCCGTCCTCAAAAAGCAGGCGTTCGGCGACCGGCCGATCAGCGCCGAGGACGGGGTGGTGACGCTCGATGCCCCCTATACCGCCGACGACCCGGCGCTCGTGCCGATCACGGTGCACGTGCCGCCGGAGGTCAAGCAGAAGATCACGTCGCTCACGCTGTTCATCGACAAGAACCCCGATCCGATGGTGGCCAAGATCGCCTTCGGGCCCGCGGCCGGCCAAGGCGGCGAGCGAAGCTTCTCGACGCGCGTGCGCATCGACAATTTCTCCCACGTGCGCGCCGTGCTCGAGACCGAGGATGGGGTGCTTCACATGGCGACCAAGTTCGTGGCGGCCTCGGGCGGCTGCGGCGCCATGCAGGCCAAGGACCCCGATACCGAGAACGTCGATCTCGGCAAGACCATCGTCAAGGTGTTCCCGCCCGCACTCGAGGCTAACCCGATCTGGTCCGGCCAGGTGATGATCAAGCACCCGAACTCGAACGGCATGCAGCTCGACATCAAGACGGCCAACATCATCCCGGCGCGCTACGTGAAGGACGTGGTGGTGAAGCGCGACGGCGA
>NZ_DASRGO010000156.1:0-9122 GCF_035650995.1 Methyloceanibacter sp. | reverse complement strand
GGTCAACACCGTGAAGGTCGTCGCCATCGCGGTTCCGGAGGCGGCTCCCTCGCCGCCCACCCCGCACCCGGCGCGTCCGCATGACGGCGGCTACGGGCTCGGCCCCGTAAGCGAGGAGCCGCAAGCGCAAGAGGAATGGATGGTGACCAAGGCCCCGGTCGACATGCACGCCAAGGCCGGGCAGTCGTCCGAGACGGTCAAGGTCGCCGACAAGGGCGTGAAACTCAAGGTTGTCGCGCGGGACAAGAACTGGGTCCAGGTCACCGATCCCAAGACCTCGATCACGGGCTGGATCTACAACCGCTTCCTCACGCCTGCGGCGCCGGTGGCGCAATAGCGAGAACTTCCTCCGACCCAAGTTTCATCGCCTCGCCGCGGTCTTCGCGCGAAGTCATGTCAAAGAACCGCCCCCATGAGGCGGCGTCCGCGCTTCCTTGCGGGAAGTGCGGCGGGCGCCTCTCAGCGCGCCATATCGCGGCGTTGGTCGGCTGCGGGCCCCGCTTCATCCCCGATCAAGTCGGGGACTCTCAGCGAGCTCCTGGCAGAACCTCTTAGTGGGTCCGGGGGGAGCTCCGGTGCCGCCCGAGTGCTCATGCCGCGTGCACGAACCCGCGGGCGCCGCACCTCGCCCCGTCGTCACGAACGCCTCGCGAGGCGCCCCTCAAATGGACGAGGTGATACAGAGTCTACCGTGAAGTTTTCGCGCGGGGGGATACCGTTTGTTGGGAGGAGATTTGTCCCGCGACTCTTGCGCGCGGAAAACCACTTGCGGCAGGTGGATGCTGCCAAGAGGGGAGTAATATCTTCAGCCCACTTCAAACGTGTCTTGCTTGTAGTGCGCCTCTGCGGCAACTTTGTGTAGCAGTTCTTTTGCTAGGGGAGACAAAAGTTGGACGCCAAAGACCATCCAGTCATTTCAGTGCTGAGCGACCAAAAGCGGTTCATGGTTCCCATATATCAGCGGCAATACTCTTGGAGCGAAAAATATTGGAACGACTTTTGGGATGACCTTGTTGCAAAGTCTGAAGAGACGCTCGAGGGTCTACCAAAGTTCAAACACTATATGGGCGCATTGATTATCGCGCCTGGAGCCGACGGGTATGTCGTTGGCACCACTCCCCGGGTTCAGGTCGTCGACGGCCAACAGCGTCTCACAACCTTCCAATTGTTTTTGGCCGCTCTTCGCGAAGTAGCAATTCGCATGAACTGTCCTGATGTCGCGGACAGCGTTCAAAATTATATCTTCAATCGCCCTATGACGGGCGATCATGATGCGGACGCCAAATTCAAACTTGTCCCAACACCCGAGGACAAGAAGGTGTTTCACGACATCATGTCGGGCAACTGGCAGAGTGTGCAAAAGAAGTACGCGAGCGCATTCTACAAGAAAGGTACACTGCGAGTCTCAACAGCACCCCTTACGATTAAAGCGCTCGCCTTCTTCATGGAGAAGATCGACGATTATTCGCGGTTTGGCGTTTATGACGCGGACGAAGAAAGACCTACCGAAGCAGACGATGAGGCGACGCGTCGAAGGCGCCTTCAGGCACTCCTTGAGGCACTGCTTAACCACCTGAAACTGGTGGTAATCACGCTCGATGAAAATGACGACGCTCAAGTGATTTTCGAAACGTTGAACAGCAAGGCCGAGCCACTGCTCGCGATGGACCTTGTGCGAAATAACATCTTTCATCGCGCCGAAGCCCAAGGAGAATCTTCGCAGGAGCTTTTCGAGACGAAGTGGCGGCCTCTGCAAGGGCGCTTCTGGAAAAGCGACTCTCCTAGGGCAAAGCCTCGTCGCCCGAGAATCGATCATTTCCTTAGCCACGCGCTCACGGCACAAACCGGTAAGGAAGTTTCGCTTCGCGAACTCTATGCGGAATACCGCGCATTTTCGAGACCGAAAGGTAAGCCACGTTTCACGACTGTCGAGGAAGAACTTGATGCATTGCTTCAGTTTACTCCCGCTTATGAACTTCTCGAAAACGGAGGTTCTGATTCCGCAATAACACGCCTGGGTACTAAGCTGGCGGTTTGGGAGGTCGCGACTGCCTATCCGCTAATTTTCAATATTGAAAGAGCAAATGTGGACGACGCCGAAAAAGCAGCGCTCTATCGGTTGATATACTCTTATCTTGTGCGACGCGCGATATGCGGGCTCACGGCAAAAAACCTCAATAAGACGTTCCAAAGGGTGGTGGGAGTCTTCCTAAAGGAAGGAGTATCCCGGGCGTCTTTTGCTAACGCCTTCGCAGGACAAACAGGCCCAGCCGTTCGTTATCCCGCTGATGAAGAATTTCGAACCGCCATTCGGTCCAATCCCGCTTACCAACTGATCCTTAAGAAGGAGCGCCTCACTGACATTCTTTGGGAGCTCGAACTTAAGACAAGGAATAAATTTTCAGTTGGAACGCCGCGACCAACGGGAATGTCCATTGAGCATATAATCCCACAGCGTTGGAGCGAGCATTGGACTTTGTCTGACGGGAGAAAGGCTCCGTCCGACCTGGTAACCGGCGCCGACGAGAAAATGTTGTCGCTTATTGCACAGCGCCAATCTGTACTTCATACACTTGGAAATCTAACGCTGATAACCGTTCCAGGCAATTCCGCCGCGTCGAACAGTGCTTTCCCCCAAAAGAGGCAATGGCTTAAGAAAAGCCTTCTCGCTCTCAATCTCGAGATCACAGATGAGAAAAATACCGATTGGAATGAGCATAACGTCCTGACTCGTGCAGACGCACTTTACAAATTAGCGACGAGCATCTGGCCCGCTATTGATGCTGAAACTGTAAGTGGTCTGTAACTAACGACTCGTCGTGCACCTACAGCGGGATGTTGTCGTGCTTCTTCCACGGGTTCTCGACGCGCTTGTTGCGCAGCATCTGGAGCGCGCGCGCGACGCGGCGCCGCGTCGAATGCGGCAAGATCACCTCGTCGATATAGCCGCGCTCGGCCGCGACGAACGGATTGGCGAAGCGCGCCTGATATTCGTCGATTCGCTTCTTGATCTTGGCGGGGTCCGATAGCTCGGCGCGATAGAGGATTTCGACGGCGCCCTTGGCTCCCATCACCGCGATCTCGGCGGTCGGCCAGGCATAGTTGATGTCGCCCCTGATATGCTTCGAGCTCATGACGTCGTAGGCGCCGCCATAGGCTTTGCGCGTGATCACGGTGACCTTCGGCACGGTCGCCTCGGTGAAGGCGAACAGGAGCTTGGCGCCGTGCTTGATCAGCCCGCCATATTCCTGCGCCGTGCCCGGCAGGAAGCCCGGCACGTCGACGAAGGTGACGAGCGGGATGTTGAAGCAGTCGCAGAAGCGCACGAAGCGCGCCGCTTTGCGCGAGGCGTCGGAATCGAGGACGCCGGCGAGCACCATGGGCTGATTGGCGACGACGCCCACGGTGCGCCCCTCGATGCGGGCGAAGCCGATCACGATGTTGCGCGCGAAGGTCTCCTGGATCTCGAAGAAGTCGCCCTCATCGACGACCTTATGGATCAGCTCCTTGATGTCGTAGGGCTTGTTCGGGTTGTCGGGGATCAGCGTGTCGAGCGACGGCTCTTCGCGGTCCCACGGGTCGCGCGTCGGCATCTCGGGCACGCCCGAGAAATTGTTGGCCGGCAGAAAGTCCATCAGCCGCCGCATCTGGAGCAGCGCCTCGACGTCGTTGTCGTAGGCCGCGTCGGCGATCGAGGACTTGGTGGTGTGCACGATGGCGCCGCCGAGCTGCTCGGCCGTCACCTCCTCCTTGGTCACCGTCTTCACCACGTCGGGGCCGGTGACGAACATGTAGCTCGTGTCCTTCACCATGAAGATGAAGTCGGTCATGGCCGGCGAATAGACGTCGCCGCCCGCGCACGGGCCCATGATCACGGAAATCTGCGGAATGACGCCGGAAGCGAGCACATTGCGCAGGAACACCTCGCCGTAGCCGCCGAGCGCGGCCACGCCTTCCTGGATGCGCGCCCCGCCCGCGTCGAACAGGCCGATGATCGGCGCGCGATTCTTGATCGCCATGTCCTGGATCTTGATCATCTTGTTGGCGTGCGCCTCCGACAGCGAGCCGCCGAACACGGTGAAATCCTTGGCGAACACGTAGGTGACGCGGCCGTTGATCGTGCCCCAGCCGGTGACCACGCCGTCGCCCGGCACGCGGGTCTTTTCCATGCCGAAATCGATGCAGCGGTGCTCGACATACATGTCGAACTCCTCGAAGGAGCCGTCGTCGAGCAGGAGCTCGAGCCGCTCGCGCGCGGTGAGCTTGCCGCGCTTGTGCTGCGCCTCGGTGCGCGCAGAACCGCCGCCCGCACGCGCCTTCTCGCGGCGCATTTCAAGCTCTTCCAGGACTTCCTTCATGTCGGCTCCCCATGTGAGGCAAAGGCGTGCCGGGTCAATAGCATGGGGCGTGGGCCCCGCAAATGCCCGGTGGGTCGCCTCACCCCAACTCTCTCCCCCAAGGAGAGAGAGGGAACCAAGGCCTCGCCGCAGGTCCCCTATCCCCAGCGGGGAGAGGGACAGGGTGTGGGGCATGTCCCGGAGAAACCGACGGGCCATGCGGCTTCGCGTCCACCAGGCTGCTGAATTATCGTCAAAATTGAGGAGTTAGACGGCGCCGCAGCTGGCTGGGGAGAGAGGAGCATGTCCTGTCACGAGCATCCTTCACGCGCCGGAGCCTCCTCGTTGCGGCAGGCGCCACAGCGGTGTCGGGCCTGATGGCGCAGGTGCGGCCAGCGGCGGCCCTGCCGTCAGACGGCTTCAAGCACACCATGACCACCATGTTCTGGGTGGGCGAGCCCGCGGACGCGGAGAACGCCTATATCCCGAACGACAAGAGCTATTGGGACAAGGATTGGCTCGCCAATTTCGGCGGCGTCGACCATCCTTTCGACCGCGACGGACACTGGCCTGCGGGCTTCATGCCGAAGGAGAACCCGTTCTACGTGGCGCTGCCTTACGGCGAGTTCCACGACGACGGCCTGCTCAAAGAGGAAGCTTGCGAGGTTCCGTGGTACCGCCCCGGGTTCTCGCCCCTGCTCAAGAACCGCTGGGTCGAGATCAGGTACGGCGCCTCGGTCTGCTTCGCGCAATGGCAGGATGTCGGCCCGTGCGGCGAGGACGATTTCGGCTTCGTGTTCGGCGCTTCCCACCTGCCGCAAAACACGTTCGACGCCAAGGCCGGGCTCGACGTCTCGCCCGCCGTCTGGCACGCGCTGGGACTGAAGGAGAACGCGGTGACCGCCTGGCGCTTCGTCGATCGCTCTGAGGTGCCGGAAGGCCCGTGGACGGAGATCGTCACGGTCTCGGGCAACAACCGCTGAGCCGCGCTTACGTGCCTGTTGCTTCTGAATGCCCGGCTCAAGGCCGGGCATGACGAGACCATATTAGTCGCGCAGAAGATCGAGCAGCCGCGCCGAGGCCTGGAAGTCGCGCCAGCGGTTGGCGCGGCGCTCTTTTGCCTCGGCGTCTTCGCCCCATTGGCTGATCTGGAAGTCCTCATCGACATGGGCGGCCTCCCACGCCTCTTCCGGCGTGAGCCTGCCCTTGAACACGGCAAGCGCGAGCAGCGCCGAGCCTGTCAGCGCCGTCATCACATGGAGCGCCGCGAGCCGGAAAGGATCGAGGCCCTCGAACTCGCCCCTGATGCGCGCGAGCGAAGCCTCGGGCTGGGCGACGTGGACGATGCCCTCCGAGAGCACGAGCGGCGCCCGGAGTCTCTCGCGCGCAAAGGCAAGCACCGGGTCCCAGCGCTTCCCTTGCGCCGCGACCAGGGCCTTGGGCCCCTCAGCCCGGTAGCACAGAAGGTCGGCGCCGGCGTGCCTGGCGATATCGTCGATGACCGCCTCTTCGCGGCCGGCAACGCCGTCGATCGCGCTGTTGGCGAGGCGCGTCAGCGGCATGGTGGAGGGATCGATGCGTTCGCCTTGCGCCCGCCACTCCTCGGCCACGGCTTCGGCCAGCGCACGCGAGGGAAGCGCGAGCTTCGCCTTCGCCGGCGTGCGCACCGGCTTGCCGTCGAGAAGCGGCGCCGCCGCCCCGCCCCCCTCGTCCCTCACCGCCACCTCTCTATAGAAGCGCTTCGGCAGGGCGGCCCTGGCCGCAGTTTCCGTTTTCGTCACGGCGCCGGCCCCTGATGAACAGCGATGAGCGTCATCGGTCGCCGGGCTTCGACCGCCGCCGCTCGAGATGCCGCGGGATCTCCTCCTGCGCCAGCCGGATGTAATCCTCCTTCAGCCTCTCGAGCTCGCGATCGTCGAGCGTCTCGAGATCGAGCAGCACGTTGCGCGCTTTCTGCGTGACGCGGATCAGCTCGTCGAGCTTGATGTGAATGGCGGCGGTGTCGCGGTTCTGCGTGTTCTGGATCACGAACACCATGAGGAAAGTGATGATCGTGGTCGCGGTATTGATGACGAGCTGCCACGTGTCGCTGTAGCCGAAGATGTGACCGGTGAGCCCCCAAACCACGATAGCCGCAACCGCCAAAAAGAAAGCCATCGGCCGTCCTGTGACGGCCGACACATAATGCGCAAAGCGCGCGAACCAACCCGGTTTCCCATGCATCGAAAGCGTCCTTTGTTTGACCTCGTCATCCATCATAACGCGCCTGTCGAGCGCTCGGCCCCCTCACCCGCCTCGAAGCCGAACAGGGCGAAGGCCTTCGCCATATGGTCGGGGAGCGGCGCCGTCACGTCGACCACGCCCTCGCCGGAAGGGTGCGGAAAGCTGATGCGCCGCGCATGCAGATGAAGCTTACGCGCGACGCCGTCAGGCAGATCCCGGTCGCCGTGATATTTCTCATCGCCGAGGATCGGGTGGCCGATAATCGCCATATGGGCGCGCAGCTGATGCTGCCGCCCGGTCACCGGCTTGAGCGAGACGAAAGCGCATGCCTGTCCTGCCCTGTCCACCACCGCATAGTGCGTCACGGCGGCCTGCGCGATCTCCTGCTCGCCGGGCCGGGCCTTGCGCACGCGGTCGCCTTCGGGCCCCGCCGCTTTGACCAGCGCCGCCTCGACCTTGCCTTGCGGCGGCTTCGGCACGCCCTTGACGATCGCCCAATAGATCTTGCGCACCGAGCGGGTCTGGAAGGCGCGGCCGAGCTTGGCTGCGACGGAGCGCCGCTTGGCGATGACAAGCACGCCCGAGGTGTCGCGGTCGAGCCGATGCACGAGCCTCGGCCGCGTCTCGGGCCCGTCGCCCATGGCTTCGAGCAACTTGTCGAGATGCTGCGTGGTCTTGGTGCCGCCCTGCACCGCGATGCCCGGCGGCTTGTTGAGGACCAGGAGATCGTCGTCCTCGTAGAGCGTGATCGAGGCGAGGAAGGCCCGGTCGGCCTTCGACAGCGTGTGTTTCGGCTGAGGAGGCGGCGGCACGTCGGGAAGCGGCGGAATCCGCACGGTCTGCCCGGCGGCAAGGCGCGTGCTCGCCTTGGCACGGCCGCCATCGACTCTCACCTGCCCGGTCCTGAGCAGCTTCTCGAGCCGGCTGTGCGGCAGCGAGGCATAATGCGTTCTGAACCAGCGATCGAGCCGCATGCCGTCCTCGGCCTCGCCGACCGTGCGCATCTCGACCGATGGCCTGGCCCGCGCCACGGGCGGCAAAGACGGGACGGCCGGCCTTGAGCCTTTGGGAACCATGGGCGCTCGTTTACGCTTGATCCGGCGGGAGACTCGATTAGCATGTCTCCCGACAATCCGACGGGGATGGAGTCCCCCGGGAACCGCCGATTGGCTAATGACTCCTACCGGCCCTTGATAGGCGGTGGGAGCCCAGGTCCGCAACCCGCCGCGTGGCGGGTTTTGTTTTGCCCGCAGAGAGCGGACCGAAGAAAGGAGCCATCATGTCCCTTCTCAGGCCGAGGCCAATCGGGCGCCGGCGAGGCCGCCTCTGATGCCGGCATCGCTTGCGCTTTATCTCTGGGTCGCGTTCGGCAGCGCACTCGGCGGCGCGGCGCGCTTCTTCTGCACCGGCCTCGCCGCCCGGCTGTTCGGCGAGACCTTCCCCTGGGGAACGTTGTTCGTGAACGTGCTCGGCTCCTTTATCATCGGCTTCTTCGCCACGCTGACCGGACCCGACGGACGCATCTTCGCCGGCACCGCAGGCCGCCAGTTCGTCATGGCCGGCATTCTCGGCGGCTTCACCACGTTTTCTTCGTTCAGCCTGCAAACTCTGAACCTCGCTAATGACGGTGAATGGCTCCAGGCCGGCGGCAATGTCTTAGGATCGGTCGTGCTCTGCCTCGTTGCCGTATGGGTCGGCCATCTGCTCGCGCTGTCCCTCAACGCCTTGAAATGGGTGTGACCATGCCGCTCGCCCGCGACGCCGTGCTTCTCCGCATCTTCATCGGCGAAGACGACAAGGCCGGCCACCAGCCGCTCTACGAGGCGATCGTGCTGAAGGCCCGCGAGATGCACCTCGCCGGGGCCACGGTCCTGCGCGGGCCGCTCGGCTTCGGCCATTCGAGCCGGCTGCACACGACCAAGGTGCTGCGCCTCTCCCAGGACCTGCCGCTCGTCATCGAGATCGTCGACGTCGAGGACAAGATCGACGCCTTTCTCGCCGCCATCGAGCCGATCATGGGCAGCGCTCTGATCACCACCGAGAAGGTGAAGGTGATCCGCTACGGCGAGAGCGGCCCGTGCGAATAGGGCCTAGTCCCCGCCCCGCTCGCGGCGAAGCTTGGCGAAGCGCTTAAGCCGCTCTTTCAGCTCGGCCTCGAAGCCGTAGGCGGTCGGCGCGTAGAAGGTCTGCCGCTCCATCCCGTCGGGGAAATAGTTCTGCCCCGAGAAAGCGTTTTCCTGGTCGTGGTCGTAGGCATAGCCGCGGCCGTAGCCTTCCTGCTTCATGAGCTTGGTCGGCGCGTTCAGAATATGTTTCGGCGGCAGCAGCGAGCCGCTCTCTTGCGCCGCGCTCGAGGCGATGCCGAAGGCCACGTAGCTCGCGTTCGATTTCGGCGCGGATGCGAGATAGATGGCGGCTTGAGCGAGCGCAAGCTCGCCTTCCGGCGAGCCGAGAAAGTCGTAAGTGTCCTTGGCGGCGAGCGCCTGCACCAGCGCATTCGGATCGGCAAGGCCGATATCCTCGACCGCCATGCGCACGAGCCGCCGCGCGATATAGAGCGGG
>NZ_DASRGO010000155.1:0-7140 GCF_035650995.1 Methyloceanibacter sp. | reverse complement strand
GGCGAAGTCGTTGTCCTCGTGCATGCGGGTCGTCATGTACGACCGGCCTGGCATCGGCGCGAGCGGTCCGCGCGCCGAGTCGGGGCCGGCAATGGCGGACGACGTTGCGCAAGGCCTTCATGCCTTGATCGGCAAGCTCGGCCTACCGGGCCCTTACGTCGTCGTCGGCCATTCGCTCGGCGGGTTCTACGCGCAGATTTTTGCGCGCCGCTATCCCAGCGACATCGCCGCCGTGGTGCTGATCGATGCGGCAAGCCAATTCGAGCCGCCGGGCGTGTTCGTCTCCAAAGTGAGGCCGGAGCCGGGATCGGTTGCGGCGGCGGAGGAGGAGGGCATGCGGCTTGGCGAGGCGACGGCAAACTCCGAGCCGCCCTTCCCCCCGGTGCCGCTCATCGTGCTCGCTGCGACCGATCACGAAATGTCTGCCGATCTCGAGCAGCTCTGGCAGGCGACGCAAGCAAAACTGCCCGGGCTGTCTCCCAAGGGAAAGCTTGAGGTGGTGAGTGGCGCGGGCCACTTCATCCAGACCGATCGGCCCGACGCCGTCATCGCAGCGGTGAAGGAAGCCACGCGCGATGCCGGCTTGAGCGTTGAAACCTGCGCCCCGTGAGCGGCCGCTATTTCTGCGTCATGTTCTTGATGACCCCTACGAGCAGCGTCAGGACGATGCCGCCCACCGCACCGCCGGCGATGTCGCCCACCCAGCCCTCGATCATCTGCCCGGCGAAGGTGCCGACAAGCTGGCCCACGATGCCGCCGCCGACGGCCCCGGCGATCGCGTTGCCCAACGTGCCGAGCGAATATTGCTTGGCTGCCGCGCCTACGGCGCTGCCGCCGATCGCGCCGGAAACGACCTGAACGAGAAGACCCGTGAGATCCATGGTGCAATCCCCCTCGATTGTCCCGCAAACCGCCTTGTGAGCGAGTACATCTTAAGAGCTTGCCGGGCCTGGCACCAGCTTGAGCCCTCGCGGCGCCGCGGCTAGCGAGCTTTTCTCCGCGAAACGCCGGCGCCACTGTCAACAAAACTTCATGAAAGCCGCGCCCCGCGCTCGATTATGATCGGCGGCCGCGGATTTGCATCACGCGCAAGTCAAGGAATCGGGGGACCATGAAGTCATGCGGTGCCTGAAGCTTTCGCTCGCCACCTCGGCTCTATTGCTCGGATTGGCATCAGCCGACGCGGCCGACCAGATGGAATACAGCGTAACCGTCACCGGGGGATGCCAGTATCAAATTCTGGTGGGCTGGGACGATTGTCAGAGCAAGGTGGTCTATACCCATTACAAGGGCGACAAATACTCGTTCGACTTCATTGACAAGAACAAGAATGCTTATGTCTTTTTCGGCAAAAAAGACCGGCAAATCGACAACAGCAATCTTTTTTCCAATATCGACACGATCGAGACGACAATCGACGGGAAGACAACAGTCGATCCTCAAGCGATGGGGGGTTGCACGACGAAGATTACGCCGGCTGGCGACAAGTTCGTCTATATCGACTGTGCCGTGACCAACTCCAAGAGCATGCTATTCAAGTTCAGAATCAGCAACATCACGGAAGTGCTTAGGACATTTGCCGAGTAACTTCCGGCTTTGAACCGCATGGCGGATCGAAGCTTCGCCGCCCGGGATTTGCGCCGGTTATGCGCCGCTTTCAACAGTTTTTGCCGAGATTTTTGCGGACAACCGGCTGCGAATCTGCCAAGCGTCACGGAATATGGGGGCGCCCGGAAATCGCCAAGGCGGCCCAGGGCTTCTTTTACAAGAGGAACAAATGACATGATGTCGAAGTCCGAGCTGATCCAGAAAATCGCCGACGAGGTTTCTATTGCCAAGAAAGACGTCAAAGCCGTCATCGAGTCGCTGGCCACGATCGGCTATAAGGAAATGAAGAAGACCGGCAGCTTCCTTTTGCCGGGCTTCGCCAAGTTCGTGGTGATCAAGAAGCCGGCGACCAAGGAACGCACCGGTATCAATCCCTTCACCAAGGAGCCGACGGTGTTCAAGGCCAAGCCTGCGCGCAAGGTCCTCAAGGTGCGCCCGGTGAAGGCCGCCAAGGACGCCGTCTAGTCCGCGCCTCGCTTCATCCCCAGCATCGGCTATCCGGTCTATATTGCTCGGCTTGTTTGTCGCCGCCGGGCCGCTATTGTGCATGCCGGCAAGGAATTCGCTGAGGCATCCCCATGGTCGATCAGGCGGCGCTCTTGGAGCTCGAGAAACGGATTCAGATCGTCGAGGACAACCTGCGCCAGCTGCAGGAGCAGGCCGCGGCCTATTCGGGTGCGGCCGACGAGGAGCGCAACGCCGAGCGCATCGCTGCGCAGCAGGCAAAGCTCGACGCGCTGCTTGCCGAGCGCGCGGCTCTTCTCGCTAAAGGCTGATCGCTACTGCGGCTGCCGCGGGACCGAGACGCTGCCGCTGGCTTTGCAATCGCCATAGGCGGGCGCGCCTGAATAGGTCACGCAGGGCGGCGGGTTGTCGCTCGGGCCCAGGGTCATCGGCATCTTCAGGCGGCCGACCTCGCAGGCCGCAAGTGCCAAACATGCCAGGACTACGATCGGAAGCGTATTCGACATCTCGCTCGAGGGCCGTCCCACTACTTCGTGTCGCTGGATAGAGCCGCCGGCGATTTGCAGTCGCCATAGGTCGGTGTATCGCCATAGCCGAGGCAAGCCGCACCCGCCGTGTCGCTGGGGCCAAGCGCCATGGGCAGAGCCGTTTTCTGCTCCGTCACGCAACCGGCAAGCGCCACTGGCAGTACCAAGATCGCGAGCCACTTTGCCATGGATAACCCCGTGCGACGGCCGGTTTCAGCCGGCATCAACCTAAAAAGATATGCCCGCGAGCGCGGAATACAAGGCCTCCGAGTTGCGAATGGGCTTAAGCCGGTTATTACTTGCCGCAAACTTGCGAGCCGGAGGTGCAGACGAAGGGCACAGTGACCCCCGTCCAGCACGTCGTGTAGGTCCGCGCCGTGACATAGGTGCCGACGATCAGATCGGTCGACACCTCCGGCCGCACCGTCTTGAAGAACGGGTCTGGCTTGACCGCTTGCGCCTTCATGGTGATCGAATGCCACTTCATCTGCGTCTTGAGCGCGTTCGCGCTTCGCACGGCGAGCGCCTGCGCCGTGCTCAGGGCTTCGCCCTGCCTGTTGCCGCCGTGGGTCGCCGAAATCACCTGGCAGTCGGCGAACGCAGGTGCCGCACAGGCGGCGCATAAGGCCGCGGCCACGACGAGGTCAACGATCCGACGCTGGCGCATGCCCCTCCCCCCGAGCCCTCCAAGTTTTGCAAGCCGAAGGTGTAAGCGCAATCGTCACCGAAAGAACACGGTCCAATCGCCGCGCTTCTTAGGTAAAATCGGCGCTCGGCTTGGGGGGTTCCTTGATGGTCTTGCGGATCGCGCTTCTCGCCGCCTTGTTCGCTCTTAGCGGTTGCGCGGCACAGCGCGAGAGCTACTACGCTCAGCGCGACGCGCCGGATCTTGCCTTCAAAGGCCCGCTTCGGCCGGTACCGTTGTCTTCGGCGCAGATCAGGCTCGCCCAGGCGGGCCTTTCGACCAACGTCAAGGAGCTGTCCTCGCCCAGCTTCGGCAAGAGCTACCGGGCGGCGCGGACGGCCGACGGGCAGACCGTCGTGTGCGGCTACGTCAACGGCAGGAAGTTCGCCGGCATCTTCGCCAGACCTACGCGCGGCAAGACCGAGTTCCTGCCGATCGGCGTCGGGCTCGATGACGTGGAGGAGTCGATCGTCAAACAATATTGCCGCGACGACGGCATCTATATGCCGCAGTGACTTGCGCTCACTGCCCCGCTTGCTGGTCTAGAACGCCAGACTTGTAGACGCCGTCCATGAGCTTGGCGACATCTTCATCGCGCATGTTCCACAGCCGCCACCAATCATCGAAGGTCTCGGCCGAGGCGCCGGGATAGCCCTTCTGCAGCATGCGCCACGCGTCGAGAGCCTCCTGCCTCATGCCGAGCTGGCCGTAGATCGGGATGATTTCGAGATAGGAGTAGAACATCTCCTGATCCTGATTCTGTCGCGCCACCTCGAGCGCGCGGGCGTAGTCGCCGCGCAAATAAGCGGCAGTGTAGACCGTCGAATGGTACCAGCCGGTCGCGGCATCGGCGTTGAGCCCATTCGCCTTCTCGGCGAGCGCCACCCCGCGCTCGTGGTCGCCAGCGCTCGAGATCATGCACGCCAGCACAGCGATGATCTCGGCATCGTAAGGGGCAAGCGCCAAGGCCTGATCCGCTTCACGGGCGAATAGCTCGAGTTGCTTGGTGAAGAAATAGGCCGAGGCCGCCACCATTCTCGCCCGGGCGTCGGCGGAGTCGAGCTCAACGGCCTTTGCGGCCTGCTCGACGATCTCGGCGGGCGGCATCGGCGTTTCGTCCAGCCGGAACACCCAACCCAAAATGGCAAACCAGGCGAGCTCGCGGCGCGCCCGTGCGTTGGCTGGATCGAGTGCGACGGCCTCATTCAAGAGCCCCCTTGCCTTGGCGAACGTCTCGCTGGTCCAATCCCATTGCATCGTCTCGCGCGCTCGCAAGACAAGGTCGTACGCCCGGACCTCGTTCGGGCTCTTGCGCGCGGCGGCCTTCGCCTCGTTGCGCTCGATGGCGCCGTATGATCCGGCGATCTTGGCGACGATGGTATTCACGATCTCGTCCTGGACGAGAAAGACGTCGGCCATCGCGCGATCGTAGCGGTCGGCCCAAACATGGGTCCCGGTTTTTGCGTCGATCAGCTGCGCGGTGACGCGAAGACGGTCGTCGCTACGCTGAATGCTGCCCTCAAGCACGTAACGCGCACCGAGGTCGCGTCCGAGCTTCATCACGTCGACCGGCTCGCCCTTGTATTGGAATGTCGTGTTACGCGCGAGAACGCGAAGGTCGCGCGCCCGAGATAGTTCCGTCAGTATGTCCTCCGTCAGCCCGTCGCTGAAATAGTCCTGCTTCGGGTCACCGCTGAGGTTGGTGAAGGGCAAGACGGCAACGGCCGGGACATCGGCCAGAGCAACTCCAGGCCCCCCCTTCCCTGCCGGCGCCCAATGGTCGCGGGTCAGCCACGCGGCGCGCCCACCGAGCGCGAGCAAGGCGAGCACCGCGACGATGATTTGCCATCGCCGCAGCTTGGCCGTGTGTTGCGATAGAGCTGATTGTTCGGGCCGTTGCGTGATTTCCGATGGTTCATGTCCGGTCGCCGGCGCTTGGCTCTCGCGAAACTCGATGCGCGGCGCATATCCGCCCTTGGGCAGCTCGATACGGATCGGGTCGCACTGCCCATCGGTGTCGTAATATTCGCGCAGCTTTTCGCGGAGCCGTGCCGCCTCGATGCGCACGATCGGGTCGACGGCGGCATCGAAGGTGCTGGGACGGTCGAAGACCGCCAGGGCGACGTTATAGCCCTTCAGCTTCTCGCCGCGTCCGGCCAGCGTCTCGTTGACGATGTATTCGAGGAAGCGCTGCCTCCGGCGCGATTGCTGAAAGGCAGGACTGTTGACGATGCGGGCCACCTGGTCGCGGATGGCCTTTTGCTCGGAGTCGCTCTGGCAATTGAGCGAGATGACCGTCACGGCCCAGCTCCATCACACCGACCGACGGCCCGCTGCAAACGGCTGCGGGGCCGCTGATACCGTTACATACTAGGCCCGCCAGCTATCGCCTGTCACCTTGACGACGCCGATCAACCGAAGCGCGGAAGGAGTTCGTCATGAATCCGAAGAAGCTTTTCATCGCGGTGCCCGCGGCGTTTGTGATCCTTGGTAACGCCCCGGTAAAGGCCGCGCAGACCGTCGAGGAAGCGGGCGCGCTCGTCTGCATTATGGACAAGTGGGACGAGAAGGAGCTGGAGAAGGGGCACAAAGTGGTGGACGCCTCCGCCCGATGCGTCGACATCCCCGACGACGAGGCGGCCCCGAAATACACTCAGGTTTGCCCCGGCAAATACGAATACATGCCGGATCAGAGCTGGAAGGCGAGCGGCACCTGCATCGACACCTACACGAGCGGCGATACGAAATTCGAGTCGTGGGAGGAAGGATCGCACCTCAAGGCGTACACCTACAAGATCACCGGCGGCACCGGCAAATATCAGGGCGCCTCGGGCGGCGGGAGCTATATGTACGAGAACCTCACGGACACGTTGTCCGGCGGCCACTATAAGGGCTCTGTCACGCTGCCCTAGTCAGAACACCTTGTTGAGCGTGATGCCAAAGGAATGGCTTGTGACCTGCTGGCGGGCGAAGAGGTTCGCCGTCCCTTCGCTCGTCAGCGGGCCGTTCTGGTTGGTGAAGGGCGAGGAATATTTGATCTTGTATTCGGCGGACTGGGCGAAAGTGTAGTTGGCGTCCAGGAACCAGGTCGGAGCGAGGTAGTAGTCCACGCCGACTTGCGCAGCGCCGCCCCACACCCAGTCGGAACTCGAGAAGTTCGCAGGCTCTCCGGTCACGCTCACGGTGTTGCCGCCGATCTCCGCGAAGCCGACTGCATCGATGATCTCGGATTCGATGTCGAACAGAGCCGGGCCGCCGCCGGCATATAAGTAGAAGCGGCCGAACGAACGGCCGACATAAGGGATCAAAGCAAGCTGGTTCCTGATTTTGATTTGGGACGTGCGGATGGGCACGAAGCCCATGAAGGGTATGGTGACCGGCGTGCCGCCCGTGGTGGTAAAGGACCCTTCCTGCGGGATGCTGATGTTGTGATCGTCGGATGCCAGGTTGAGATATTTGTAAGAGAATTTGATGCCACCGAGCCACGGCCCGTCACCCAATCTTTGGACATAGCCGAGCTCGGCATCGAAGGCCAAACCGGAATCGTCGCGGTCGAAATTGGCCGGAGGTCCACCAGCCTGCCCGTCGGCGACCAGATTCGGACCGATCAACACATCGGTAACGCCGGAGACGCCCTGGAGCGATTGATCGAACCAATCCCAATTGAAGCTTCCGCCGGCGCCGATGAACACGCCGGTCTTTGGAACGAAGGAATAGGGGAGGCTCTTCGCGTCCTGCGCCAACGCCGGACTCGATAGAGCCGGTGCGCAAACGGCCGCAACGGCCGCCAGCGCCTTGAGGGGCTCCTTTTCCCTGTTCGGCCTAAGGAGTGAGGAACGCTTTTCGAGCAAAGAC
>NZ_DASRGO010000154.1:0-17767 GCF_035650995.1 Methyloceanibacter sp. | reverse complement strand
GTGATCGCGGTCATGAAGGTGTTCTGCGCGCTCATCACGATGATGGGGAGGTCGGGGCGGAGCTTCTTCACTCGCGGGATGAGATCGAAGGCGCTCTCGTCCGGCATCAGCACGTCGGTGATGACGAGATCGCCCTCGCCCTGGCTGATCCAGCGCCATAGCGTCGCCGCGTTGCCGGTCGCGCGCGGCGCATAGCCCGCGCGCGCAAGCGCCTGGTTCAACACCGTGCGGATAGCGGCGTCGTCGTCGGCGATGAGAATGTTGCCTTTGCCCATGACCCTCAGCTCCGCGCGGTCTGCGTCGTGTCGGTCTCGGCCATCGGCATCAGCGCGCGAAATACCGTGCAGCGGGGGCGAGAGTCGCATTCGATGATTCCTCCGTGGTCGCCGATGATCTTGGCGACGAGAGCGAGGCCAAGCCCGGTGCCGGAGGGCTTGGTGGTGACGAACGGGTCGAAGAGATGCGGCATGAGGTCGGGGGGCACGCCGGCGCCGTTGTCCTCGACCGCGATCTCGAGGGGGAGGCTGACGCGCGCCTTGCTGCCGGGAACCGAAAGCCTGACGCCAGGCCGGAATGAGGTGGCGAGCGTGATCTGGCCGTCCGCCCTCTCCTCGCCGATCGCCTCGGCGGCGTTCTTGACGAGGTTCAGAAACACCTGGATGAGCTTGTCGCGGCTTCCCGGCACCGGGGGCAAGGACGGATCGTAATTCTCGACGATCTTGATCTGGCGGGCGAAGCCGGTGCGGGCGATCTGCTTCACATGGTCGAGGACGTCATGGATGTTCACCGGCTCGCGCTGAAGCGGGCGTTCGTCGCCGAA
This sequence comes from Methyloceanibacter sp., assembly GCF_035650995.1. Taxonomy (GTDB): domain Bacteria; phylum Pseudomonadota; class Alphaproteobacteria; order Rhizobiales; family Methyloligellaceae; genus Methyloceanibacter. The sequence continues at coordinate 16,947 of NZ_DASRGO010000154.1, read as the reverse complement.
AATTTCCATGCGGTCGACCAGCTTGCAGATACGGTCCGACTCCGCGCAGATGAGCTGGGTCAGGGTGCGGTCGCCGTCGGTGCGCTCGCTTTCGAGAAGCTGGGCCGCTCCTCTGATGCCGGAGAGCGGGTTCTTGATCTCGTGGGCGAGCACGGCGGCAAGCGCGGATACCGAGCGGGCCGCGCCGCGGTGGGTGAGCTGGCGCTCGATCATTTGCGCCATGCTGCGCTGTTGAAGCATGATCAGCACGCGGCCCGGCGTCTCGGGCAAAGGCCCGCCGTAGAGGTCGACGAGCTTCGGCGCCTCGAAGCGGAACGAGCCGAGTTCGACCCCATATTCGTTGACCGTGGTGCCGGTGCGCTGCACCTGCTCGACGAGGGCGATGAGCGGGCTGCCGAAGGCGACGACGTCGGTGAGGTGCCGCTTGCAGAGTACGCCCGCGCTCATCTGGAAGAAATCTTCCGCCGCGGTATTGGCGTAGTCGATCCTGAGGCCGCCGCCGATCACGAGAAGCGGATGGGGCAGAGCGCTGAGAAGAGCATCGGCCTCGATCTGCGCCGGCTCGGCATGCCTCCGCCCATTCGCCTTTTTCGTCCAGCCGCTCAAGCGGTATACCCTTGCTGCCGCCCGTTTCTGTCTAGACCGATGCACAATTTTTATGCATACCGACCATATGATCTATAATTGGGCACCATACGAAGGATTTTTGACGGGGGCAACACTCGATTTGCCGCACTGCAGCATTTTATTGTTTCAATGCACAGGCGCGGCGGGGGAGAGCGGGCTGTGAGCGTTGCGGCGCTGATCGTTGCCGCAGGTCGCGGCGCCAGGGCTGCGAGCGAAAGCGGCAGGCCGAAGCAATATTGCCGCATCGGCGGCGCGCCCATGCTCGAGCGGACCATCGCCGCTTTTGCGAAGCACCCGCTGATCGGCGAGCTTCTGGTCGTCATTCATCCCGACGACAGGGAGCTTTACGCCGATGCGAGCAGACCGTTCACCGCGCGGCTGAGGCCCCCCGTCCCCGGCGGCGCGCGCCGGCAGGATTCAGCGCGGCTCGGTCTTGAGGCGCTCGCGGGCGCGCCGCCCAAGTCGGTTCTCATTCACGATGCCGCGCGCCCGTTCGTCGATGCGCCGCTCATCTCCCGCGTCATCGAGGCACTAGATTCTCATGACGGGGCCCTGCCCTGCCTCCCCGTCACCGACACGCTGAAGCGCGCGGAGGGCGGCCGCGTCACGGGAACGGTCGAGCGCGATCAGCTTTTTCGCGCGCAGACCCCGCAAGGCTTTCGCTTCGATGCGATCCTCGCAGCGCACCGCGCCGCTTCGGAGCAAGTCGATCGGGAGTTCACCGACGATGCAGGCGTCGCCGAATGGTTCGGGCTTGATGTCGCACTGGTCGAAGGCTCAGAAGGAAACCGCAAGCTCACCACGGCAGAGGATCTGCGCATGGCCGATGAAATGCTCAGAAGCGATGGCGCCGGGCCTAAGCGCATGGTCCGCGTCGCCACCGGCTACGATGTGCATGGCTTCGGCCCGGGCGATGCGGTGATCCTGTGCGGGGTCAAGATCCCGCATGCCAAGAAGCTCTCGGGCCACAGCGATGCCGACGTGGCACTGCACGCGCTGACCGACGCGCTCCTCGGGGTGATCGCCGAGGGCGACATCGGGGTGCATTTCCCGCCGTCCGACGCGCGCTGGCGCGGTGCTCCGTCGGAGCTCTTTCTCAAGCATGCCGCGTCATTGCTGCGCGAGAGGGGCGGCACGATCGTCCACGTCGATGTCACCCTCGTCTGCGAGGCGCCGCGCATCGGTCCCTATCGCGAACCGATGCGGGAATCGATCGCCCGCATGCTCGAGCTCGACGTGAGGCAGGTGAGCATCAAGGCGACGACCAACGAGGGCCTCGGCTTCATCGGACGCGGCGAAGGGATCGCGGCGATGGCGACGGCAACGGTGAATTTGCCATGAGCGAAGAAATCGAAATCGGCGGCGACATCCTAGCGCTTGCAGTCGAGCTGCTCAGCACATGCCGGCAGCGGGGGACCCTCATTGCAACGGCCGAGTCGTGCACAGGCGGACTCCTTGCTGCGACCTTGACCGCCATTCCTGGCTGCTCGGATTGCTTCGAGCGCGGCTTCGTCACCTACTCGAACGCGTCAAAAAGCGAGATGCTCGGCGTGCCGTCATGGCTGATCGACAAGCATGGCGCGGTGAGCGAAGACGTGGCCCGTGCCATGGCAGGCGGCGCACTTACTCATTCGCGGGCGGATCTCGCCGTCTCAATCACCGGTATCGCCGGTCCTGACGGGGGGACACCGGAGAAGCCGGTGGGGCTCGTGCATTTCGCTGCGGCGACACGCCACGGGCCCGTGGTCCATGAGCGCGTTCTCTTTGGCGATCTCGGCCGCACCGAGGTTCAGCGGCGCAGCGTCGCGCAAGCGCTCAAGATGCTCGCCTCACTGCTGTGAGGCGAGCGCCGCGCGCGCCTTGCGCCCATAGACCTCGTCGGCCCGCGCCTCGAAGGCGTGGGTATATTTCTGAACCGCCTTGTCGAACAGGCCGCCGACCAGGCGCTCGAACAGGCGGGAGCGGAAGCTGTAGGCGATATAGAAATCGACCTCGCAGGCGCCATCACCCAACGGCTTGAAACGCCAGCGATTTTCCAGGTGCGAGAAGGGCCCGTCGAGATATTCGACGAGGATCGTGCGCGCCGCGCGGTCGAGCTCGACGCGCGTGGTGAAGCTCTCGCGGATGAGCTTGTAGCCGACCGTCATGGTGGCGATCAGCACCTCGCGGTCCTCATGCTGCTCGCCGCGCTTGATGGCGAGCGCTTCGCAGAGCGGAAGGAACTTTGGATAGTCCTCGACGCGGGCGACAAGCGCGAACATGTCGTCGGCCGAATGCGCGACGCGATGCTTGGTCTCGAACACATGCATGGCCGACAGCGCCCGCGTTCTAGCAGCCGAGTGCGGCATGCCGGACCGCCTTGAGGCGGGCGAAATCCTCTCCGGCATGATGCGACGAGCGGGTGAGCGGGCTCGATGCGACGAGGAGAAAGCCCCGAGCCTCGGCGGCGCGCTTGTAAGCGTTGAACTCTTCCGGCGTGACGAAGCGGTCGATCGCGGCATGCTTCCGAGTCGGCTGGAGATATTGCCCGATGGTGAGGAAATCGACGTCGGCCGAGCGGAGATCGTCCATGACCCGAAACACCTCCTCCTCCCTTTCGCCCAAGCCCACCATCATGCCGGACTTGGTGAACAGCGAAGGATCGAGCGCTTTGGCGCGCTTGAGCAGATCAAGCGAGGCGCGATAATCGGCCCCTGGACGAATGCGCCGATAGAGTGAGGGCACGGTCTCGATATTGTGGTTGAATACGTCGGGCTTGGCCGCAACGACGATCTCGAGCGCGCCATCCTTGCGCAGGAAGTCGGGCGTCAGCACTTCGATCGACGCCGAAGGACAGGCGGCGCGGATGGCACCGATCGTGGCGGCGAAATGAGACGCGCCGCCATCGGCGAGGTCGTCGCGGTCGACGGAAGTCACCACCACATGGGCAAGTCCGAGCGCCGCTGTCGCCGCGGCCACGCGGGCCGGTTCGCCCGGATCGAGCGCGTGCGGTTTGCCCGTCCGCACGTTGCAGAAGGCGCAGGCGCGCGTGCAGGTGTCGCCCATGATCATGAAGGTGGCGTGGCGCTTGCCCCAGCACTCGCCGATATTGGGACAGGCCGCCTCCTCGCACACGGTGACGAGTCTCTGCGCGCGCAACACTGCGCGCGTCGCATCGAAGTCGTGCGCGCCCGGCGCCCTCACTCTGATCCAGGCCGGCTTCGGCAGGACGGGCGTATCGGGCAGCCGCGCCTTCTCAGGGTGGCGCGGCCGCGCCTTGATGTCCGACTGACCGATAACCGTCACCATGGTCTTAAAACTAGCTCGCCGGAGCGGCGGGACCTCTGATGCTCTTCCAGATCCACAACACGAGAATGGCGCCGACCGACGCCACGATGAGATTGCCGAGCCAGCCGTAGAACGCGACGTTCATCAGGTTGGCGAGGGTCCCGCCCACGAACGAGCCCGCGATGCCGACGAGCAAATTGGTGAGAAGGCCGTGGTCGCTCGCCGTGACCTTCTCGGCGATATAGCCGGCAATGATGCCGATGACCAGCATGCCGAAGAAGCCGACGCCCGGCATGGACAGCAAGGTTTGCGCTTCGTTCATCGAGACCTCCCGGTTCGCGATCGGGCGCGGCACATCGCGCCCCCGATGCATATAGGGGGACTCGACGCGAGTTACACCGGCAAGCGCGCTTATCGCATGCGTTGCCAGACGAGAATGCAGATGACGGCGCCCGCCGTGGCGATGATGATCTCGCCGATGATGTTGGAGGCGCCGATCCCGAGAAGGCCGGCAAGCAGCCCGCCCACCACGGCGCCGATGATGCCGATCAGAAGGTTGATCAGGAGGTCCTGGCGGCGGCCGAGGATCCAGGAGGCAAGCGCGCCGGCGATCAGGCCGACGACGAGAAAGATGATGATGCCCATGATGTTGCTCTCCCCTTGTTCACGGGCTCAGACCGTCCCTGGCCAGGGAAATCAGATATGGAGCGCGCGGCCGTAAGCGTCGAGCACCGATTCGCCCATCATCTCCGACAATGTCGGATGGGGGAAGATGGTCGCCATCAGCTCGGCCTCGGTGGTCTCGAGCGTCCGTGCAATGGCGAAGCCCTGGATCAGCTCGGTCGCCTCGGCGCCGATGATGTGCGCGCCGAGCAGGGCGCCGCTTCTCTCATCGAAGATGGTCTTCACCAGCCCTTCGGTCTCGCCGAGGGCGATCGCCTTGCCGTTGGCCGAATAGGGGAAGCGCCCGACCCTAACCTCGCGCCCGCCGTCGCGCGCCTTCTCCTCGGTGAGGCCCACGCTTGCGATCTGCGGGGAACTGTAGGTGCAGCCTGGGATGTTGCTCGCGCCGATGGGGTGGACGCCGTCGATGCCCGCGATCTTCTCCACGCAGACGATGCCTTCGTGGCTCGCCTTGTGGGCGAGCCAGGGCGGTCCTACCACGTCGCCGATGGCGTAGAGGCCGGGGATGCCGGTGCGGCACCATTCGTCGACGACGATATGGCCCTTCTCGACCTTGACGCCTTGCTCCTCGAGCCCGATCCCCTCGACGTTGCCGGTGATGCCGATGGCGAGGATCACGCGCTCGACGGCGATCTCCTCGGTCCTGCCATCCGATTTCTTCATCGCCGCGGCGACGCTGTCAGCGCCCTTGAAAATGTTGGTGACTTGGGTCTCAGTGTGAATGACGATGCCCTGCCTGGCGAAGGCCTTGCGCGCAAGCTCGGAGATCTCGGCGTCCTCCGCTGGCAGGATGCGCGGCAGGAGTTCGACCACGGTCACCTCCGCCCCGAGCGAGCGGTAGAAGCTCGCGAACTCGATGCCGATGGCGCCCGAGCCCACGATCAGGAGCGACTTGGGGAAGCTCGGAGGGACCATCGCTTCCTTGTAGGTCCAGACAAGCTTGCCGTCGGGCTCGAGCCCGGGCAGCGTGCGCGCCCGTGCGCCGGTCGCGACGATGATGTGCTTGGCCGCGATGCCGGGAAGCGCCTCGCCGCTCACGCCGGTTACGGCGATGCGGCCCTCCCCTGCAAGGCGGCCTACGCCTTTGATGACCTCGATCTTGTTCTTGCGCATGAGATAGGCGACGCCGTTCGACAGGCGCTCGGCGACCTTGCGGCTCCGCTCGACGACCTTCGCAATGTCGAAGCGGACATTGTCGCAGGCCAAGCCGAACTCTCCGGCGCGGCGCATCGCGTGGTAGAGTTCCGAGGTCCGCAACAGCGCCTTGGTCGGGATGCAGCCCCAGTTGAGGCAGATGCCGCCGAGCTGCTCGCGCTCGATGATCGCGGTTTTCAGCCCGAGCTGGGCGGCGCGGATCGCGGCGACATAGCCACCCGGGCCAGCGCCGATCACGGCGAGGTCTGCTTGCGTCTCGCTCATCGCCTATGAACTCATTCCTTGGGAAAGGGGATCGGATCGCTCAGGGAGTTGTCGCGCGGTTCGGCGCGAGGGGCTGCGCCCTCCCCGGAGCGAACGGCAATGCGCAAGATGAGCCATTGGACGAGAACCGTCAAAACCGGCGGGAGCATCATCACCATGAACGTGCGGAGCGCCGCGTAAGGGTAAAACCCGACATAGCGCCAATGTTCCCCCTCCGCGAGGAGATAAAAGCCGGCGATGGGGATTAGGAGCACGACCAGTGCGCCGCCGAGCGCGATGCGGTTTTGCGCCACGAGAAGCGTGACGGCGTAGATGATGGGTCCGAGCACCGCGGCGATGATCACGCCGTAAGCGCCGACCGCGGCATCGATATTGCAGCCGAGCCCCTCGCCGTGACAGGGGATGCGGCCAGCCATCTCGGCGAAGCCAAAGCCCGCGACGAACGACAGCGCCCCGGCGGCGACGAGCCCCAGGAGCAATCGGCCATAGGCTCTGAGCGTTGCGGCTTCCCGTGACATCGCCTCAATCTATCATGACGCGCGCAAGCTTCGCCGGTTAGACTCACGCCATGAGTCGCTTAGCCGAGGCTTGGCCGCGGATCGTCGCTCACGCCGACATGGACGCATTCTATGCGGCTGTCGAGCAGCTCGACGACCCGAGCTTGAGGGGCAGGCCTCTCTTGGTCGGGCCTCCGAGCAGCCGCGGCGTCGTGTTGACCGCGAGCTACGAGGCACGCCCCTATGGCGTCGGCAGCGCGATGCCGATGGCCCATGCGCGGCGCCTCTGTCCGCATGCGCTGGTCGTCCCGCCGCGTTTCGACCGGTACCGGCAAGTGTCTGCCGCGATCATGAAAGTGTTCGCCGATTTCTCGCCCGACGTCGAAGCTCTCAGCCTCGACGAAGCCTTCCTCGACATGACGGGCTCAGAGCAACTGTTCGGCGATCCGCAGAGCATGGGGCGCCGCCTCAAGGCGGCCGTTCGCGAGGCGACCGGCGGTCTGACTGCGTCGGTTGGCCTTTCTGCGACCAAATATGTCGCCAAGGTCGCGAGCGGCCACCGGAAGCCCGACGGCTTGACGGTGGTGCCGCCGGAGATCGCCAAGGACTGGCTTGCTCCCCTGCCCGTGTCGCGTCTGTGGGGCGCGGGTGCCAAGACCGAACCGCGGCTTCAGGCGCTCGGATTGCGAACGATCGGCGACGTGGCCGCCGCCGATCCCAAGATGCTCGCGGCGAAGCTCGGCAGGCTCGGCCTTCACTTCTACACGCTGGCGCAGGCGCAGGATCCGCGGCCCGTGGACGGACGGCGGGCGTCGAAGAGCATCGGCTCGGAGCATACGCTCGAGAAGGACGTGCGCGACCGAGCCGAGATCAAGCTTCATTTGCGCCGTGCGGCCGACACGATCGGGAGGCGGCTGCGCAAGAAAGGCTATGTGGCCTTCGGCGTCGGCGTGAAGCTCAAGACTGCTGACTTCAGGATTTTGACTCGCCAGCAAAAACTCGCCGAGGCGACCGACGTTGCCGAACGGCTGTACCAAGTTGGCGTGGAGCTGCTCGATGAGTTCGGCCACCCGGGTCCCTTCCGGCTGGTCGGCATGGTGGCATACGACCTCGCCGGCGCTGGCGATCTGATGCAGGCCGCGCTGTTCGACAATTTTGCGCGGCGGCGCCGGCTCGAGACGGCCATCGACCAGCTCGCCGAGCGTTTCGGCGGCAATGTCGTCCTGCGCGCCGACGATTTGGCCGAGCCGCGCGGCATGACGCTCGCGGCCAATCTCGATTTTCTGGATGACGAAAGCGCTTGAGGGGCCGCTACACCAGCATCGTCACCGGGTCTTCGATGAAGGCCTTGAAGGCGGCGAGCAATTCGGCCCCGAGCGCGCCGTCGATGACGCGGTGATCGACGGAAAGCGTCACGCTCATCATGGTTGCGATCTTGAGCGCGTCGTCCTTCACCACCGGGCGCTTCTCGGCGCGGCCGACCGCCATGATGCTCGCTTGCGGCGGGTTGATCACGGCGTCGAAGCGGTCGATGCCGTACATGCCGAGATTGGAGATGGTGGTCGAGCCTCCCTGATACTCGTGCGGCGCGAGGCGCTTGGAGCGTGCGCGCGCGGCCAGGTCCCGCATCTCGTTCGAGATCTCGGACAGGCTCTTGACCTCCGCGTTGCGGATGACGGGCGTATGCAAGCCGCCGCCTTCGAGCGCGACAGCGACGGCGATATCGGAGGCGCGATGGCGGAGGATGCCTTCTTCCGTCCACGTCGCATTCGCAGCCGGCACCGACTGGAGCGCCATCGCAAGCGCCTTGATGATGAAATCGTTGACCGAGAGCTTGAAGGCGCGCGGGCCTTCTTGCGGTGCGAGCCCGTTCAGCCGCGCGCGGGCGGTGAGCAGCGCGTCGATGTCGCAGTCGATGGCGAGATAAAAATGCGGGATGGTGCGCTTGGCGAGCGTCAGCCGCTCGGCAATGAATTTCCGCATCGTGTCGTGCGGCACGATTTCGTAGGAGCCCGGCTCGTAGAGCGCGAGCACCTGCGCGTCTGACAAGCCTTCCGGCTGCTCGCGCCGCGTGGCGATCTCGCGCGCGCCCCGCTCGCGGGGAGCGGCGCGCTCCTCGGTGGGCGCGGTCACAGCTTCTTCTTGGGTAGATCGAGGTGCTGCACGCGGCGGAACGAGCGCGGCGCGCTCGATATCGGCCTTGACGATGCGGCCATGCGGGCCCGAGCCCGCGATCGCCGCAAGCTCGATGCCGTGCTCACGCGCGAGGCGCCGCGCGAGCGGCGAGGCGAAGATGCGCGGCCCGTGGCCGTTCGCGCCGTTTGCCCTGATCTGCTCGGCGATCTCGTGCATGACCTGCTCGGTCTCACCCTTGGCGACGGGGGCTGGACCCCCCTCTCCCCTGTGGGGAGAGGGCCGGGGTGAGGGGGTGTGAGATTCAGTTGGAGCCCCCTCACCCGCGGCAAAGCTTGGCTTCGCCGCGACCTCCCCCCCTTGGGGAGAGGATGATGCTGCGGCCTGCTGCTCTTCGCCATCAACCAAGAGAATGGCGATCGGCCGGTTGACCGGGACGTTCTCGGCGCCCTCGGCCACGAGCAGCTTACCGATCCGCCCCTCGTCGACCGCCTCGATCTCCATGGTCGCCTTGTCGGTCTCGATCTCGGCAATGACGTCGCCCGAGCGCACCTCGTCGCCTTCCTTCACGTGCCACTTGGCGAGCTTGCCCGCCTCCATGGTCGGTGAAAGCTGCGGCATGAGAATTTCCGTCGTCATGTCAGACGTCCAGGATCCGGGTGGTCATGGCCTGTTCCCAATGTTTGCCGTCGAAGAGCTTCGTTCCGGTGACCCGTACCTCGCCCTCGTCGAGGCAGCGCACATTGACGCTGAAGCCTTGCGGGTGGGAGCGCGGGACGTAGAAGCTCTTCACGCCGCATAATCGAGCAGAACCGGTGCTTGGCCGTGCCGGTGTTGAACGTGTACGTCGTCAGCTTGCCTTCGCCGGCGAGAAGCCGAAAGCGCCCGGCCGGCACGATGAGATGCAAGAATCCGGTCATGCGGCAGATCGAGCAGGTGCACTCGGTGGCCTCGATCTCGTCGGGAGCGAGCACCTCGAAGCGCACCGAGCCGCAATGGCAGCCCCCTTTCTTCCAGCTCATGGGAACGTCGGGCATCTTTCGCGTCACTTCCGGTAACAGACCGATTTGACCGCGGCGATGACGTTATCCACCGAGGGCAGCGCGAGCTTCTCGAGATTGGCGGCATACGGCATCGGCACGTCGGCGCCGGTGATCTTCACGGGCGGCGCATCGAGATAGTCGAAGGCATCCGCGGCGACGCGCCCGCAGACCTCGGTGCCGATCGAGCAGATCGGCCAGCCCTCCTCGACGGTGACGATGCGGTTCGTCTTCTTGACCGAGGCGATGACGGTCTCGATGTCGAGGGGCCTGAGGGTACGAAGGTCGATCACCTCGGCCTCGATGCCGTCTTCGGCGAGGCGCTTTGCCGCGTCGAGCGAATAGGCCATGCCGCGCGAATACGACACGATGGTAACGTCCTTGCCCGACCGCGCAATGCGCGCTCTTCCGATGGGAACGACGAAGTCGGCGAGTTTCGGCACCTCGAAGCTCTGGCCGTAAAGAATTTCGTTCTCCAGGAACACGACCGGGCTCTCGTCGCGGATCGCCGCCTTGAGCAGGCCCTTGGCGTCGGCCGCGGCATAAGGAGCGATCACCTTCAAGCCCGGCACGCTCGCATACCACGCCGAGTAGTCCTGGCTGTGCTGGGCCGCGACGCGGGCAGCCGCGCCGTTCGGCCCTCTGAACACGATCGGGCAATGCATCTGTCCGCCCGACATGTAGTGGGTCTTGGCGGCTGAGTTGACGATGTGGTCGATCGCCTGCATGGCGAAGTTCCACGTCATGAACTCGACGATGGGCCTGAGGCCAGCGAAGGCGGCGCCCACGCCGATGCCGGCGAAGCCGTATTCGGTGATCGGCGTGTCGACGACGCGCCTCGGCCCGAACTCCTCGAGCAGGCCCTGACTTACCTTGTAGGCGCCCTGATAGTTCGCGACTTCCTCGCCCATCAGGAACACCGACGGATCGCGCCGCATCTCCTCGGCCATGGCGTCGCGCAGCGCCTCGCGCACCGTCATGGTCGCCATCTCGGTGCCAGGGGGGACCTCTGCCTCAAGCTTAGGTTCCTGCGGGGCGACGCGCGGGCCCGCCGGCGCCTTCTCGACCAGCGGCGGCACCTCGCCCAAATCCGGCGGCGGCTCGGCTCCCTCCCCCCGTTGGGGCACTCCCTCTCCCTTGTGAGGAGAGGGCTCCGGTGAGGGGGGCGTGAGAACTGCCGTCTGACCCCCCTCACCCGCTTCGCTGCGTGAAGCGACCTCTCTTTGGAGGGGAGAGGACGATGCTGCGGCTAGCGGCCGCTCTTCGCCATCGACGAGCAACAGCGCGATCGGCTGATTGACCTTCACATGCTCGGTGCCCTCTGGCACGAGCAGCTTGCCGATCCGTCCCTCATCGACCGCCTCGACCTCCATGGTCGCCTTGTCGGTCTCGATCTCGGCGATCACGTCGCCCGCGCGCACGGGATCGCCTTCGCCCACATGCCACTTCACGAGCGTCCCCTCCTCCATGGTCGGAGACAACGCAGGCATGAGGATCTCGGTCGGCATCGGAAGGCCTAAGGTTCAAGCGTAGACGTCGGTATGGAGCTCGGCCGGATCGGGCTCTGGATCGGACTGGGCGAACTCGGCCGCCTCGTTCACCACTTGGCGCACCTTGCGGTCGATCTCTTTCAGTTCGTCGTCGCTCGCGCGTCCGCCCTCGATCATGCGCTTGCGTATAAGCTCGATCGGATCGCGCTGCTCGCGCACGCCCTGGACCTCCTCGCGCGTGCGGTACTTGGCCGGATCCGACATGGAATGGCCGCGATAGCGGTAGGTGCGCATCTCGAGGATCATCGGACCGTTGCCGGCGCGCACGAAAGCGAGCGCCCTCATCCCGGCATCCTTCACGGTCGCGACATCCATGCCGTCGACCTGCTCGCCCTGAATCCCGAAGGCAAGCCCGCGCTGATAGAGCTCCTCGGCGCGCGCACTGGCCCGCTCGACCGCGGTGCCCATGGCGTAATGGTTATTCTCGATGACGTAGAGCACCGGCAACTTCCACAGGGCGGCCATGTTGAAGCTCTCATAGACCTGGCCCTGATTGGCGGCGCCTTCGCCGAAGAAGGTGACGCAGATCGAGGTATTGCCGCGATATTTGTTGGCAAACGCGATGCCGGTGCCGAGCGGGGCCGGCGTGCCGACGATGCCGTGGCCGCCATAGAAATTCTTCTCCACCGAGAACATGTGCATCGAGCCGCCCTTGCCCTTGGAATAGCCGTGGCGGCGTCCCGTCAGCTCGGCCATCACGCCCTTGGGGTCCATGCCGGTCGCCAGCATGTGGCCGTGGTCGCGATAGGCGGTAATGATCTGATCGCCGGGCTTGATCGCCATCATCATGCCGACGACGACGGCCTCCTGCCCGATATAGAGGTGGCAGAAGCCGCCGACATAGCCCATGCCGTAGAGCTGGCCCGCTTTCTCCTCGAATCGCCTGATCAGCAGCATCTCGCGATAGGCGTGTAGCTCCTCTTCGCGGGTCAGGCTCTTGCCGGAGGGCTTGCTCTCGGCGTCGCGCCCCGTCTCCTCGAGCCAGAGATTGGCGGCGCCAGGCGAGAGGGTTGGGCTCGTCATTGGTCGCTCCTCGATTCTCACCCCTGACCTAGCATGGCGCGGAACGCTTGCGAAAGCGGGGCGCAGGGTGGACAGAGGCGCGTAGACGCTCATGCCCGCCGCCCGGTGCGGCAATGGCGGGCCGTCTTCTGACCTAGGTAACCCTAGCGCTTGGGCAGTGTTCCCGTGACGGCGCCGGGCTCGCGGCGCTTCATCATGACGAGATCGTCGGGATGGGCGAGGTTGAGGATGGCGCGGGCGCGCTCATCGAGCATGTCGGGATCGAGGCTCTCAGGCCTCAGGAGCGAGACGTCGCGCTCGAGGCGCGCGCGCACCTCTTTGAGCCCGGCCAGTTCGCCTGCAAGAACCTCTTTCCTGCGCTCGAGGTCGGCGCGCGCCTTGAGCCCGTGATCGCCGGTCTCGAGATTGTAGGCGAAATAGCCGCCGACCCCGCAGGCGAGCAGCGGAAAGAGAAAAGCGCCGAACCGCATCGTTCCCCCGTGGCCGCGCCCTGCTTGCGGCGGCGAACATCGTGAATGGCCGGGACAAGGCCGGCCATGACCCAAGCTTCTTGAAGCGACGAAAGCTGAGGATCGCCCGCGTTGCGTTAACCGCGCGTTACCGACTCAGCGTTTCAGCACCGAGCGGCCGGCGTAGCGGGCGCGCGCCCCAAGCTCCTCTTCGATGCGGATGAGCTGGTTGTACTTCGCCACCCGGTCGGATCTGGCGAGAGAGCCGGTCTTGATTTGCCCGCAATTGGTGGCGACGGCGAGGTCGGCGATGGTGGCGTCCTCGGTCTCGCCCGAGCGGTGCGACATCACGGCCGCATAGCCCGCGCCTTGCGCCATGCGCACGGCGTCGAGCGTCTCGGAGAGCGTACCGATCTGGTTGACCTTGACGAGGATGGCATTGGCGATGCCGCGATCGATGCCCTGTTTGAGCCGAGAGACGTTGGTCACGAACAAATCGTCGCCGACAAGTTGCGCCCGGGCCCCCAGCCTTTCGGTCAAGAGGCGCCAGCCCTCCCAGTCGTCCTCGCTCATGCCGTCCTCGATGGAAAAGATGGGATAGCCGCCGACGAGCTCGGCGTAATAGTCGGCCATCTCGGCGGCGCTGAGCGTCCGACCCTCTCCTTCCAGCACGTAGCGCCCGTCCTTGAACAGCTCGGTCGCGGCCACGTCGAGCGCGATATAGGTGTCCTCGCCGGGCTTGTAGCCGGCGGCCTCGATCGCGCGCATGACGAAGTCGAGCGCCGCGCGGGTGGAGTCAAGATTGGGGGCAAAGCCGCCCTCGTCGCCGACCGCGGTGGTGTGGCCCGCGGCGTTCAAGGCCTTCCGCAGGGCGTGGAAGATTTCGGCGCCCATGCGCACAGCTTCGGCGAGGCTCGCCGCGCCCACCGGCACGATCATGAACTCCTGGAAATCGATCGGATTGTCGGCATGCGCCCCGCCGTTCAGGATGTTCATCATCGGCACCGGAAGGAGCGTGGCATCGTTTCCGCCGATGTAGCGGTAAAGCGGCAAGCCTTGTGCGTCGGCCGCGGCCTTGGCTGCGGCGAGCGAGACGCCGAGAATGGCGTTTGCTCCGAGCCGCTTCTTGTTCGGCGTGCCGTCGAGATCGCGCAAGAGCTGGTCGAGGCCGCGCTGGTCTGCGGCGTCGAAACCGAGAAGTGCTTTCCTGATCTCGCCGTTGATGGCGGCAACCGCCTTTTTCACGCCCTTGCCGCCATAGCGGGGCCCGCCGTCCCGGAGTTCATGCGCCTCATGCGCGCCGGTCGAAGCGCCTGACGGCACGGCAGCGCGGCCGTGATGGCCGTCCTTCAACACCACGTCGACCTCGACGGTCGGGTTGCCGCGGCTGTCGAGGATTTCCCGGCCGACGATGGATGAAATGGCGGTCATGCTGCGAGGGGCCCCTTCCGAAAGAGTTCGGCCCTCTTAGCGGAACCGTACCGTGAGCGGAAGCCCTAGCCGCGCGGGAGCGGCGATGGCACAGGCGTGAAGGCCATGGGCACCCCCTTAGCCTTTCGGCCGGGCGGCCTGCCACATCCCGGGATCGGCGTCATCATGACCTCGACGCCCGGATCGTAGGTGTTCATGGCGCCGGATGCGGCATCGATGCCGAGTCCGATGATGCCGCCGAACACGACGTTGCCCGCCGTCATGACCTCGGTATGGGAGGCGAGCGTGCCGACGCCCGGGCTGTAGCATTGGGCGGTGCAGGAAACCGCGACGTTATTCTTGCTTTTAGGTAGCGTAATGTTGGCCGGCGTCTGCACGGTTCGGATGCCGATGGCGGGCGATTGGAGTTGGCACAATGCTCCAGGAACCCCGGGCGTGTTCACCGACACTTGCTGCTCGGTGCCTTTGACGATGGTCGAGCAACCGGCGAAAACGATGGAAATTACCGCGCACAAGACGGCAGTGACGCGCTCCATGGCCAAGCCCCCCGATGCTTCGCCTCCCTCTCTGGTTGAAAATACATAGAGAACAACCTCATGGCGAGTCAAATCGTGGAGCGCACGCAAGAAGAGAACGGCGCACTTGTGCTTTTCTCGGGTGGGCAGGATTCGACCGTCTGCCTCGGCTGGGCCCTCAGCCGCTATCCCCGCGTCGAGACGGTCGGCTTCGACTACGGCCAGAGGCACGGGGTCGAACTCGAATGCCGCAAGCGCGTCAGAGCAGAGATCGGCCGCCGCCTTCCCGCTTGGGGTGGGCGGCTCGGGCCGGACCATATGATCGACATCACGAGCTTCGGCGCGATCGGCGCGACCGCGCTCACCTCCGAGGCCGAGATCGAGATGCTCTCCTCGGGCCTTCCCTCGACCTTCGTGCCCGGGCGCAACCTTGTCTTCTTCGTCTATGCGGCGGCGCTCGGCTACCGGCGCGGGCTAAGCACCCTTGTCGGCGGCATGTGCGAGACCGACTATTCCGGCTACCCCGACTGCCGCGACGCCACTCTGAAAGCGCTGCAAGAGGCGATCAGGCTCGGCACCGAAATCCCTTTCGCAATCGAGACGCCGCTGATGTGGCGCACCAAGGCGGAGACTTGGTCGCTCGCGCAGGAGCTCGGCGGCGATGACTTCGTCGCTCTCATCGTCGAGGAAACCCACACCTGTTATCGCGGCGAGCGCGGGATTCGCCACGACTGGGGCTATGGCTGCGGCACGTGCCCGGCTTGCGAGTTGCGTGCCAAGGGATACGCCGCGTGGCGCGCCTCGGCCGTCGAGCGGAAATCCGCGCGTTAGAGCATCGCGTCGCGAGCGCGATCTGTTGTATACTCGGGGCGACGGCGGGGGGCCGGCACGGAGGCAACGAGTGCACCCTACTCCAACCAAGGAGGACCGCTATGAAAGTCAAAGATGTGATGCATAAGGGCGTCGACTGGGTCGGCCCCGACACCCCGATCACCGAGCTTGCCAAGCTGATGCGCGATCATGACATCGGCGCGCTACCGATCGGCGAGAACGACAAGCTGATCGGCATGGTGACTGATCGCGACATCATCTGCAAAGGATTGGCCAACGACAAACTCGATTGCCGCAGGGCGACGGCGCGCGACGTGATGACGCCGGGCATCCATACCTGCCGCGAGGACGACGATCTCGCCAAAGCGGTGCGGCACATGGAAGAGCTGAAGATCAGGCGGCTGCCGGTGATCAACAAGTCGATGCGCATGGTCGGCATCCTCAGCCTTGGTGATATCGGACATGCGGCGTCGAGCGACCTTACGACGGAAGTCGTCAAGAGCGTTTCGGCCCATCATCACTAGGACCCGGCGGGCCCCCGGCGAGCCTTTCCGGCTTGCCGGGGCTTGCGGGCCTCGTTCTCCCCTCACCTCGCCCGCACATTCGCTCGCGCCCGACACACCGCAACGTGAGTTGAGTTGATCGACCGAGTAACGCCATCGTCATCCAGCCAATGGCCGAGAAGGACTGGCTGGTGATGACACTCTCAACGCGCACGATGTTTGCGTTTGTCGCCGGGCTGTCGGTGATCCCGGCTCTTGGCGGTCTTGCCGTCACGGGCATCAATTGGACGGCCTCCGCAGAGGAGACCTGCTGCAAGGAAGGCGACACAACGCCGCCGACCGAGTTGGTGGCGAAGTTCGCTAAGGGCCAGCTACATAGTCCCTATCCCGACTATGCAAAGCTCGCCAAGGACGATCCGGACCTCGTCAAGAAGTTCCGTGCGCCGGGCTGCAACGAATGTCATGGCGGCACCGGCGGCGGCGGTATCTGCCCTGCGCTGACACAAGGCGTCTGGTTTTGGGGCAACACCGACGATGTGCTGTTCAGGCTGATCACGCTCGGCTCGGCCGACCTCGAGAAGCAGGGCTATAAGCGGCTCGGCTATGGCAGCGTGCATGCGCCGATGCCGCCCATGGGCGGGACGATCAAGACATCGGACGATCTGTGGAAGATCATCGCCTGGATCAGGTCGATCAATCCTCCGGGCTCAAATCCGCCCGACAAGGTCCTGCCCGCAGAGTGATCCGCGCCTTATCCCCGCCGCGCAAACCTCGGTTAGACTCACACCACCTCGTCCGCTGAGGGGCGTTCTCGCGAGGCGTTGCGAAAGCGGGACGGGGTGCGGCGCCCGCGGGTCTTGTCGCAACAAGGCACTCGGGCGGCACCGGAGCTCCCCCCGGACCCACTAAGAGGTCCTGCCAGGAGCTGGCTGAGAGGTTCGTTTTTGCGCTGTTCGCCTTCGCGAAGCTCGCTCCGGC
>NZ_DASRGO010000153.1:0-33738 GCF_035650995.1 Methyloceanibacter sp. | reverse complement strand
CACCCCCAAAGGCTGCAAACACGGATGACATGTCGAAGACATGTCCTGTGCCCGAAACACAGCGGAGGCGACGCGAATTGCCCAGCCCTACGCAAAGCGAGCCCAAAGTGGTACCGCTAATGTGCCCAAAGTGGATTCGTTGCAGAGCTCCAAGTAGTTTTTACCGCTGCGTTTTTCGCACGCTCCAGCTTAGACCCGTTGCTGGTCTAGGACAATACCAATCCGCTTTACTTTGACAAAGTGGTCCGGCACTGGTCTAGAATGGCACCGCCAGACGGCGAATTGGTTTGGCCACATGCCGTCGAGCAACGACGACAACGAGCGTCCGGACGAGCGAGGGAGTGAGGTCATGACAGTTCGTGTTGCCATCATCGGTGCGGGGCCGTGCGGCCTCGGCCAAATGCGAGCGTTCCAGCAGGCGAAGGCGAAGGGTGCGAGCATCCCCGAGATCGTCTGCTACGAGAAGCAGAGCGATTGGGGCGGGTTGTGGAACTACACTTGGCGCACAGGTCTCGACGAGAACGGTGAGCCGGTGCATGGCAGCATGTACCGGTATCTCTGGTCGAACGGTCCCAAGGAATGCCTCGAGTTCGCCGATTACACCTTCGACCATCATTTCAAGCAGCCGATTCCTTCCTATCCGCCGCGCGAGGTGCTCTACGACTACATCATCGGGCGCGCCAAGGACGCCAATGTGAGGCCGTGGATTCAGTTCTCGACGGCGGTGCGGCAGGTCACCTTCGACAAGGATTCAGGCAAGTTCAACGTCACGGTCGAGCGCCTCAAGGATCGCACGATGCACACGGACACGTTCGATTACGTGATCGTGGCGAGCGGACATTTCTCGACGCCGAACGTGCCGCATTTCCCCGGCATCGAGACCTTCCCCGGCCGGGTGCTGCACGCCCACGACTTCCGCAGCGCCGACGAGTTCAAGGGCAAGGACCTCCTCGTCGTCGGCGCGAGCTATTCGGCCGAAGATATCGCGCTCCAGTGCCACAAATACGGGGCGAAATCAGTCACCATGTGCTGGCGCACGCAGCCAATGGGATTCAAGTGGCCGGCCACAATGGACGAGCGGCCGCTGCTCACCAAGATCGAGGGCAGGACGGTGCACTTCAAGGACGGGTCGAAGAAAGATTTCGACGCCATCGTGCTGTGCACCGGCTATCAGCACCACTTCCCCTTCCTGGCCGACGAGCTCAGACTGCGCACCCACAACCGCATGCATCCGCCGCATATCTACAAGGGCATTTTCTGGATCGACAACCCGAAGCTCATGTATCTCGGCATGCAGGACCAGTTCTACACGTTCTCCATGTTCGACGCGCAAGCGTGGTACGCGCGCGACGTGATCCTGGGGCGGATCAAGCTGCCGTCGAAGGAAGAGATGCAGAAGGACGACGAAAAATGGGTCAAGCGCGAGGAGGCCCTGAAGGACGCTTTCGAGAAGATCGACTTCCAGGCCGACTATGTGCGCGACCTGTGCAAGGACACCGACTATCCCAAGTTCGACATCGACATGACGGTCGATGAGTTCAAGGAGTGGGAGCACGACAAGGTCGACTCGATCCTCGGCTACCGCAACAAGGCGTTCAAATCGCCCTGCACCGGGACGATGGCGCCCGTGCATCACACGCCGTGGATCGAGGCGATGGACGACTCGATGAAGGCGTTCCTCGCGGTGAAGGGCAAGGCAGCCGCCGAATAGCGCGCGCCAGGCGAATGGCGAGAGGCCGCCCCAACGGGCGGCCTTCTCTTTTGGGGGAGCCCACACATCCCCCCTGCCCGCGCTCAGGCGCGCACGCGCGTCTTCTCCGGATCGTAATGGGGGAAGCGCACGATGCGTGCCGGCAGGCGTTTCTGGTGGCCGTCGAGCTTGCCGATTTCGACTTCGGTCCCGAGCTTGTCGTAAATCGCATCGACGCGCGCGAGCGCGATCGTCTTGCCGAGGATCGGCGAGCGGGTCGCGCTCGTTATCAGCCCCACCTGCGCGCGCCCAATGTGTACACAGTCGCCGTGACCGACCGGCACATCGCCCTCCATCTCCAGTCCGACCAGCTTTTTCTGCGGATGCTCCTTGCGGCGCAGAAGCGCCTCGCGTCCGATGAAATCCTCGTTCTTGGTGAGCGCCACGGTGAAGCCGATGCCGGCTTCGAACGGGTCGGTCTGATCGCAGAATTCGTAGCCGGCGAAGGCCAACCCCGCCTCGATGCGCAGCATGTCGAGGGCTTGCAGACCGAGCGGCCTCAGTCCGTGCGGCTCGCCGGCCTGCCAGACGGCGTCAAACACGGCGAGCGCGTCGTTGGGATGACAGAAGATCTCGTAGCCGAGCTCGCCAGTGTAACCGGTGCGCGAGACGACGACCGACGGTCCCTCGAACCCGCCGATGCGGCCGACGGTGAAACGGAACCAGCCGAGCTCGTCCAGCGTCGGACGCGACGGCGGTGTCCAGATCACCTGGCGGAGGATGTCGCGGCTCTTGGGGCCCTGCACGGCGACATTGTGCAACTGGTCGGTCGAGGAACGCACCCACGCCTTCAATCCGAGCTTCTCGGCCTGCTCGCGCAGCCAGATGCCGCCATAGTCGTCGCCGCCGATCCAGCGGAAATTGTGCTCGCCGAGACGGAAGAGCGTGCCGTCGTCGATCATGCCGCCGTGCTCGTAGCACATGGCGGTATAGACCACCTGGCCCGGCGAAAGCTTCCGCACGTTGCGGGTCAACGTGTATTGCAGCAGCGCCTCGGCGTCGGGACCGGTCACCTCGAACTTGCGCAAGGGCGAGAGGTCCATGATCGCCGCCTTCTCACGGCAGGCCCAATATTCGGCGACCGGGCCGTCATTGTTGAACGACACGGGCAGCCAATAGCCGCGATATTCGGCGAAGTTGCGTGTGAGGCTAGAGAAGCGCGGGTGAAACGCAGTCTCTCGCGTCATTTGGGGTTCGGCGTCGGGCGTCATTCTGTAAGCCACCGCTCTGGAGAAATTCTGCTTGTGGGAATACGTGCGCACGTGGATATCGGTCGGGATCCAGCCGTTGGCCGGATCGATGTCATCAGGACAGGCGGAAGAAACGCAGACGATGTCGGTGAGCGCGCGCAGCATCACGTAATCGCCGGGCCGCGACCACGGCTCATCGAAATAGAGCACGTTCCGCGCGTCGATGCTCGTGTTGTAGAAGAAATTGAGCGCCATCCAGCCCGTGCGCGCCGCGATGCCGTAGGGCGCGAGCGCCGCGTTGAAATTGTCGGTGCAGTTGACATGGCCCGGGTAGCCCTGATCGGCGTAATAGCGCGCATGACAGGCAAGACCGAAGGCGTCGTGGCGTCCCACCGTGTCGCGCACCACCTCGACGAGCGGCTGCATGGTCTGATCGAAGGCCTTCGAGAACAGGCCGGGACGCGGATAGCTCTGACCGGTCAACGTGCGCGTCGTGGTCACATCGAGCGGGTGCTCCAGCCCCTTGTCGAGCGAGCGCGCGGCAAAACACTGGAAGTCGGTGCACTGCCGCCCGGCCACGTCGATGATCTGGATATATTCGCCGGCGCGAACGAAATAGGCCTCGGCCGTCGCGCGCTTGACGCGGAGGTCCTGGAGCGGATCGGCGAGCGGCTCGGGCAGCGGCATCTCGTCCGCGGGGCGAATGCGGCTCCGCCGGACGTAGAGCCGGATCGGCGTCGCGGTGTCCTGCAAATCGACGTTCATGGCGCTGCCTGGAGCGGCCGCGATCAGAAGCCCATCGCGTGAGACCGTGAAATCGGCCGCGTCGCCGGCGCGCGAGTCGCCGCCGAACAAAGCGATGGCGCGGGCCTTGGCGAGATCGATGCCGCGCCGCGCAAGTCCGGCGCGCACGGTGCGCGCGCTTTCGTTGGCTCCGCTCAAGATCTGCTTGAGTCCGCGCGCATCACCGTGGCCAGGACCGCCGAGAATAGCCGGATCAATGATCCCCGCATTATCCGCCGCCACGAGCTCGCACGCCTGCATCCCTTCGACGTCGACGACGCGCACCTGATCGCCTGCAAAAATCGGAACGGCGATGGCGCCCCCACCGGGCACGGTATAACGCTCTTCGCCGGGAGGCAGCGTGAGCAGTCCGGGCAATCTTATGGATGAAGGCCGCGGCGGGCCTGGGCGGAAAGTCTGATCGCCGATCGAAACCAAGGCAAGACATCCGGCTCAAGCGACAAGGCGCTTAGGCTAGCCGACGCGATGGACGCGTTCAACACGGGCCACTTTGGTCGAGCGGCGCCTTGTGATGCGCGAACCGCTTTGGGCTAGACTCGCTGAAGGATGGCGGCGGCGGCGCGCCGCTTTTGCGGCGCTCGGCGGGACGGAGCATAAGTCACGCGATCTCGCGCCGGTAGCGGGAGGTCAAAGAAGAAGGTCGTTCCCTCGCCTTCTGTCGAGGTGAAGCCGATGCGGCCGCCATGAGCTTCGACGATCGACTTGCAAATGCTGAGCCCGAGCCCCGAGCTCTCGGTCCTCGGCGAACACGAGGCCTGAGCGAACATGTCGAAGACGCGCGCACGAAACTTCTTGGGAATCCCCGGCCCGCGGTCGACGACAGAGATGCGCAGCGCGCGCTCGTGGCGATCGACGTTCACATCAATCCGGCGCCCCTCCGGCGTGAACTTGATGGCATTGGCAAGGAGATTGTCCAGGACTTGCTGGATGCGGAGCGGATCGATCTCGAGCTCGATGCGCTTCGCGTGAGAGGAGATATTGAAATCGATAACCGGCGCTCCGGGCGCAACGCGACGCGCCGCCACGACCTGTTCCAAGAGCGGTCCAAGCGAGACATTTGCTTTATTGAGGCTGAAGCGTCCGGCGCTGATTCTGGTGAAATCGAGCAGATCGTTCACGATCGACATGAGTCGCGTGCAATTCCGGCTGGCAAGGCTCACCAGCTCCTCGAGCTTGCCCGACAAACGCCCGGCGTTGCCCGACGCCAAGAGCGCAAGCGCGCCGTGGATCGGCGTCAGCGGGGTGCGCAACTCGTGGCTCACTTTGGCCAGAAACTCATAGCGCGCAATTTCGGCCCTCTTCAATTCGGTGATGTCGGTCTCGACGAGCACCGTGCCGCCGTCCGGCGTTCGCCGCATGGTCGACATCAGCCATTTGTCCGCGCGCGGCTCAACCGAAGGCAGACCGTCGGCCAGACGGTGCCGCGCAAGGCGCTCCCCGATGTCGGTTTCGGCCGAAAGACTGGGGAAAAATCCCTCGCCGCGCGCGAGGGCTGCCCGCGCCAAGACCTCGAAGCTGACGCCGGGCGCGATCAGGTCTCCGATCGGGACATTCAGGTCGCGATAAGCGCGATTGCAGGCGACCAGCGTGCCGTTCGCGTCGAAAACCGCGATGCCGTCAGAGATACAGTCGATAGCGTCGATAAGAGGCGCAGCTCCTTGGGGAGCAACACGTTGGTCCGGACTCGACATCGACCTGCTCCGCCTCTCGGGATGGCGAGGAAAGATCCGGCGCTGCGGCGCGAGAAACGGCAGCGTCCCCGATTTGAGACATATTTGATCGCGCGCCTTAAGAAGGCGTTAGCGACATGCAAACCTCGCGCCGCAAGAGTCTCGCCGGCCAATCACGTACCTTCGGGCCGATAGGCTCCCGGCGGGATCATGCCGACGACGTAGGCGAGATAGAGCGCGTCGAGCTGGGCCCACAGCACGTCGCACTTGAAGCGCACGGCGTCGATGCATGCTTCCTGCGCCTCGCGGGTCCGTGCATTCTCCTTGACGAATTCGAGGGCGAAATCGGCATCGCGGGGCGCTTGGCTCAGCCTCCGCTTGAAATAGGCCATCACGTCGTCATTGACGAAGCTGTAATTGGCGAGCATCCCGGCGATCCGCTCGCGATGGATCGAGGGCGCGAACAACTCGGTGAGCGACGAGGCCACGGCAACGACAAGCGGCTGCTCGACCACGAAACGAACATAGGCCTCGACGGCAAAGCGTGTTGCAGGCAGGGCACCACGCATGCTCGTGACATAGCCGCGATCGAGACCCAGGCAGTCGGTGAGCTTGAGCCAGCGCTCAATTCCACCCGTCTCTTCGGGAAGCAAGCCATCGTGGTCATGGATGCGGTGGATCCACTCGCGCCGGAATTCGCGGTCGTAGACGCGGCTCATGAGCGCGGCATCCTTGCGCGGAACGGCCTCCTGGTAACAGTAGCGGTTCAGCGCCCAGGCCGCGACTTGGTTCTTGTTGAGGGCGCCGCCATGCAGCATGCGGTGAAATTCGTGCTTGTCGTGGTAACGCTCGGCGCCGACGGCGCGAATGCGCGCTTCGAACTCTTCCTTGCTCCAGGGCAGCGCCGTGCCTTCGGCCTTCCTCACAAATTCGTTCATCGGCGTAACCTCCATGCGCCGCCGTTCGGGGATGGACTTGCGGCGGTTGTGTTCCTCCGACAAAAGCTTAGCGGTGCGCGATTCCGCTCGCTTGATGTGGATCAAGCGCGGCCATTAACATTGCATGACAATTTTCGGAGAGGTCGGACCGACTGGCACAGAGACGACGGGCGTCAGGCTTCCTTGCCCTGCGCGAGCTGCTTGAGCACCGCGAGCCGGGGCACGACGAACCTGCGGCGGCCGCGTATGCCGATCACGCCTTTCTCCTTCAAGCCGCGCAGCTCGCGGCTAACCGTTTCGTGGGTCAGCCCAAGGCAATCCGCCATGTCGATGCGCGAGAGCGGAAGATCGAACTCCCGAGCCTCATCGTGGGCTGCGCCATTGCCGTTGATTTTGCCCTTGCGCATCAGCCGCTCGGCGATCAGGAGGAGAAGGCTCGCCATTTTCTCCTGCGCCGACTTGCGCCCGAGCGTGAACATCCATTCGCGCGCCACATCGAGCTGATCGAGCGTACGCTTGAGGAGAGCGCCTTCGAGGCATGGATGTTCCTGCATCACTGTCTCGAAATCGGTCTTGGGAAAGCAGCAAAGCAGGAGCGAGGTGGTGGCTTCGGCCCTGAAGATGCTGCCATTGGCGGCAAAGGGCCGGCCGAGGAAATCTCCCGGGAACTGAAGTCCGACGATTTGCTGACGTCCGTCAGGAAAAGAGCGAACCAGCTTGACAACGCCGGTGATGATGACCGCGAACCAGGAGGCGTCTTGGGGACCGGTTTGCAGGACCTGGCTTTCCGGGAATTGCTTGAAGTGAGCGATGTCGCCGAGCGCCTGAGCGGCAGGGGTCGACAGCGCGCTGCACAGCGCCCGCTCCCGGATGGGACAGCTGTCGCAGTAGCGCTGCTTCTTCAGCCCCCCGCTCAATCCAAAGGTTCGCATGGTCCCCCCTTTAGCCCTTGCAGCGCCAGGGCAACCCTCCGCACCAGAACGGGGCGAATGGGCTACCGGCCTTGATCTGGATCAATTTTGCGCCGCCTGCGACGCAATGCCCGGGATCCAGAGCGGGAGACCCGGCCCGCGGGATACACCTGCGGATTTGGTGATCTCGATCAAGGCCCCGACGGTCCGTCCAAGGCACATTGGCTCTTCGCCCAAGGGCGGGAGAGGGAGTTCATGGACATCGGACAGCACGTCACGGTGCGCAACTGGGATGGCACGTGGACCTATCGGCCGAAGGTGCTGGTCACGCCGCGCAACGCGCACGACATCGTCACCATCATGGGCGACAAGGTGCGCTTTCCCTCTCCCGTGAGGCCGGCCGGGTCAATGCACTCAACGGCGCGCATGAACGGCGATGACGGCGGGACCATGGTCGACATGAGGGCCATGAACCGCATCCTCGAGTTCGGTCCCGGTACGGTCACGGTCGAGGCCGGCGCCACCCACATGGCGGTTGCCGAGGCGCTGAAAGCACGCGGGCTGCAATTTTACGTGATGACCGAGATCGGCAACGTCACCATCGGCGCCTTCGCCACCGCCGCGACCAAGGACAGCTCGTTTCCGGGCGAATACGGCCAAGTCTGCTCTTATGTCACGCGCCTCCGGCTGGTGACACCGCAAGGCGAGATCAAGACCTATACCGAGGAAGACAACCCCGAGGAGATGCGCCTTCTCCGCTCGAGCTACGGGCTGTTCGGCATCGTGTTCGAGGTCACCATCAGGGTCAGGCCGACGACGGCGCTCTCGGTGCGTCACCTGTCGCTTTCACTTCCCGAATTCCGCAGGCGATTCCCCGCCCTCGTGCGCGACTTCGCGGTGATGTACTACCTCTTTCCGTTCGACCGGCGCGTGGCCGTCGAGCTCCGCAAGGACAATCCTGCCGTTCAGCCGACCTCGTATCGCCGCTGGAAGTACCGCAACCGCTTCTGGCGCAAATACGGGCCAGCGACCACGCAGTGGATCGCCGAGCATGTCCGCAGCCGTCCCTTGCGAAAGCTCGCCGACAGGCTGAATTCATTGCTTCTCAGGCAAGCGCTTGTCCGTGTGCTTCGCAGCGACCGAACCTGGCCGCATGCGCAGATCATCAGCTATCCGCGCGATCCCGGCCGCACCAAGTACATTTTCAGCATGTGGGCGTTCAACCAGCGCGGCTTCTTCGACATTCTCGAAGAGTATTGCGACTTCTGCGCCGACTATGAGGGACGGACCGGCTATCGCTGCGACCTCCCCGCCGTCGGCTACGCCATCGCTCGGGACCGGAGCTCCTTATTGTCCTATTCCTGGGACTTCCCCACCCTTTGCATCGATCCGACCTCGACAGGCGGCGAGGATTGGGAGCGGTTCTTGCGGGCCTATAACGCGTTCTGCTCGGCCCGCGGCGGCCTGCCTCTGTTCAATCAGACACCGTTCCTGACGCGCGCCGAGGTGGCCAAAGCCTTCGGCGAGCGACTCGACGCGTTTGCCGCCGCCCGGCGCAAAGCCGACCCGGAGAATCGCCTGCTCGACAGCTATTTCCGCGAACTGTTGCCGCAACATGCGACGTCAGAGGCTTGTGTCGCGCTGGAGGAACAGAATGAACGTGCATGACTCTAGGACCGCCAGGTACAGCGATGTCCCGGCGAACGAGGTCGCCGAGACCTTCCTTTCCTGTCTCGAACGAGCAAGGCACGAGACTTGGCCATTCGACTATTGGCTGCTCGAGGGCGCGCTCCCCGAAGAGGATGTGGACGCCGTCCTGTCTCTCTCCGCCGCGCCGCCGGAGGGCATGGTGCTGAACGGCAGGCGCGAGACCAACAACGCGCTCCGTTTTTTCTTCGGCCGCGAGAACCAGGAGAGATTCGCGGTGTGCCGGCGCATCGCCGACGGCTTCAAGGACGCTCGCGTCAAAAGGACGATCGAGGAGACGACCGGCACCGACCTGTCGGGAACCCATCTCCGCATCGAATATTGCCAGGACCCGCCCGGCTTTTGGCTCGAGCCGCACACCGACATCCTGGTCAAGAAGTTCACCATGCTCGTCTATCTGCTGGACGATCCCGCGCTCAGACTCGCCGGCACCGACATTCATCAAGGGCCGCCCGACTTCAAATATGTGACGACGGCGACCTATGGCAGGAATCTCGGAGTGATCTTCATCCCCAGCAAGAGCTCCTGGCACGGCGTCGGCCATCATCCGATCCAGGGGCTCCGCAAGTCGATCATCATCAATTATGTCGGTGCGGAGTGGCGCGACGCGTTCGAACTCGCGTAACGCTCGCACACTCGGCAATGCGCCGAAGTATCCCAGGGACCTTCTCGAGGTCGATCGACCGCTCGTGTTGCCGGCCGCCGCGTGTGGTTCCTTCCGGCGGGACCTGAGCGGTGCTCGGCTAGTTGGGATAGGGGTCGTGCGTGAGACCGCCGTTCAGCGGCGCCGGCGGGAAATCGAAATGAGGTCCGAAGTCGGTGGGCGCGGGCGGCATCTTGGCCGGGCCCCACAAATCCCGCTTCATTTTGCGGTAGGTGGCCTTCTGCTTTGCCGTCAGCGTCACGCCGTTGCGCTGTCTGGCGTCAACGCCGGCCGGCGCCGCAAGCGCGATCGCCAGCAAAGCCAGAACACAGAACGGGAAGAGCCTAATTCTCATCTGATTGCTTTCCGCCGCACATCTTGACTGTGGTAGTGAAAACTAGCGTAGGCAGAACCGCAAGCCTTGACGATGCTCAACGTTCGCCTGCGGCAAGTTGTTCGAGGCGGCCGGCAAGCTGGTTGAGCTGCCACTTTTTCGCGAGCGCGGCCGCCTTGTCCCACGTCGGCGTCTGGTCCGGGAGCTTCGGCAGCGGCGCTTTCCTGTTCATCGTGGCGATCGAACGATAGAGGCGCAAGCTCTTGGCCATGGCGGGGAAGCGTCCCGCCTTGAGCGCGGCTTCAAGGCTGCCATATTGCTGAAGCAGCGCGGCGGCTCCCCCGGCGCCCACCCCCGGCGCTCCCGGCACCTTATCCGATGGGTCGCCGCGCAAAGCGATGAAGTCAGGAACCTGATTCGGGTCGACCCCGTAGCGTTCGCGGACCTCGGCTGGACCGATTCTCGCCATCTCGCCGGCGCGGACGGGATAAAGGATCGTGGTGCGATCGGAGGCGAGCTGGAACGTATCGCGGTCGCCGCTCGCAACGAGGACCGTGCCGCCCCGCTTCTCTTCCTTTGCTGCCGCGCTCGCGAGGAAATCGTCGGCCTCGTAGCCGGGGGCTTTGGCATTCGCAAAGCCGCAAGCGGCGATGAATTCGGGCAACGCCTCGAGCTGCTCGATCACGGCGTCGTCGAACTCGCGTCCGCCCTGATAATCGGGAAGCGCCTCATGCCGGTAGGTCGGCTCGCCATAGCTATCCCAGGCGACGAGCACCGCCCGCGGCCGTTCTTCGCGGTAGAGGCGAAGCAGCATGTTGGCGAAGCCGAGTATGGCGCCAGCCGGGCGATCGCCTCGTCTCATGATCGTCTTGGGCAGCGCGTGATAAGAGCGATGGGCGAAGGAGTCCCCGTCGATGACGAGGAGAGGCCGCCGTGCGGCCGGCGCGCGTTTCTTGCTCTCGCCCCGCCTATGCTTCACCGTCTTTGTGGGCCGCGAGGTTCGCGCGCGGCGCGCGGGTGCCGCGTCGCGCAGCACGATCCAGGCGGGGGCATGATCGCTTGCGCCGTCGTGTCCCCTCGCCTCCCGGTCGACGCCAGCGTCAGCGAGCCGCCTCGCTGCCGGGGCATTCAACAACAGATGATCGAGGCGAAGCCCGGCGTCGCGCTCCCAGCGGTTTCGCTTGTAGTCCCAGAAGGTGTACATCGGCTCGTCGGGATGGATGGCGCGGATGGCGTCGACCCAGCCCTGCTCGAGGAGGCGCCCGAATAGCGCCCGGGGCTCGGGCTGCACCAGCGCATTCTTGGCGTAAGGCTTCGAGGGATAGATATCGGCGTCGGTCGGCACCACGTTGAAATCGCCCGCAAGCACGACCGGCGCGTCGATGGCGCATAGCGCCTTGGCGTGGGTCAGGAGCCGCTTCATCCAGGCGAGCTTGTAGGCGAATTTGGGTCCGGGCTGCGGGTTGCCGTTCGGGGCGTAGAGATTGGCGATGAGAACGCCCCCGACCGCGGCTTCGATGTAGCGGCTTTGCGCATCGCTCGGATCGCCCGGCAGGCGATTGCGGGTCAGCACCGGCTCGCATCCGCGGGCAAGGATAGCGACGCCGTTCCACGACTTCTCTCCGCGCCAGACGGCGCCGTAGCCCGCCTTTTCGATGGCGGCAACAGAAAAGGCAGCATCGGTCGTTTTGATTTCCTGGAGGCAGACGACGTCAGGCCGTGCCCGGCGCAGCCACGCGAGCAGATTGTCGAGCCGCTTGTTGATGTCGTTGATGTTGAAGGTGGCGATCTTCACCGGGGCCACGCATAGCGAGACGAGCCATCATGGCGACGCTTCGCTCTCGACGTCTCGACCGCGAAGCGACCGCGCAACCGTTGCTAGCAAGCAAGTCCTGCCGTAGCAAGCGGGGGGCTCGCTGAGTCAACCTTAGCCGCCGCCGGTGAGCTCAGTCGCCTCCTCGCGCGCGGCCCGATCCGCTGCTTCCTCCAACGTGGCGCCGCGTAGCAGCATGCCGAACCAGGCGAAGAGCTTGCGCGAGTCGGCGTTCTCGGCGATCCGCCACTCGGGGTGCCATTGGACGGCAAGCACACGCTCTCCGCTCGCCGGTCTCACGCTCTCGATGATTCCGTCGGTGCTGGTGGCCTCCACGACAAGCTCGGGGCTTAGTTCGGCGATGCCCTGGAAATGCGCCGAGGTGACCACGATCGACGGCGCCCCCATGGCGCGCTCGAGAATGCCGCCGCGGGAAAGCTCCACCCTGTGCTGAAGGGCGAACATCTCTTCCATGGGAAGCCCGGCGGGGGTGTGGTGGATTTGGTCGCGATCGGGTTCACCGAGATCGCGCCGTAGCGTTGCCCGATAGGCGACCGCGATCTCCTGAAATCCCCGGCATATGCCGAGCACCGGCCGATCCTGGTCGGCAGCGGCATCGATCAGGCGCATCGCCGTCTCGTCGCGCGGCGGGTCGAAGGGTCCCGCGCCGCCTTCCCTGCTGCGGTAGCGGCGCGGCTCGATATTCGACGGGCTGCCGGTGAGCATGAGGCCGTCCAGCCGCGCGACAATCGATGAGACATCGAAGTGATCGCTCATCGATGGCACGAGCACGGCGTCGGCGCCCATGAACGGTATCGCGCGCAAGTAACGTTCGGCGACGGCTTGGGCCGGATCCTCGGGGATGCGGGTGCAACAAATGACGCCGACGAGAGGCCGCTTTGCCAAGACAGGAATCCCTTCAGACGCCGGCTAGACCATTTCGAGATAGCGCCTGCGCTCGACATCGGTCACGCGCCTGTCGCAGGCAGTCGCCTCAAATTCAGCAATGCGGATGAGGTTGTCAATGAAGGCGGGCGCGAAAATCTGCTTCAGCGCGGGAGACGCCGCAGCAACCCGCTGGTAACGCTTGTAGGCCTCAGCGGCGCGGTCTGGGAATATGGGAGATATGGAAGCGCATCGTCATCGCGCTTCAGGCGGCGCAAGCGATCGCTCCAAAGGACCTTAGCGCCGCACTTCGTCGGCTGCGCTCGCAGGCTGGAAAATCATGCGCTCCGCACACATCGAGTTTGCTCGAACACTCCCCTCCGTGGCCTCTACCGCCAGTTACCCTCCATAACGCTCGGTGCGTATGAGCGAGGCGGGAATACCGGCCGAGATCGCTGCGTCAGCGGCCGCCCCGACAAAGGGGTTCGAGCCACAGATGAAGATCTGCTTCGGCGGCGCGGGCAGCCGGCCGAGAAGTTCTGTCACCATGTCTTGGTCGACGCGGCGGCCATAGTCGTGCGCGCGGCGCGGCGGCTCGCGCGTCAGCGCAAGCGCAAGCGTGAAGCCGTCATTGCGTGCGTCGAGATGCAACAGTTCTTCGCGGAACAGCACCTCCTCGAACGTCCGGGAGGAAAAGAGGAGGAGCACAGGCACATCCGAGCGGCAGATCGACCGTTGGCGGATCATCGACATGAAGGGCACGACGCCGGATCCGCCGGCAAACAGCAGGAGCGGTCCGCCGTCGCCGACCTCCCAGACGAAATAGCCGCCGATCGGCCCGCGCAGTTCGATCGTGTCCCCGACCGTGGCGACATCATGAAAGAAGGTCGAGACCTCGCCGTCGTCGAGACGCTCAACGGCAAGCTCGATCACACTTCCCGGCCCTGGCGCCGAGGCAATCGAGTAGCTGCGCTCGGCCCGATAGCCATCGGCGGCGGTCAGGCGGACGTCCACGTGCTGGCCCGGCCGGAACGAGAAGGGACGCGGAAGATCGAAGAAGAAGCTCTTGACGCGCGGCGTCCGAGGAACGATCGCGGCGATCGCCGCCTCTTGCCACTGCAAACCGCGATCGCCGGCGGCGCTGCCGAGCGCTTCAGTCACCGGCGAAGCGCTGCTCGCGCCAAGGATCGCCGTAGATGTGGTAGCCGCGGAGCTCCCAGAAGCCGGGCTCGTCTCTCTGGATGAACTGAAGGCCGCTCACCCACTTGGCCGATTTCCAGAAATAAAGATGCGGCACCAGGAGTCGGGCGGGGCCGCCGTGGTCAGGCGCGAGCGGCGCGCCGGCATAGCTCAGCGCCACCATGGCCTTTCCACCGAGGAGATCAGCAGTGGGAACGTTCGTGGAGTAGCCGTCGTAGGAATGGGCGAGCGTGTAGGGCGTTGGTGGCCTGTCGAGGCCCGCAGCGGCCAAAATATCGTCGATCAACACCCCTTCCCATAGGGTGTCGAGCTTCGACCATTTGGTGACGCAATGAATGTCGCGGGTCTGCATGGTCTTCGGCAATGCGTTGAATTCCTCCCAGGTCCAGCGCGCCAAGGGCTTTGGGCCAGACTTCAGGGTGAAGGTCCAATCCTCGGTACTTATATGCGGCGTGGGACCGGCGGAAAGCACGGGAAAATCATTTGCCAGCGACTGTCCGGGGGGAAGCCGCTTGGCGATGTCGGGCGAACGCTGCCGCCCGGTGAAGCCGCGCGTCACCATATGAAGGCCTCGAGGAGCACCTGCGCGACGCCCCCTATATCACGTCGCGTCCGGCTCGGGCACCGGAACGTCGAAACCATTCAGCGTCACCGAAACAAGGCAATAGAGCCCGACCAGATAGATGAGCTCAGCGGCCGCATGCTCGCCGAAAGTGTCGACGGCCTGGCGATAGGTCAGTGCGGGCAGCGCGCCGTGACTGACCAGGGCCGAGGCCACGTCATAGGCGATGGCCTCGTCGCGCGTGAGGTCGCTTGGACGCTGGCCGGCTGCAATCGTAGCGATCTTGTCGTCGGAAAGCCCGCGGGCTTCTGCAATCATGACATGAGCATAGATCTCATAAGCGGCGCGAAATTTCGCGCCGGTCACCAGGATCGCGACCTCGCGAATCTGTTTCGGGAGCGACGGCGAGAAGGAGAGGGCTTTGATCAGTTCCCAGATCGGCTTTCCGAACTTGGGCTGGTGCAGCCACGGATTCCATGGGCCCATCAGCGCGCCGTTCTCGGCGATGGTGGCAAATCCCTGGAAGTTCTTCTCGATGCCGGCGCGCATATCCTCATAGAGCGGGCGCTGCTCGGGATTGAGATCGGCCGGCTTTATCAAGGGCAGACGCATGTGACCAATTCCTGGTCGTTGATGAGGTCGGCATGACTCACGTGAGGGCAAAGGCTTGGAAGCACTTTGGAAGGCTCTTACCCCGCCCGCAAGACGTGAGACAGACAGCCGCAACCGTTTATCCAATTCGACATCAAATCGGATGACGGTTCAACCACGCACATACGCGGTGCCCCGGCTTTATGAGATTCTTATAGAGAGCGGCTCACCTCCCCCTCGAAAACATACTCGCGGTAGGCCTAAGTCTTCGCCGAACAGAGCAGGCCGCGATCGTGCTTCGCGCAAACGTCATCCGATAACGATCTGCTTCTGTCGGCCAAGTCTCAAGGAGAGACCCATGTTGGACGCCATCATGCTCGCCATCGGCATCGGCTTCTTCGCCGTGTCCGTGGGCTACGTACTCCTCTGCGACCGGCTCTGAGGAGGTTCTCATGATCTTCGATTACTGGCTCGCCGGCATCGTGACGGTTGGACTGCTCGCCTACCTCACCTACGCGCTCGTCAGGCCCGAGAAATTCTAGGAGGCGCGCAATGACCCTCAACGGCTGGCTTCAGATCGCACTCTATTTCGCGGTCTTGACCGCGCTCGTTGTGCCGCTCGGCCGCTTCATGGCGCGTGTGTTTCAAGGCGAATGGACGTTTCTCACCCCGGTGCTCGGTCCCGTCGAGCGCGGTCTTTATCGCCTCGCAGGCGTGGACGAGACGCGCGAGCAGAGCTGGATCACCTACACGGTGGCCATGCTCCTGTTCAACGCGGCGGGCTTTCTCCTGGTCTACGCCATCCTGCGGCTCCAGGCCTTTCTGCCGTTGAACCCCGCCGGCATGGCGGCGGTGGCACCGGATTTGACCTTCAATACCGCCGTCAGCTTCGCCACCAACACCAACTGGCAGAACTACGGCGGCGAAAGCACCATGAGCTATCTCTCCCAAATGGCGGCGCTTACCACGCAGAACTTCGTTTCTGCCGCGACCGGCATCGCGCTCGCCGTGGCCCTCGTTCGCGGCTTTGCCCGCGCCTCCGCCAAGACCGTCGGCAATTTCTGGGTCGATCTCACGCGCTGCACTCTTTATGTCTTGCTACCGCTGTCGATTGTGGCCGCCGTCTTCCTCGTGTGGCAGGGCGTGCCGCAGAATCTCGGCGCCTATATCGATGCGACGACTCTCGAAGGCGCCAAGCAGACGCTGAGCCAGGGTCCCGCCGCCTCGCAGATCGCCATTAAGCAGCTCGGCACCAATGGCGGTGGGTTCTGGAATGCAAACTCAGCCGTTCCCTACGAGAACCCTACGCCCCTCAGCAATTTCCTCGAGGCGCTCTACATCCTTCTCATCTCGGCGGCGCTCACTCACACCTTCGGCCGCATGATCAAGGATGAGCGTCAGGGCTGGGCGCTCTACGCCGCCATGTCGATCCTGTTCTTCGCAGGCCTTCTCGTTTGCTACTGGGCGGAAGGATCCGGCAACCCGCAACTCGCGGCACTCGGGCTCGATCCCGCCAATATGGAAGGCAAGGAGGTTCGCTTCGGCATCGCCAATTCGAGCCTGTGGGCGGTGGCAACCACCGACGCCTCGAACGGCTCGGTCAATGCCATGCACGACAGCTTCACGCCGCTCGGCGGCATGATCCCCATGCTGAACATCATGCTCGGCGAGATCATCTATGGCGGCGTCGGCTCAGGCCTCTATGGCATGCTGTTGATGGTCGTCATCGCCGTGTTCGTGGCGGGCCTCATGGTGGGCCGCACGCCGGAATATCTGGGCAAGAAGATCGAAGCGAAAGAAGTCAAGATGTCGATGCTCGCCATCTTGATGCTGCCACTCGGCATGCTGTGCTTCACCGCCGCGGCCGTCGTGCTGCCTTTCGGCCTGTCGAGCCTGGCCAATCCCGGCCCGCACGGCTTCAGCGAGGCGCTCTACCTCTACACCTCGCAGACCGGCAACAACGGTTCGGCCTTCGGCGGCATCACGGGCAATACGCTCTGGTACAACACGACCGGTGCGCTCGCCATGCTGATCGGGCGCTACTTCATCATCATTCCCATGATGGCGGTGGCCGGCTCGCTCGCGGCCAAGAAGACCGTGCCGGCCTCGTCGGGCACTTTCCCAACCCATGGCGGCCTGTTCGTGGGCCTCCTCGTCGGCGTGATCCTGATCGTCGGCGGCCTCTCCTTCTTCCCGGCGCTCGCGCTCGGACCGATCGTCGAGCACTTTGCCATGATGGCCGGGCAACTGTTCTAATTCGGAGCCACTCCCATGGAAACGTCTCGTTTGCGCAAGCGGATGCCGGTCACGGCGCTGACCGATCCCAAGATCGTGTGGCCGGCCATCGGCTCGGCCTTTGCCAAGCTCGATCCACGCGTGATGGTGAAGAACCCGGTGATGTTCGTGGTGGAGGTCGTCGCTGCTGTTACCACCGTAATCTTTGTCCGCGAGTGGACGAGCGGCGCCAGCCATATCGGCTTCACCTTCCAGATCATCGTCTGGCTCTGGTTCACCGTGCTGTTCGCGAACTTCGCGGAGGCGATCGCCGAGGGCCGCGGCAAGGCCCAGGCCGCGACCTTGCGCCAGACGCGCGAGGAGACCAAGGCAAAGCTCATCGTCGACGACAAGACCGGTCTCATCGTGCCGACGCTCGCGAGCAAGCTCGGGCCAGGCCAGGTTGTCCTGGTAGAGGCCGGCGAACTCATCCCCTCCGACGGCGAGGTGATCGAAGGCGTGGCCTCGGTCAACGAAGCCGCCATCACCGGCGAGTCGGCGCCGGTCATTCGGGAGGCGGGCGGCGACCGCTCTGCTGTGACCGGTGGCACGCTAGTGGTCTCCGATTGGCTCAAGGTGCGCATCACCGCGGCGCAAGGCTCGACCTTCCTCGATCGCATGATCGCGCTGGTCGAAGGGGCGCAGCGCCAAAAGACGCCGAACGAAATCGCGCTCAACATTCTGCTCGCCGGCATGACCATCATCTTCGTGTTCGCGACCGCCACCATTCCGAGCTATGCGGCGTATGCAGGGGGCGCCGTGTCGATCGTCGTGGTGGTCGCTCTGTTCGTGACCCTCATCCCGACCACGATCGGAGCCCTGCTCTCGGCCATCGGCATCGCCGGCATGGACCGGCTGGTTCGCTTCAACGTGCTCGCCATGTCGGGCCGCGCTGTCGAGGCCGCCGGCGACGTCGATACGCTGCTTCTCGACAAGACCGGAACCATCACGCTCGGCAATCGTCAGGCGGTCGCCTTCATGCCGGTCAAGGGCGTGACCGAGCAGGAACTCGCCGATGCGGCGCAACTCGCCTCACTTGCCGACGAGACGCCGGAAGGCCGCTCCATCGTGGTGCTGGCGAAGGAGAAATATGGCATCCGCGGCCGCGACATTCACGAGCTCGGCGCCAAGTTCATTCCCTTCACGGCGCAGAGCCGGATGAGTGGCGTCGAGATCAACGGCTCCTGGGTCCGCAAGGGCGCGGTCGACGCCATCCTCGATTATCTCAAGAGCCTCGCGCCCACGGCGGCTTCGCTGGGAGCGGCCGCGGCGCGAAGAGAGGGCGTCAGCGCCGAAACCGCCCGCGAGATCAATTCCATCGCCGAGACCATCGCCAAGGCCGGCGGCACGCCGCTTGCGGTGGCCAAGGATGGACGGCTGCTCGGCGTCGTCCAGCTCAAGGATATCGTGAAGGGCGGCATCAGGGAGCGCTTCGCCGAGCTCAGGCGCATGGGCATCCGCACCGTGATGATCACCGGCGACAATCCCATGACCGCTGCCGCTATCGCCGCCGAGGCGGGAGTCGACGATTTCCTTGCTCAGGCGACGCCGGAGGAGAAGCTCAAGCTCATCCGCGCCGAGCAGGCCAAGGGCAAGCTCGTGGCGATGTGCGGCGACGGCACCAACGATGCGCCCGCGCTTGCCCAGGCCGATGTCGGCGTGGCCATGAATGCCGGCACCCAGGCGGCGCGCGAGGCGGGCAACATGGTGGATCTCGACTCCAACCCGACCAAACTCATCGAGATTGTCGAAATCGGCAAGCAGTTGCTCATGACGCGCGGCGCGCTGACCACCTTCTCCATCGCCAACGACGTGGCCAAGTACTTCGCGATCATTCCGGCGATGTTCCTCGCCTTCTATCCCCAGCTTCAGGCGCTGAACGTCATGCATCTCGCCACGCCGCAAAGCGCGATCCTGTCCGCGATCATCTTCAACGCGCTGATCATCATCGCGCTCATTCCGCTTGCCCTGAAGGGCGTGCCTTACCGTCCGATCGGCGCTGCCGCCCTGCTTAGGCGCAACCTGCTGATCTACGGTCTTGGCGGCATCATCATCCCGTTTGTCGGCATCAAGGCGATCGACCTCGTGGTCAGCGCCCTGCACCTCGTCTGAGGAGACACCCATGTTGAAAGAACTGCGTCCGGCGCTCGTGTTGATGCTTGCCTTTACCGTGATCACGGGCCTGCTCTATCCCCTCGCCATAACCGGCATCGCCGAGGCGCTCTTTCCCTATCAGGCGCAAGGAAGCCTGATCGAGAAGGACGGCAAGGTGGTCGGCTCGGCGCTGATCGGACAGGAATTTGCGGCCGACAAGTATTTTCACGGCCGCCCTTCGGCCACCCTCGGCTCCGATCCCAACGATCCGAGCAAGACGGTCTCGGTGCCCTATAACGCGGCGAACTCGATGGGCTCCAACCTCGGCCCAACCAACAAGGCGCTGATCGAGCGGATCGCCGCCGACGTGACAAAACTCAAGCGGGAAAATCCGTCGATGCAGATCCCGACCGACCTGGTGACGACCTCGGGCAGCGGGCTCGATCCCGACATCTCGCCGGAAGCAGCCTATTTCCAGGTCCCGCGCATTGCGAAGGCCCGCAACATACCGGAAAATGAAGTCCGCCAGCTCATCGACGCTCACATCGAGGGCCGCACCCTCGGCGTGCTTGGTGAGCCGCGCGTTAACGTGCTCGAGCTTAATCTCGCTTTGGATAAAGCCGGCGCGTAGCTATCGCCAGCGGGTCCAGCCCGCGTGCAAGGATCGAGGCGGCATGGCCGAACAGCGGCGCGAGACCAATCAACGTCCTTCGCCCGATGCCTTGCTCGCCAAGGCAAGCAAGGAGGAAAGCCGCACCGGGCGGCTCAAGATCTTTCTCGGCGCCGCCCCTGGGGTCGGCAAGACCTACGAGATGCTGCTGGAAGCGCGAGCGCGGCAGAAGGAAGGCAAGGATGTCGTCATTGGGCTGGTCGAGACCCACGGGCGCAAAGAGACCGAGGTCCTGACCGAGGGGCTCGAGACGATTCCGCGCCGGCGCGTCAGCTACCGAAATCGCGAACTCGAGGAGATGGACCTCGATGCGATCCTGGCGCGGCGTCCAGAGCTCGTCCTGGTCGACGAGCTTGCCCATACCAATGCCGCCGGGAGCCGCCACCCGAAACGCTATCTCGACGTCGAGGAAATCCTCAACCACGGCATCGACGTCTACACCACGCTTAATATCCAGCACATCGACAGCCTCAACGACGTGGTCGCCCAGATCACGCATGTCCGCGTTCGTGAGACGGTTCCCGACGCGATTCTCGATCGAGCCGACGCCATCGAGCTTGTCGACATCACGCCCGAGGACCTGATCCAACGGCTCAGGGACGGCAAGGTCTATGTCCCCAAACAGGCGGAGCGGGCGCTCGAGCACTTCTTCTCGCCGGCCAATCTCACCGCCTTGCGCGAGCTCGCACTCAGGCGCACGGCCCAGCGCGTCGACGAGCAGCTGTTGAGCGAGATGCAGGCGCGAGCCATCCCCGGTCCCTGGGCAGCCGGCGAGCGGGTCCTCGTTTGCGTCAGCGAGGACCCCCGTGCCGCGGGGCTCGTGCGCTACACCAAGCGGCTCGCCGACCGGCTGCACGCGGCCTGGACCGCGCTCTATGTCGAGACGAAGCGCAGCCTCCAGCTCAGCGAGGAGGATCGCGACCGCATCGCCGACACGCTCCGTCTCGCGCAGGGGCTCGGCGGCGAGCCCGTGACCATTCCCGGCGGCGAGCGACGCGTTGCGGACGACGTGATCGCCTACGCGCAGGCCAACAACATCACGCAGATCGTGATCGGCAAGTCATCACGGTCACGTTGGTTCGAGCTCTTGCATGGCTCGGTCGTGCGCGACCTTTTGCGTTCGTGCGGCAATATCAGCGTGCACGTCATCGCCGGCGAAGAGCTCGCCAAGGACACCATCCCCAGGAAGACGGTCCGCACGGCGGAGCGTGCCGAAGCCTTCGAACCTCGTCCCTACGCTGTCGCTCTGTTGGTCGTCGCCTTGGCGCTTGGCGTCGCGAAGCTTATTCAGCCGTGGCTCGGGATCGAGAACGTCGATCTCGTGTTCATCACCGCGGTCGTTGGGGTCGCGGCACGCTACGGGCTAGGTCCCTCTCTCGCGGCGAGCATTCTCGCTTCGCTTTGCTACAACTTCTTCTTCCTGCCGCCGGTCTATACCTTCACCATCACCGACCCCACCAACGTCGCCGCCTTCTTTTTCTTCATCGTGATGGCCGTGGTGGTGTCGAATGTCGCCTCGCGGGTGCGCACGCTCGCGGTCGCCGCCATGTCGCGGGCGCGCACTACCGAATCGCTTTACGTGTTCAGCCGCAAGCTCTCGGGTGTCGGCACGCTCGACGACGTGCTGTGGGCAACCGCCTATCAGATCGCGCTCATGCTCAAGGTCCGGGTGGTGCTGCTGCTGCCCGAGGACGGCACGATCACCGTCAGAGCCGGATATCCGCCCGAGGATTCCCTCGACCAGGCCGATCTCGCCGCCGCGAACTGGGCATGGGAGCACAATCGCGCGGCAGGCCGCGGCGCCGATACGCTTCCCGGCGCCAAGCGCCTGTTTCTCCCCATGCGCACGGGCCGCGGCGCCATCGGAGTGGTGGGCATCGACAGCGACAAGCCGGGACCGTTGTTGACCCCTGATCAGCGCCGCCTGCTCGACGCGCTTATCGATCAAGGCGCGCTCGCCATCGAGCGCGTTTACCTCGTCGACGATCTCGACCGGGCCGAGCGCCGGGTCGAGGCCGACCGGCTCCGCGCCGCGCTCTTGACCTCGATCTCGCATGACTTGAAGACTCCCCTCGCCGCCATCGTCGGCGCAGCGGGAACGCTCAAGGATCTGTCGGGCTCCTTGGGCAATAAGGCCAAAGCCGACCTGCTCGCCACCATTCTCGACGAGGCGGAACGACTCAATCGCTTCATCGCCAATCTTCTCGACATGACGCGGCTCGAGGCCGGCTCGTTCAAGCCGAACATGGCCCCGCACGATCTCGGCGAGATCGTCGCGACGGCCCTCGAGCGGAGCGGCAAGCTCCTGGCCCATCACAAGGTCGATCTCGAGCCAGCAGCCGACCTGCCGATGCTCGAGCTCGATCCGGTATTGTTCGAGCAGGCGCTGGTGAACTTGCTGGACAATGCCGCAAAATATGCGCCGCCCGGCACAACCTTGCGCATCGCAAGCTGGCAGGAGGGCGACAAGGTGAAACTCGAGGTCGCCGACGAAGGGAGCGGGATCCCACAAGACGAACTCGAGCGCATCTTCGACAAGTTTCATCGCGCCCAGAAAGGCGACCAGGTGCGAGCCGGTACGGGACTCGGTCTGGCCATCTCGCGGGGGTTCGTCGAGGCGATGGGCGGATCGATCGTCGCCGCAAACCGCAGCGACCGCTCCGGCGCGGTTTTCACCATCACCCTCCCGGTGCCCAAGGGGGCCGCGCATCTCGGGACGGCGGCATGACCTCTGTGCCGCTCAAAATCCTCGTCGTCGACGACGAACCCCCGATCCGGAAATTGCTGCGCATGGGGCTCGGAACGCAGGGCTACCAGACGATCGACGCCGCCACCGCCAAGGCGGCGCTCGAGGCGATGTCGGGCAGGCCCGACCTCGTAATCCTCGACCTCGGCCTTCCCGACATGCAGGGGTTGGATCTGCTGCGCGAGATCCGCGCGCGGCGGGAGGATGTGCCGATCGTGGTGCTGTCGAGCCGGGGCGACGAGGCGGGCAAGGTCGAAGCGCTTGATCTTGGCGCCGACGATTACGTCACCAAGCCGTTCGGCATGGAGGAGCTGCTCGCCCGGGTGCGCGCGGCGCTACGCCACCAATTGCAGGCGCAGGGCGAGCGGCCGGTGTTCAAGTTGGGCGACCTCTCGGTCGATCTCGTTCGCCGCGTCGTCAAGATCAAGGACCAGGACGTGAAGCTGTCACCCAAGGAATACGATTTGCTGCGCATCCTGGTTCAGCACGCGGGCAAGGTGCTCACCCACAAATTCCTGCTCAACCAGCTCTGGGCGGTGCCCATCGATGCGCAATATCTGCGCGTCTATGTGCGGCAGCTGAGGAACAAGATTGAGCCCGATCCTGCGCGCCCGCAATACATCCTGACCGAGACGGGCATCGGCTATCGCCTGAGGGCACCGGACTGAGCCTCGAGACAAATCGGCTCAAGGTTGACCCTAATCCGAGCCGGCTCTTGGATGACGCAAATCAGCAAACGCCGGCGTTGACGATTTGTTGTTCAAGATTCCGGAATTAAGGGGTCTCCCTCAGGCATATTTAACAGGGCCTCATCGATCATGCCCCTTCGACCAGCAGCCTTATAGCTGGATCAGGGGGACGTGTGTTCAGGGGGGAGGCCGATGCTCAGCAGTAAGCGAGCGGATCCATTGCATCCAAAGGAATCTGCCTCGGCATCCGAGGTAGAGATGCCCGACCCTCGACCAGGAGAGCCCGGGGCACTCGAACTTCAAGCTCGCCTGCGGACGCAAGTGCGAACCTGGGGCAAAAGCCTGCCCGCACCCAGCCCTGAAACGACGCCGCAGGCCCCCGGATCTGTTGCTCCGGCTCCTGAAATGCCTCCCGCGGCCTCTGACGGGGACAAGCGGAAGCCGAACCTTGGCAAGATTGTCAAATCCTTACTGGCCCTGGTCGCGGTGATCGCCCTCGGATGGACCCCTCTGCAGAGGTTTTTCCAGACCACCAGCGCGGAGGCCACCGTCAACGCACGTCTCGTGACCCTGCGCGCTCCGATCGACGGTCAGATCGTGGAGGATCGCGGGGTGGACGTTGGCGAAGAACTGCGTCCTGGCCGCGAGGTTTTCCGCGTGGTGAATCCGCGGGCCGACCGCAGCCGGCTCGATGAAACTCGAAGACTCATCAGTCAATTAGAGGCTGAAAGTTCCTCTCTACAAAAGCGTCAGGCGCAACTCGAGGACCTCAGCGGTCATTTGCGCACGCAGCGCGACGCCTTCCAGCAGGGCCGCATCGATGAACTCGAAGCCCGTATCGCCGAGCTCACCGCCGAGATCGCAGCGGCTGACGCGCGCGCAGTGGACGCCAAGAGCACGTTCGACCGGACGCAGAAGCTCCACGCTACCGGCTATCAATCGGAAGCGGCACTGATAAGCGCCCGCAGCAACTACAACGTCACCGTCAGCACAGCCGAGTCTCTGCGCCATCGCCTGCGGGGAGCGAAGGTGGAGCTTGATGCGGCGCGCACCGGCTTGTTCGTCGGCGACAGCTATAACGATATTCCTCGCACCGCGCAGCGTCTCGATGAAATCACACAACTGATCACCGATATCAGCGCCCAGATCGAAGAGCGCAACGTGCGTCTCGCGCAATTGAGACGCGATCTCGCCGACGAGGAAAAGAGATATGCCGAGCTCGCTTCGGCGAGTGTAGCCGTTCCAATCACGGGAACGGTTTGGGAGCGCTTGACTGCCAATGGCGAAGAGGTGACGCGCGGCCAGGATCTCCTGCGCATTCTGGATTGTGGGAGCGCTATGGTCACGGCCGCGGTGAGTGAATCCACGTACAATTCGCTCCACCTGGGGCAATCGGCCACTTTTCACCTCAGGGGCGAATCTCTCGAGCGGGAAGCTCAGGTGATCGCGCTCAACGGACTGGCCGCGGTGCCGGCAAATCTGGCGATTGAGCAAAAGGCGCTCGCGCGCGAACCCTACCACGTGACGATCAGGGTCCCGAGTCTCAGTAGCGGGGCGGACTGCTTTGTCGGGCGAACGGGCAAAGT
Organism: Methyloceanibacter sp.; assembly: GCF_035650995.1. GTDB lineage: Bacteria > Pseudomonadota > Alphaproteobacteria > Rhizobiales > Methyloligellaceae > Methyloceanibacter. The sequence continues at coordinate 8,681 of NZ_DASRGO010000153.1, read as the reverse complement.
GACGTTTCGCACCGAGCCTGACGCATCGAGCGTCGCCCGGCCATGACCATCGCCTCGGGTGCAACCTATTGGGATACCCTGCTGCCAGGAGTGATTGTCGCTCTGCTAGCGTCGTGCCTGTTACCTTGGCTCGACCGAACGAACGCCTCGGCGCGAACCGTTGCCGTGGCGGTATGTATTGCACTGTCATGGCGCTATATGGCTTGGCGGCTTACATCGACTATTCCGCCGATCGACGAGCCGCTTGATTTTTCGGTCGGGCTATTTTTCGCGGCAGTCGAGCTGCTCGCTCTGATTGGAACCACGGCAACGCTGGTTTTCATGTCGCGAACGCGGAGCCGAAGCGGCGATGCCGACCGTAACATGCAGTGGCTCCTCACTCTGCCCGTCCTGCCGCGCATTGCCGTGCTGATCTGCACTTATAACGAAGACGAGGAGATCCTCGAGCGGACGATCGTCGGCGCGCTGCACATCGATTATCCGAACTACCGCGTGTGGGTGTGCGACGACGGACGCCGGCCAAAGTTGAAGCGGTTGTGCGAGCAGCATGGATGCGGCTATCTCACTCGCGATGACAACCGGCACGCCAAGGCGGGCAATATCAACAACGCCCTAAGACATCTCTCCACATTGGCGGACCGACCGGAGTTTGTCGCCATTCTCGACGCCGACTTCGTGCCCAAGCCGGCATTTCTGGCACGCACTCTTTCCTTGATGCGCGAGGATGACGTCGGCGTTGTGCAGACCCCTCAGCATTTCTTCAACCCCGACCCGATCCAAACGAATCTGTCGATGACGCGGGTTTGGCCGGATGAGCAGCGCTACTTCTTCGACGTCGCGATGCCGTCGAAAGACGCCTGGGGCGGAGCCTTTTGCTGCGGAACCTCCTCATTGATCCGCTTCGAGCCGCTCATGCGTCTGGGCGGATTCCCGACCGACTCTGTTACCGAGGACTATCTCGTGACGCTGCGGCTGGCGGAAAGAGGATATCGCACCGTCTACCTCAACGAACTGCTCTCCGTCGGCCTCGCTCCCGAAGGACTGCGCGAATATATCGGGCAGCGAGGACGCTGGGCGCTTGGCTTCATGCAAATCTTCCGCGGTCCGAGCGCGCCCTGGCGACTCACCAATCACCTTCCGCTGGTTCACCGCCTCATGCTGGTCGAGGCGTTCCTCTACTGGACGACATCGTTCGGCTTCCGCATTGTCGCCTTGATTATTCCGATGTTGTACCTGCTGTTCGACGTTCAGGCCGTCTATGCCAATGTCGAAGAGGCTCTCTCGTACTTCGCGCCGTATTTCATCGCGCAAGTGGCTGTTGTCGCCTGGATTTCGAGCGGCAGAGTCTTGCCGATCATGTCGGATTTGAGCCAGCTCATAAGCGCGGATCACGTCCTCAAATGCGTTGCGGTCGGACTGTTCAAGCCTAGCGGCCACAAGTTCCGGGTTACCCAGAAGGGATTGAGTCGGGGCTCGACATTCGTGCAATGGCAGCAATTCCGCGGCTTTGCCTTGTATCTGGTCTTGACCGTGGCGGGCATACTCTGGGCTTTCACGATCAATGACGCTCGCCCGCTGGCCGAGGCCAGCTTCATCGCCCTGGCATGGAGTTGGTACAACATCATCGTTCTTCTCCTGGCTTGCATCGTCTCGATCGAGACGGTCGAGCGCCGTCGCGGGCATCGACTCCGCGTGAACCGGACTGCGCTGCTCACAACCGGCCAGAGGGAGGCTCCCTATGCGGTTGCCGACATCTCTGTCACCGGCATGCGGCTGATCGGCACTCCCCCGGGTAGCGTAGGCACCGCCGTCCAGGTGAAGCTTGAAAATCTCGATGTCGAGGCCTCGGTTGTGCGCCTCTGCAAGGATGGATTTGCTCTGCGATTTGGCCTCGAAACGGCACCCGACGCGCGCCGAGCACTGATCCGGCATGTCTACGGGAGCGGCTCCTCCGATTCGGTTGGAACGGTCCACCCCGCCGCCGTCGCCGGCGCCGTTGTCAGTCGGCTGCTGGGCTAAACGGCATCAAAAGATTATCAAGGCGTGCGTAACGGAAGCCTGGGCGCGGCATCTCCAGGGCTCCGGTTCAGCATCGTACCCCACCAGCCCGACACCGATTGCCTAGCGGACAAGCGTTCTGCTGTCGGAATGAGCAGCCGCAGTGTCGCCGAGGAGACAGACTGCGGGCCTCCTTGCGTTCTGTTTCGGCTGAAATCCGGCGAGGTGAGTGTGCGCCGGCTCATGGCACGAACCCTGCTTCGAAGCCCGCAGATCGCATCAGACCAGATGATGCCTCGCGCCGCCCGATGTCGACAGCAAGACCGCACTCTTGCTCGGCGACGTCACGGCCGAGGTTTCACTCGTGCCGGGAGCGCCAATATGAATCGGACTGCTTTTACCGAACTGCCGGTCGTCGACATCTCCGGACTCTCCTCCAACGATCCCGAGCGGAAACAGGCGACCGCCGAGACCCTCGGCCGCGCCGCACGCGAGGTCGGCTTCTGCTACGTCGCCGGTCACGGCATTCCGCAATCCGTGTTCTCAGGCGTCGTGGATTCCGCGGCGCGCTTCTTCGCCCTGCCGCAAGACGAGAAGATGAAGGTCTATATCGGCCTGTCGCGCAACCACCGGGGCTACGTTCCGGAAGGCGAAGAGGTGTTCGCGACGGGATCGAAGGATCGCAAGGAGGCCTTCGATCTGTCGATCGACCTTCCGCCCGACGACCCGGATTACCTTGCGGGTAATCCCTTGCTCGGTCCCAATCAATGGCCTGATATGGCCGACTTTCGCGAGCCGGTGAAGCGCTATTACGACGCCGTGTTCGGGGTCGGCCGTGTGCTCATGAGCGGCTTTGCGCTTGCGCTCGGGGAAGCTCCCGACTTCTTCGATCGTTTTCTCAAGAAGCCGCCCAGCCAGCTCAGACTCATCCATTATCCTTTCAACCCGGGCGCCGGTGAAGCCATGGGCATCGGATCGCACACCGACTACGAATGCCTCACGCTGCTTTATTCCACCGCGCCAGGACTCGAGGTGCTCAACAGCGCCGGCCGATGGATCGACGCGCCGCCGGTCCCGGGGGCGCTCGTAGTCAACATCGGCGACATGATGGAGGTTTGGACGAACGGCGAGTTCGTTGCCACCTCGCACCGGGTGCGGCCGGTCAAGGAAGAACGCTTCTCCTTTCCGCTGTTCTTCGCCGTCGATTACGACACCAAGGTCACCCCACTCGACCGCTTTGTCACGCAAGAGCGTCCCGCCAAGCAGGGCCTCACCGCCGGCGAGCACCTCTTTGCGCAGACCGCCCAGAGCTTCAACTACCTGAAGGCGCGGATCGCCCGAGGCGAAATCAAACTGCCGGATTCTTACGTGCCCCTGTCGTCCTTCGGCCAGGAAGCACGGTACGGCGCCTACAACCAAAGCTAGGCAAATCTCGCTCGGCCCCTGGGGGGTCCGCTTGGAGGAAAGGGTCTCACAAGCGTCTGCTCGGCCTTGGCAAATGTGCGACAAGCGTCTATGTTGGAGTTCCAACATAGCTTTGTGGCATGTCCCACTTCGGTCGGGTCCTGGCCCGCTAACCGTCATGCTCTATCAGGACGCCTTCCTTCAACGGCTTGAGACGGGGCTGAGAAACACGCTGCCGAAGTGGGGGCTGCCGGCCTCGGCGCCAGTCTCCCTCCTGACGATCTCGGAGAACGCCACGTACCTGGTCGAGGACGAGGAGGGTGGCCGGCGATTGGTCCTCCGGGTGAACCGCCCGGCCTACCACACCGAAGACGAGATTCGCTCCGAGCTTGCCTGGATCACTGCGCTCCGCGAACAGCGCGTGGTCGACACCCCGCGGCCGGTTCCGGCGCTCGACGGCGGGCTCCTTTGCTCCTTCCCGGACGGCGACACGCGCCGCTACGTGGTCGCGTTCGAGTACATGTCGGGGAAAGAGCCCGATGCGAGCGACGATCTCGTGAAATGGTACGGCCGGCTCGGCGAGGTCACCGCAAGGCTGCATTTGCAGAGCCGCAAGTGGAAGCGCACGCCGGGCTTCGTGCGCAAAGTCTGGACCTTCGACACCATTATCGGGAAACGGAACTATTGGGGGGATTGGCGCGAGGCGCTCGGCCTGACGAAGGAAGGCCGCACGGTGCTGGAGCGGACCGAAACGCGGCTCGAAGAACTGACGCGCGCCTATGGGATGGGGCCTGACCGCTTCGGCCTCATCCATTTCGACTTGCGGCTTGCCAATCTCCTCGTCGAGGGCGACCGCCTCGGCGTCATCGACTTCGACGATTGCGGCTTAAGCTGGTTTCCTTACGACTTTGCCTCCGCGGTCAGCTTCATCGAGCACGAGCCCTATATCGGCGACCTCATGGCCGCGTGGGCGGAAGGCTACCGCAAGGTCGCGCCGCTCGCGAAGGAGGACGAGGCTTCGCTACCGATGTTCGTCATGTTGCGCCGCATGCAGCTGACCGCGTGGGTCGCATCGCATGCGGAGACGCCGACGGCGCAATCGATGGGAGAGCCGTACACGCACGGCACCGTCGAACTCGCGGAAGAGTTTTTACGCAAGAACGGCTGAGGGCCGAACAGATGCCAAACACCAAGCAGATTCTCGCTCTCAACCGCTTCGATGAGCGTGACGCCGCAGATCTCGATGCCGAGCTGGAATCGTTGTTTGCGCGGCGGCAGGCGGCTTTCGGCGCGTCCTCCGTCCTGTTCTACCAGCGGCCAATCCGGATGGTGCGTGCCGAGGGCGTCTGGATGTTCGATGCCGATGGGCGCAAGTATCTCGACGTCTATAATAACGTCGCCTCGGTCGGCCATTGCCATCCGCGCGTGGTGAAAGCCATCGCCAAGCAAGCCGCGACGCTGAACACCAACACACGTTATCTCTACGACAACATCCACGATTACGCCGAGCGGCTGCTCAAGACCTACCCTGCCCGGCTTTCCAACATCGTGTTCACCTGCACCGGAAGCGAGAGCAACGACTTGGCGCTCCGGCTGACCAAGAGTTTCACCGGCGGAAGCGGCTTTATCGTCACCGAGACGGCCTATCACGGCAATACCGAAGCGGTGACCGCAGTCTCGCCCTCCTCGTTCAAGACCCGCTCCGTGCCGCCGCATGTTCGCACGGTTCCGGCGCCGGATCACTACCGGCATCCGACGAACGATCTCGGCGCCCGCTTCGCCGAGGATGTCGCAAACGCCATCGCCGACCTCGAGCGGAATGGCGTGAAATTCGGCGGCTTGCTCGTGGATTCGATCTTCTCCAGCGACGGCATCTATACCGATCCGCCGGGTTTCTTGAAGCAGGCGGTCGATACCGTGCATGCGGCAGGAGGTCTCTTTATCTCCGACGAGGTGCAGCCGGGCTTCGGCAGGACGGGCTCCGGCATGTGGGGCTTCGAGCGCCACGGAATCGAGCCGGACATCGTGACCATGGGCAAGCCCATGGGGAACGGCTTTCCCGTGGCCGGAGTGGTCACGCGGCCGGAGATCCTCGATTCGCTGTGCGAGACGACCGGCTATTTCAATACGTTCGGCGGCAACCCGGTGGCTGCGGCGGCGGGACTTGCGGTCCTCGATGTGATCGAGGACGAAGGTCTGATCGAGAACGCGAAAGAGGTCGGCCGCTATTTCCGCGCCGAACTTCACGAGCTCAAGGGACGGCATCCCGGCATCGGCGACATCAGAGGTGCCGGCCTCTTCATCGGCATCGAGTTCAGCCTGCCCGGCACGAACGAACCCGATCCGGCCACCGCGAGCTATCTGATCAATGCTCTGAAAGAGCGCGGCATCTTGATCGGCGCGGCCGGAGCCTACGGCAACGTGCTCAAAGTGCGCCCGCCGCTTTGCTTCGCTCGCGATAACGCGGACTTTTTCATCGAAACGCTGAACGCCGTGCTCAGGGATCGCCCGGCAGGCTCGGCGGAGCTTGTGTCACTGCAACAACAGGCTCATCATGGCCCCAAAGGGCCAAAGACGAGGGGGTAGCTGACAAGGGGTGTTCTTTCCGACCAATCGAAACCGGGGGGTAAGTCAACATGGCACAAAGTTCGGCAGAAGCGCTCGAAGCGCAAGAAAGTTTTGAAGTCCACAAAGAGAAGGTCGATCTGCTTCACAGCAAGGCTGTGGGGCTGTTGGGGGTTCTCTTCCTGACCGTGACGGGCGCGGCGCCGATGTCGGCAATGCTCGGCAACGTGCCGTTCGGCGCCGGGTTCGGCAACGGCATCTATATCCCCGCCGCCTTCCTGCTCGCCACGATCGTGCTCACCATCTTCTCCGTAGGCTACGCGGCGATGGCGCAGAAGGTGTCGAGCGTCGGCGGATTCTACTCCTATATCAGCCTTGGGCTCGGACGCGACATGGGGATGGCCGCCGGCATGGCCTCGTTCATCTCCTATAGCGTGTTCGAGGCGTCATTGTGCGGGCTGTTCGCCTATTTCGGCAACGCCTGGGTCCAGACTCACCTGGGCTACAACATTCCCTGGATCTGGTTTGCGGTGTTCATGATCGCGCTGATCTCGTTGCTGGCCTATCGGGATGTCCAGCTCTCGGCCAAGGTCCTCGGCGTTGCGCTGATCCTCGAGGTGATCATGCTTTTGATCTTCGATGCCGGCGCAATTGCGTCGAGCACGTCGAAGTTCAACCTCGAGGCTCTCAACGTCCTCCACGTCAACACGCCGGTGGCGGCGCAGAAGGTCGGCGATGTGGACATCGCGGCGGGAGCCGCAGCGGTCGGCATCTTCATGGCGTTCTGGTCTTGGGTCGGCTTCGAGATGGCGCCCAACTACGCCGAAGAGTCGCGCGACCCCAAGCACATCATTCCGCGCTCGCTCTATTATTCGGTGATCGGGCTCGGGCTGTTTTACATTTTCACCAGCTGGTGTGCGATCTCGGCCTACCCGACCGAAGGGGACATGCTGGTCAAGGCGGTGAAAGACTCGGGCAACTTCTTCCTGACGCCGATCGGGCAAAACGTCGGCAGCTGGGCCGAGGAGTTGATGAGCATCCTGATCCTGACGAGTTCCTTCGCCTGCGGGATGGCATTCCACAACACGGCCGCCCGCTATGCATACTCGCTCGGTCGCGAGGGCGTCTTCCTGCGCTTCCTTGGCAAGACGCATCCCACCTTCAAGAGTCCCTACACCGCCTCTCTCACACAGTCGGTGCTGGCCCTGATCTGGGTGGGGCTGTTCGCCTACTTCCTCGGAACGGACGATCCGAACGCGCAGGCCTATGTCGCCATCTATACGATGCTCGCCATTCTCGGCACCATGCTGCTGCTCATTCTGCAGGCCTTCGTATCGATCGCGATCATTGTCTACTTCCGCCAGAACCATCCGGGCGAGGTCGGGATCATCCCGGGTCTCATCGCTCCGGTGATCGCATTCGTCTCCCAGGTTTACCTCGTCTACTTGCTGGTGGTTAACCTGGAAACGTTCGGCGGCAGCGGCAGCTTCGGCAGCAACATTCCCGCCATCGCGCTCGCCATCATCGTGTGGGGCTTCATCTGGGGCGTGGTGCTGCGATTCACGGCGCCTCAGATTCACGCCAAGATCGGGCGCCTCGTGTTCAACGAGTAGGAGCTCTGCGTTACGCATGATCGCGGCACGATCTCCGCGAAAAGGATAGGACTGGGGCGGGCGTTGCGAGAGCAGCGCCCGCCCTCGCTTCACGCCTTACGTCCATCGAGTCGGCTTTTCGGAGAAACGTCATGTTCACATCGCTCGCAGGAAAAACCGTCATCGTTACCGGCGCGAGCAAGGGGATCGGGCGCGGCATCGCCAGGCGCTTCGGCCTCGCCGAGCTCAATGTGCTGGTCGTCTCGCGACATATCAATGAAGCCAAGAAGGTCGCGGACGAGATCGGGCGCAATGCGTCCGCCTTCGCCGCGGATGTGAGCGAGGCCGATTCCTGCAAGGCGATGGCGGATGCGGCGCTCGAGCGCTACGGCGGTATCGATATTCTCTGCGCCAACGCCGGCATCTTTCCTGCCGCCAAGCTCAGCACGATGACGGCGGCCGACTTTGATCAGGTGATCGGCGTCAATCTCAAAGGCACGTTCCTGTCGGTCTCGGCCGTTCTGCCGGCGATGAAGGCCAAGAAGAAGGGCCGCATCGTCATCACCTCCTCGATCACCGGCCCGATTACCGGCTATCCGGGATGGTCGCATTACGGGGCGAGCAAAGCGGGCCAGCTCGGCTTCATGCGTACCGCGGCGGTCGAGCTCGCGCCCTTCAACATCACCGTCAACGCGGTGATGCCGGGCAACATTTTCACCGAGGGCCTCGAAGGCCTCGGCCAGGACTACCTCACCTCCATGGCCGCCTGCATTCCGATGAAGCGCCTCGGCACCGTGGAAGACATCGCCAACGCAGCGCTCTATTTCGCATCGGAGGAAGCGGCGTACGTCACCGGTCAGACCATTGTCGTCGACGGCGGCCAAGTGCTGCCGGAGTCGCCGGCGGCATTAGAACAGATGGGCGATTAAGCCGGAAGGTTGGCGAGGCAGACGTGAGCTGGAAGACGGCCTATCGTTCCTTCTATTACGACGGCGCGCCGGAGCCCGCCGATCCCGTTCTGCAAAAGGGCAAGGTGGCTCTGCTCGTGATCGACGTGCAGAACACCTATCTCGACCGGCCCGATCCCGCCACGCTCAAGGGCGACGCGCTCAAGCGCTATCA
>NZ_DASRGO010000152.1:0-47379 GCF_035650995.1 Methyloceanibacter sp. | reverse complement strand
GACAAGGACCGCATCTTCAAGAATCTCTACGGCCTGCACAGCTGGCACCTCAAGGCCGCGCGTGCGCGGGGCGCCTGGGACGGCACCAAGGAGATCATCGCGCGCGGGCACGAGAAGATCATCGAGGAGGTGAAGGCCTCCGGCTTGCGCGGCCGCGGCGGCGCCGGCTTTCCGACCGGACTGAAATGGTCGTTCATGCCGACCAAGTCAGACGGGCGTCCGAACTATCTCGTCGTCAACGCCGACGAGTCCGAGCCCGGCACATGCAAGGATCGCGACATCATGCGTCACGATCCGCAACTGCTGATCGAGGGCGCGTTCTTGGCCGCCTTCGCCATGCGGGCGCATACGGCCTATATCTACATCCGCGGCGAGTTCATCGCCGAACGCGAGATCCTCCAGACCGCGATCGACGAGGCCTACGACGCAAAGCTGATCGGCATGAACAACGCGAACGGCTGGGATTTCGATCTCTATCTCAGCCACGGGGCGGGGGCCTATATCTGCGGCGAAGAAACTGCGCTCCTAGAGAGCCTCGAAGGCAAGAAAGGCCAGCCGCGGCTGAAGCCGCCATTCCCGGCCAATGTCGGCCTCTATGGCGCGCCCTCCACCGTCAACAATGTCGAGACCATCGCCGTCGTCCCCGACATCCTGCGGCGCGGCGCGGCCTGGTTTGCCTCGCTCGGCCGCCCCAACAACACTGGCACCAAGCTCTTCTGCCTCTCCGGCCACGTGAACAAGCCGTGCAACGTCGAGGAGGAGATGGGTATCGAGCTGCGCGAATTGATCGATCATTATGCCGGTGGCGTGCGGGGCGGCTGGGACAATCTGCTCGCCGTGATTCCCGGCGGCTCCTCGGTTCCATGTATCCCGGCGAGCCAGTGCAACGATCTGCCCATGGATTTCGACAGCCTGAAGGCGCTCAAGACCGGCCTCGGCACCGCCGGGGTGATTGTCATGGACAAATCGACCGACATTATCCGCGCCATTTCCCGCCTGTCCTATTTCTACAAGCATGAATCCTGCGGCCAGTGCACGCCCTGCCGCGAGGGAACGGGGTGGATGTGGCGCGTGCTCGAGCGCATGGCACGCGGAGAGGCCGAGCTCGCCGAGATCGACATGCTGCTCAATGTCAGCTACCAGGTCGAAGGCCACACCATCTGCGCGCTCGGCGATGCCGCCGCTTGGCCGGTGCAGGGACTGATCCGCCATTTCCGCCACGTCATCGAGGAACGGATCAACGCCGGCGCTGCACGTCCCATCGGCCCCTCGGTTCCGGTTGCAGCGGAGTAGGGCATGCATGGGCTGGCTGTGGGACAATGCCGTAACGCTCGCGACCATCGTGATGGCCGCCGCGGCGGTTGCGGCGCTCGTCTATGCCCATCTTTCGATCACCGAGAACCGCGCAGCCGAACGCCGCGCCAACGCCAATGAATTGTGGAGAGAGAGATCCTGAGGCTCGCCTTCGATAACCCGAAGCTGTCAGACCCGACGCTCGGCCTCGCCAAATTCGATTACGAGGCCAAGACCATCGACGGCAGCCCCGAGTTGTTCCAGAAATACGAGATGTTCGTTGACACGATGTTGAATGCCAGCGAGGAAATCCTGGAGGTCTCGCCGACCAAGGAATGGAAGGCGTCGGTTCGCGTCCAGCTTCTTCCCCATCGGGCTTATCTCAAGTCGGCGCACTTCGTGAATTCGGGCTATCTCGATCAATACACCGCGAAGTTCCGCGGCTTCGTCGATGAGGCTTTGAACACTCATGCCTAAGCTCATCATCGACAATCGTGAGATCGAGGTGCCTGCCGGGATCACCTTGATTCAGGCGTGCGATCTGGCCGGGGTGGAGATCCCGCGCTTCTGCTATCACGAACGGCTGTCGATTGCCGGCAATTGCCGCATGTGCCTGGTCGAGGTGGCCGGCATGCCGAAGCCGGTGGCATCCTGCGCCATGAGCGTCAGCGACCTCAGGCCGAGCCGTGACGGCACGCCTCCCACCGTCATCACCAACTCTCCGACGGTCAAGAAAGCGCGCGAAGGCGTGCTCGAATTCCTGCTCATCAATCACCCGCTCGATTGCCCGATCTGCGACCAGGGCGGAGAATGCGACCTGCAGGATCAGGCCATGGCCTATGGCTTCGACGCCGGCCGCTTCCAGGACAACAAGCGCGCGGTCGAGGACAAATATCTCGGGCCCCTGATCGGCACCTTCATGACGCGCTGCATCCATTGCACGCGCTGCGTGCGCTTCATGACCGAGGTCGCGGGCGTCGAGGAACTCGGCGCCATCGGCCGCGGGGAAGACATGGAGATCACGACCTATCTCGAGCGTGGGTTCCTGTCGAACCTGTCCGGCAACGTGGTCGATCTCTGCCCCGTGGGCGCGCTCACCTCGAAGCCCTACGCCTTCATGGCGCGGCCCTGGGAGCTCACCAAGACTCCCTCGATCGACACCATGGATGCTTTGGGCTCCGCGATCCGCGTCGATGCCCGCGGGCGCGAGGTGTTGCGCATCCTGCCTCGCGTCAATGAGGCCATCAACGAAGAGTGGATTTCCGACAAGACCCGCCATGTGTGGGACGGCCTTCGCGCGCAACGCCTCGACCGGCCCTATGTGAGGCGGGATGGCAGGCTCGAGCCGACGAGCTGGGATGAGGCCTTCAAGGTCATAGCGGCCAAGCTCAAAAGCCTCGACGGCGCGCGCTTTGCGGCAATCGCCGGAGATCTCGCGGCTTGCGAGGAGATGTTTGCGCTCAAGCTCTTCGCGGGCGAACTCGGCTCGCCGAATATCGATTGCCGCCAGGACGGGGCGGCGCTCGATCCCGCTCTCGGCCGCGCCACCTATCTGTTCAATTCGACCATCGCCGGCATCGACAAGGCCGACGCCTTCCTCTTGGTCGGAACCGACCCGCGCAACGAAGCTCCCGTATTGAATGCGCGCATCCTCAAGCGATCGCACCAGAGCCAGGGGTGCATCCCGATTGGGCTGATCGGTGAGGCCGTCGATCTGACCTACGCCTATGCCCATCTCGGCGCGGGTCCCGAGACCCTGGCCATGATCGCCGACGGAAGCCACGCGTTCCTGAAGAAAGTCGAGAGCGCCGAGCGGCCCATGCTGATCCTCGGGCAGGGGGCTCTTGCCCGGCCCGACGGCGCGGCCGTGCTCGCGCTTGCCGCCAAGGCCGCCGAAGCGATGGGCGCGATCAAGCCGGGAATCGCCTGGAACGGTTTCAACGTCTTGCACAGCGCCGCCGGGCGCGTGGGAGGCCTCGACCTCGGCTTCGTGCCGGGAAGGGGCGGCCTCGATGTCGAGGGGGTGCTGGCCGCGGCTGCGAGAGGCAAGATCGACGCAGTCTATCTTCTCGGCGCCGACGAGTTCGACATGGAGCGGCTGGGCGAGGCGTTTGTCATCTATCAGGGAAGCCACGGCGATAAAGGCGCCCATCGCGCCGACGTGATCCTCCCCGGCGCGGCCTACACCGAGAAGGAGGGCACCTACGTCAACACCGAAGGGCGCCCGCAGATGACGGCGCGCGCCGTATTTCCCCCGGGACAAGCGCGCGAGGACTGGAAGATCATCCGCGCGCTCTCCGGCGCCCTTGGGCGGCCGCTGCCGTTCGACACCGTGCAGCAGCTTCGCGCAAAAATGTATGAGGCTTGCCCGCATCTCGCCCTGATCGATCTCGTCGAGCAGGCGGATGCGTCCGCAATCGAGCGGCTCGCCAAGACGCCTGGCAAGGTGGACAAGGACCGCTTCGGCCGCGCCATCGAGGATTTCTACCTGACCAACCCGATCGCGCGCGCTTCCGCCATCATGGCCAATTTAAGCGCGCTTCATGCGCGTGCGAACCTCAGGGCTACCGGCACCCATGGCTGAATTCTGGACGAGCTATGGCCTGCCCTTTGCTCTGATCGTGGCGCAGTCGCTCGCCATCCTGGTCACGCTGCTCATCATCGTCGCCTTCCTGCTCTATGCCGACCGCAAGGTCTGGGCCGCGGTGCAGCTCAGGCGCGGGCCGAACGTCGTCGGGCCTTGGGGGCTGTGGCAGTCCTTCGCCGATCTCCTCAAATTCGTCTTCAAGGAGCCGATCATTCCGGCGGGCGCCAACAAGGGCATCTTCCTCATGGCGCCGCTGGTTACCGCAGGCCTCGCGCTCTCGGCCTGGGCGGTCATCCCCGTCGCGAAGGATTGGGAGGTCGCCAACCTCAATGTCGGCATCCTCTACATCTTCGCAATCTCGAGCCTGCAGGTCTACGGCGTGATCATGGCGGGCTGGGCGTCGAACTCCAAATACGCCTTCCTCGCCGCGCTAAGGTCGGCGGCGCAAATGGTCTCCTACGAGGTGTCGATCGGCTTCGTCATCATCACCGTCCTGCTGTGCGCTGGCTCGCTCAATCTCGGCGACATCGTCGAGGCGCAGAACGGTCGCTTCGGCCTATTCAACTGGTATTGGCTGCCGCTTTTGCCGATGTTCGTTGTGTTTCTGGTGTCTGCTCTCGCCGAAACCAACCGCCCGCCTTTCGACCTGCTCGAAGCCGAATCCGAGCTCGTCGCAGGCTTCATGGTCGAATATTCGTCGACCCCCTATATGCTTTTCATGCTCGGCGAATACGTCGCCGTGGTTCTGATGTGCGGGCTCGGCACCGTCCTCTTCCTGGGCGGTTGGCTGCCGCCCTTCCCGGTGCCGCCCTTCACCTGGATACCGGGCGTGATATGGTTCACCTTGAAGGCCTGCTTCCTGTTCTTCCTGTTCGCCATGGTCAAGGCCATGGTGCCGCGCTATCGCTACGACCAGCTGATGCGACTCGGTTGGAAGGTATTCCTGCCGCTCTCGCTCGCCATGGTGGTCATCGTAGCGGCGATGTTGCAGCTCTGGCAGCATGGAGCCTGAGGTGGAGAGCTTAACTTTCAAGCGCCTCGCGACGGCGGCCAAGTCGATGCTGCTGACGGAGTTTCTGTCGGCCTTTTGGCTCGCCATGAAGTACTTCGTGGCGCCGAAGCCCACCATCAACTATCCCTTCGAGAAGGGCGCCCTGTCGCCGAGGTTCCGCGGCGAGCATGCGCTCAGGCGCTATCCGAACGGGGAGGAGCGCTGCATCGCCTGCAAACTCTGCGAAGCGATCTGTCCGGCGCAAGCCATCACCATCGAGGCGGGTCCACGCCGGAACGATGGCACCCGGCGGGCCACGCGTTATGACATCGACATGGTGAAGTGCATCTATTGCGGCTTCTGCCAGGAGGCCTGCCCGGTCGACGCCATTGTCGAGGGACCGAATTTCGAGTTCGCGACCGAGACGCGCGAGGAGCTCTATTACGACAAAGAGCGCCTGCTGGCGAACGGCGACCGCTGGGAGCGCGAGATCGCCAAGAACCTCGCGCTCGATGCGCCTTACCGGTGAGGGGTCAGTTGCGGTATTGTCCAACCCATCCGCTGTCATGCCCGGCCTTGTGCCGGGCATCCACGTTTTGCTGGCTCTCCTGCAACGTAAATCGTGGGTGGCCGGGTTAAGCCCGGCCATGACCAACAACATAGTCTGGGCGACGAATTTCGCATGATCCTGCAGGCGCTGTTCTTCTATCTCTTCGCGATCCTGTGCGTGGGCGCGGCCTTCATGGTCATGGCCGTCAAGAACCCCGTTCACGCCGTGCTGTTCCTGATCTTCGCCTTCTTCAACGCGGCGGGCCTATTCGTCCTGCTCGGGGCCGAGTTCCTGGCTATGATCCTCGTCGTGGTCTATGTCGGCGCCGTGCTCGTTCTCTTCCTCTTCGTGGTGATGATGCTCGACGTCGACTTCGCCGAGCTCCGCGCGGGCTTCCTCAAATATCTGCCGATCGGCGCGACCATCGGCCTCCTGCTTTTGGTCGAGCTCGTTCTCATCGTCGGCGCGTGGGTCACGGCGCCAGAAATTGCGGCCCAATCACCGACGCCGCCGCTCGCGCAGGTGAGCAATACTGCGGCGCTCGGCGCGATCCTCTATACGCGCTACGTCTATCTGTTCGAGGCGGCGGGCTTGATCCTGCTCGTGGCCATGGTCGGCGCCATCGTGCTCACGCTTCAGCATCGACGCGACGTCAAGCGTCAGTCCGTGGCGGCACAGGTCGGCCGCACGCGCGAGGAGGGCGTCGAATTGGTCCATGTCGAATCGGGGAGGGGCCTCAGATGACCATCGGCCTCACGCATTACCTCACAGTGGCGGCAATTCTGTTCACGCTCGGCATCTTCGGCATCTTCCTGAACCGCAAGAACGTGATCGTCATCCTGATGAGCATCGAGCTGATGCTGCTCGCGGTGAACCTCAATCTCGTTGCCTTCTCCTCGTTCCACGCCGATCTCGTTGGCCAGGTCTTCGCGCTGATCGTGCTGACCGTCGCGGCGGCAGAGGCCGCCATCGGACTCGCCATCGTCGTCGTCTATTTCCGCAACCGCCGTACCATCGACGTGGCGGAAATCGATCTTCTCAAGGGCTGAGCAAGAGCGCATGTATCAGGCCATCCTTTTCCTTCCTCTGCTCGGCGCGATCTTCGCCGGATTCTTCGGCCGGCTCGTCGGCGCGCGTGCCTCTGAGGTCGTCACGACCACGCTCGTTCTGGTCACGGCGCTCCTCTCCTATCTCGCCTTCTACCAAGTGGCGTTCCAGGGTCAGGAGGAGCGCATCGAGCTCCTGCGCTGGGTCGACTCGGGCGCGCTCAAATCCGCCTGGTCGCTCAGGATCGACACGCTGACCGCGGTCATGCTGGTCGTGGTGACCACCGTCTCAGGCCTCGTGCATCTCTACTCCATCGGCTACATGGAGGAGGACCCCGGGCGGCCGCGCTTCTTCGCCTATCTCTCTCTGTTTACCTTCGCCATGCTGGCGCTGGTCACGGCCAACGACTTCCTCCAGCTGTTCTTCGGCTGGGAGGGCGTGGGGCTCGCCTCCTATCTCCTGATCGGCTTCTGGTACCACAAGCCCTCGGCCTGCAATGCCGCCATCAAAGCCTTCATCGTCAACCGCGTCGGCGATTTCGGCTTCGCGCTCGGCATCTTCGCCGCCTTCACCTTGTTCAACTCGATCGAGTACGACACGGTGTTCGCCTCGGCGCCGGCGGCGGTCGGCAAGACGATGGAATTCTTGGGCTACCAGGTCGATGCGCTCACGCTCATTTGCCTCCTCCTGTTCATGGGCGCGATGGGCAAGTCGGCGCAATTCCTGCTGCACACGTGGCTGCCGGATGCGATGGAAGGCCCGACCCCGGTCTCGGCGCTGATCCATGCCGCGACCATGGTGACGGCTGGCGTGTTCATGGTGGCGCGACTATCGCCGCTATTCGAGCTTGCGCCTATCGCGCTCGCCTTCGTCACCATCATCGGCGCCACCACCGCCTTCTTCGCCGCGACCGTCGGCCTGGTGCAGACCGACATCAAGCGCGTGGTCGCCTATTCGACCTGCTCGCAACTCGGCTACATGTTCGCGGCCGAAGGCGTCGGCAATTACGGCGCCGGCATCTTCCACCTCTTCACCCACGCCTCGTTCAAGGCGCTTCTGTTCTTGGGCGCTGGTGCCGTGATCCACGCGCTCCATCACGAGCAGGACATGCGCCGCATGGGCGGCCTGCGCAAGGTTCTGCCCTTTACTTTCGTTGTGATGCTGATTGGAACGCTGTCGCTGACCGGCTTCCCGTTCACCGCAGGCTTCGTCTCCAAGGACGCCATCATCGAGGCGACCTATGCCGCGCACACGCCGGTTGGCAATTATGCCTTCGTGCTGACGCTGACCGCCGCCGCGCTCACCTCGTTCTACTCCTGGCGGCTGATGTTCCTTGTCTTCGAGGGCAAGCCGCGCGAGCCGAAGGACGTGCTCGCGCATGCGCACGAGCCGCCCTGGACCATGGGCCTGCCCCTCGTGCTGCTGGCGGGCGGCGCGCTCCTCAGCGGCGTGCTGTTCTCCCATTTCTTCATCGGAACAGGCCAAGCCGAGTTCTGGCGCGGATCGCTTGTCATCCATGAGGAGGCGCACCACGTGGTCCCCGACTGGGTGATCTTCGCACCGACGCTCGCCATGGCCGCGGGCTTCGCCGTCGCCTGGTACTTCTATATCACCAACCCGCTCGTGCCCTTCGGCCTCGCCAAGCGCTTCCGCGGTGCCTACCTCTTCCTGCTCAACGCCTGGTATTTCGACGCGCTCTACGATTTTCTGTTCGTGCGCCCGGCGAAGCGGCTCGGCCGCTTCCTGTGGAAGACGGGCGACGGCGCCATTATCGACGGTATCGGGCCCGACGGCATCTCGGCGCGGGTCATCGACATCGCCAACCGCGCCATCAAGCTTCAGTCCGGCTACATCTACCACTACGCCTTCGCCATGCTGATCGGCGTGGCGGCGATCATCACCTATTTCCTGTTCGCGGGCGGAGGCTTAAAGCCGTGAGCTATTCCTGGCCGATCCTCTCGACCGTCACCTTCCTGCCGCTGCTCGGCGCATTCCTGATCGGACTCCTGCGCGGTGGCGATGAGAGCACCTTCCGCAACGCACGCTTCATCGCGCTGTGGACGACGCTGATTACCTTTGGCCTCTCGCTCATCCTGTGGCGCGATTTCGATCAGACCACGGCCCAGTTCCAGTTCGTCGAGCTCCGGCCCTGGCTCGGTCCGATCAGCTATCACATGGGCATCGACGGCATCTCCATGCCGTTCGTGCTGCTCACCACCTTCCTGATGCCGCTTTGCATTCTCGCGAGCTGGGTGGCCATCAGCGCACGGGTGAAGGAGTACATGATCGCCTTCCTCGTGCTCGAGACGCTGATGCTCGGCGTGTTCACCTCGCTTGACCTCGTTCTGTTCTATCTCTTCTTCGAGGGCGGCCTGATCCCGATGTTCCTCATCATCGGCATCTGGGGCGGACAGCGCCGCGTCTATGCGAGCTTCAAGTTCTTCCTCTACACGCTGGCCGGCTCCCTGCTGATGCTGCTCGCCATCATGGCGATATACTGGGAGGCGCGCACGACCGACATTCCGGTGCTGCTTACCCACGGCTTCCCGCCCGAAATGCAGACCTGGCTCTGGTTCGCCTTCCTCGCCTCCTTCGCGGTGAAGCTGCCGATGTGGCCGGTCCATACCTGGCTGCCGGACGCCCATGTTGAGGCGCCGACAGCGGGCTCGGTCATCCTTGCCGGCATTCTCCTGAAGATGGGCGGCTACGGCTTCTTGCGTTTCTCAATCCCGATGTTCCCGCTCGCTTCGGCCGATTATGCGCCTCTCATTTTCGCGCTTTCGATCGTCGCCATCATCTACACCTCGCTCGTCGCGCTGGCCCAGGAAGACATGAAGAAGCTGATCGCCTATTCATCGGTCGCGCATATGGGCTTCGTCACCATCGGCGTGTTCACCCTCACCATGCAGGGCTTGCAAGGCGGCATCTTCCAGATGCTGTCGCACGGCATCGTCTCGGCCGCGCTCTTCCTGTGCGTCGGCGTGATCTACGACCGCATGCACACGCGCGAGATCGCGGCCTTCGGCGGGCTCGCCGACCGCATGCCGATCTACGCCTTCTGCTTCATGGTGTTTACCCTCGCCAATGTCGGCCTCCCCGGCACGAGCGGCTTCATCGGCGAGTTCTTGAGCCTGACCGGAGCGTTCCGCATCAACACCTGGGTTGCGTTCTTGGCTACGACCGGTGTGATCCTGTCGGCGGCCTACGCGCTTTACCTCTACCGCCGCGTCATTTTCGGCAAACTCGAGAAGGCGAGCCTCAAATTCATCGCCGATCTCAGCTTGCGCGAGGTGGCAATCATGACGCCACTCATCGCGCTCACCATCTTGTTCGGCGTCTATCCGGCACCGATCCTCGATGCCTCGGCCGTGTCGGTCGATCAATTGATCAAGAGCTATCACGCGAGCCTCGCCGCCGCCGAGCAAGCGCGGCTCGCTCTGGTGCCTTGAGGAGCAAGGACCCGTGCCCGAAGCGCTCAACCTCCAAGTCGCGCTCCCCGAGCTGATCCTCAGCTGCGGTGCGTTGGCCCTGCTTATGCTAGGCGTCGCAACCAAACGCGAGCGAGGCGAACTGATATTGTGGCTTACGATCCTGCTCCTCGTCGTCGCCGGCGGGTTCGTCGCGGGCGGCGAGGGGTCCGCGACCCTGTTCCACGGGAGCTTCATCGTCGATCCGTTTGCCCGGATAATGAAGCTTCTGACGCTCATCGGCGCCGCCGCGACGCTTCTCATGTCGATCGACTATTGGCGTGGCGCCGGAGGCCTGAAGTTCGAGTTCCCCATCCTCGTCCTGCTCGCCACGACCGGCATGATGATGATGATCTCGGCCAACGATCTCATCTCGCTCTATGTCGGCCTCGAGCTGCAAAGCCTCGCGCTGTATGTGGTTGCCGCCTTCAACCGCGACTCCGCACGCTCCGCCGAGGCTGGCCTCAAATATTTCGTGCTCGGCGCGCTCTCCTCCGGAATGCTTCTCTACGGCGCGTCACTCGTCTACGGCTTTACCGGCACCACCGACTTCGCCGCCATCGCCGCCGCGGTGCAGCCGTCCGGCGAGAATATCGGGCTTATCTTCGGCCTAGTCTTCCTGATGGCGGGCTTCGCCTTCAAGATCTCTGCCGTGCCCTTCCACATGTGGACCCCCGACGTCTACGAGGGGGCGCCGACGCCGGTGACGGCCTTCTTCGCCGCAGCCCCGAAGCTAGCCGCCATGGCCCTCACCGTGCGCGTTCTGATCTCGGCTTTCCCCGCGGTGACCGTCCAGTGGCAACAGATCGTTACCTTCCTCGCCATCGCCTCTATGGCGCTCGGCTCGTTTGCCGCCATCGGCCAAACCAACATCAAGCGGCTGATGGCCTACAGCTCGATCGGTCATATGGGCTACGCGCTGGTTGGACTCGCAGCCGGAAACGCCGAAGGCGTCCAGGGCGTGATCATTTATCTCGCCATTTACCTCGCCATGACGCTCGGCACCTTCGCCTGCATCCTCGCCATGCGCCGCGACGGGAAAATGGTCGAGGACATCGACCAGCTCTCAGGCCTCTCGCGCACCAGCCCGGGCATGGCCTTCCTCTTGGCAATGCTACTCTTTTCGCTCGCCGGCATTCCGCCCCTTGCGGGCTTCTTCGCCAAGTTCTACGTGTTCCTCGCCGCTATCCACGCCGGGCTCTATGCGCTCGCCGTCATCGGAGTCCTGTTAAGTGTCGTGGGTGCGTATTATTATCTTCGCATCGTCAAGATCATGTATTTCGACGCCCCTGCCGAACGTTTCGAGCCCATGGACGCTTCTTTGGCGGCCGTGCTGGGCGTGAGCGGCGTGGTCGTTTTGCTCTTTTTCCTCTATCCGGCGCCCTTGGTTGCGCTTGCAGGAGAGGCCGCTAAGTCTCTGTTCTAATGAGCTTTATTTCTTCGCCATCGCCGAAATTGCCGAGCGGCTACCGGCTGCTCCGGATGGAGACGGTCGACTCCACAAACGCCGAGGCTAGGCGTCGCGCCCTTGCGGGCGAGCCCGGGCCCTTGTGGATCTGGTCGGCGCGTCAGTCTCAGGGCCGCGGCCGTGGCGGGCGCGAGTGGGTATCCAAGCACGGCAATCTCTTCGCGAGCCTTCTGATCGGATTTAACTGTCCGCTCAGGGTGGCCGGCCAGCTTGCGCTCCTTGCCGGGATCATCACTTTCGACACCATCGCCAAGCTGATCGCCTATGAGGGCCGCTCGGAAATCCTCCTGAAATGGCCCAACGACATTCTGCTCGCCAACGAGAAAGTTGCCGGCATGCTCCTGGAGAATGTCGGAGCGCCCAACGACAGCCGCTCGGTCGTGGTGATCGGCACCGGCATCAATCTCGCGAGCCACCCTGAGAACCTTCCCCAACCGGCCGTGAGCCTCGCTACCTACGGCATGACCGTGACGCCAGCCGATGCCCTTGAGACGCTCGCCGCAACCACGCATGAGTGGCTTTCGCGCTGGGGTGAGGGGTCTTGCTTCCCCACCATCCGCCGCGCCTGGCTTGATCGAGCCGGTCCCGTGGGTCGTCCCTTGACGGTGCGCGTGGGCAGCCAGGAGGTCGAGGGTGCCTATGGCGGGCTCGATTCCGAGGGAGCGCTCAGGCTTTTCATGCCCGACGGCGGCGAATACCGCGTCACTGCGGGCGATGTCTTCTTCAGGCGGTGAGAGCCAGAACCCGCGACATGTCACGGAAATCGAACGGAAAGGGGGCCGAATTCGTCTTCGTCCCACTCGGCGGCGTGGGCGAGATCGGCATGAATCTCTATCTCTACGGTTACGGCCCCGAGGACGACCGCGAATGGCTCGTCGTCGACATGGGCGTGACCTTCGGCAGCGAGTCCGAGCCAGGCGTCGACGTTATCCTTCCCGACATCAGCTTCCTTGCCGAGGAGAAGCGCAATATCGCGGGCCTCCTCCTGACCCATGCGCATGAGGATCATTTCGGCGCCGTGGTCGACCTCTGGCCGCAGCTCGGGGGGGTGCCGGTCTACGCCACGCCCTTCACCGCCGAAATGCTGAAGTCCAAACTCTCCGAGATGGGAATTGCCGACAGCTTCCCGCTCAACCTCATGCCGCTCGGCGACCGCCGCTCAATCGGCCCGTTCGATGTCGAGCTCGTCAGCATGTCGCATTCGATCCCCGAGCCGTCGGCGGTCGTGATCCGGACGCCGCTCGGCGCCGCGCTGCACACCGGCGACTGGAAGCTCGACGAGAATCCTTTGACCTCCGCGCCGACCGACGAGGCCCGGCTCAGGGCGCTCGGCGAGGACGGGCTTGCCGCGCTCATCTGCGACTCGACCAACGCGGTGCGTGACGGCGTGTCTCCGTCCGAGGCGGATGTCGCTGTGGCACTCAACCGCCTCATCGGCGAGGCGCGCGGGCGCGTCGCGGTCACTACCTTTGCCTCGAATGTCGCCCGCTTGCGTTCGGTCGTGAACGCCACCCGCGCCGCCGGCCGCGAGCTCGTGGTCGTTGGCCGCGCCATGTACCGCGTCATCGAGGCGGCGCAGGCGACCGGCTATCTCGACAAGGATCTCTCCTTCCACGACGAGACAGTTTTCGCCAAGCTGCCGCCGCACAAGGTCGTGGCGCTCTGCACCGGGAGCCAGGGCGAGCCCCGCGCTGCCATGGCCCGCATCGCCCAAGGCGAGCATCCCAACGTCGAGCTCGATCCGGGTGATCGCGTGATCTTCTCATCGCGGACCATCCCCGGTAACGAACGGGCCGTCTCGCGCGTCCTGAACGGACTTGCCGATCTTGCCGTGGAAGTCATTACCGACCAGGAGGCGCCGGTTCACGTCTCAGGTCATCCCCGCCGCGGCGAGCTCGAGCAACTCTATAGTTGGGTCAAGCCGAAGATCGCTATTCCCATGCACGGCGAGGGCAGGCATCTCGAAGCCCATGCCAAGCTCGCCGAGCGGCTTGGCGTGACGGAGGTCGTTCGAGCGCGTAACGGCGCCATGGTGAGGCTCCTCCCGGGACCTGCCGCGATCATCGACGAGGTTCCGGTCGGGCGGCTTTATCGCGACGGCATGATCCTGACCCGCGAGGGCGACGGCCAGGTGCGCGAGCGGCGCAAGCTGAGTTTCGCCGGCTCGGTCGCCGTGTCGCTCGTGATGTCGGACAAGGGAGCGCTGCTCGCCGAGCCGGAGGTTGCGGTGACCGGCTTGCCCGTGACCGACACGCAAGGGACGCCGTTCGCGACCATCGCCCGGGAGGCTGCCATCGGCACCATCGAAAGCATCCCCAAGCCGCGACGGAAGGATCCGGCTCTCGTCAGCGAAGCGGTGCGCCGTTCGGTACGTGCGGCCGTCAACCAGGCCTGGGGCAAGAAGCCGATGTGTTCGGTTCTTCTGACCGTGATCTAAGCGGGCCGAGCATTTGCGCTTTTTCTCTTGTCACTGCCTGGCCAGTCCGGGCAATTCAGTTCTGAATAGAGGGGAGAGCGTGATTACCAGGACCCCGCTCTGGCGGAAGTACCGTAGGAGTTTGTTTGATGATCGGCCGCTTGAACCACGTCGCCATCGCCGTGCCCGACTTGAAGGCCGCGACGGACGTCTACCGCAACACGCTCGGCGCAAAGGTCTCCGAGGAGGTTGATCAGCCCGAGCATGGCGTGACCACCGTGTTCATCGAGCTGCCCAACACCAAGATCGAGCTGCTCGGCGTGCTTGGTGACAAGTCTCCTATCGCCGGCTTCCTCGAGCGGAACCCGAATGGCGGCATCCATCATCTCTGCTACGAAGTCCCCGATATCAAGGCCGCGCGCGACCGGCTCGTGGCGCAAGGCGCGCGCGTTCTTGGCCAGGGCGACCCCAAGATCGGCGCCCACGGGAAGCCGGTCCTGTTCCTTCACCCCAAGGATTTCTGCGGCACGCTCGTCGAGCTCGAGGAGGCATAGGCCGTGACCTTCGCCTTCGCCGTCTCCATGTACCTTGTGATCTGGTGGATCGTGCTGTTCGCCATGCTGCCGATCGGCGTGCGCACGCCGGAGGAAGAGGGAGAGAGCACGGTCCCAGGCACGCCCGAGAGCGCGCCGCACACGCCACACCTCTTGCCGAAGATGGTCGCAACCACCATCGTCTCGAGCATCGTATTCGCGGTGCTCTACCTGATCATCGCCGAGCGCGTGATCACGATCGATGATATCCCGTTCTTCCCGCGCTACGAGCACGTTCAGTAAGGCGCAACGGCCGGGTCCGGGCGCCGGACAAAAAAAAGCAAGGCCGAATCGACCTTGCTTCAGTAACGCGACTCCTTATCTCCGCTGCCTAGCGAGGCTCGTCCGTTGATATGAAAGATCGAGGATGCAGGCAGAAAAGCGGCTGCGCCCATGCTCCTACATGTTCAGCGCGCCTGGAGTTACTTCCTCCCAAGACTTGGACCTGGTCCAATCTCAACGCTCGAACCCGAGATCGTCACCGGTCCCGAACTCTTAAGACGTTGTAGCGCGAACCCTAGCCGAGCCGTGCCAAATTGTCACCATCATTGTAGCTCGCCGCCGCTGATTTATGCGCGTCTTCCCCCTTGACAAAATCGCATTGCCCGGAACCGGTTCGAAACCAAGCGTTCTTGCTGCGGCGAATTGCGGCGGGTTTTGCCTGCGAAATAGGCAAAATCTTTTCGGGCCATGGAAGGTCTGGGGGGACAAGGGAGACTGAGCCAGCCGTGAAAAGCCTATGCAGGCCAGGTGGCGAGGATTGCCTCGCCTCGTCAAACCGGGTTATTAGCCGCCTCAAGAGGGTGGGCGAGGGAGAAAAGGCCTTCCCATTCATCGGACAATCCGAACGGGCGGAGAACCGCCGCAACACCCGAAAGCCCCGATGCGCTTCAGCCGCTATTTCCTGCCGCTGCTCCGCGACGACCCCAAGGAAGCGGAGATCACCTCGCATAGGCTGATGCTTCGCGCGGGCCTCATCCGCCAAGCGAGCGCCGGCATTTATTCCTGGCTGCCTCTCGGCTTCAAGGTCCTACACAAGATCGAGCAGATCGTGCGCGAGGAGCAGGACCGCGCCGGCGCCCTCGAGCTCCTGATGCCGACCATTCAGTCGGCTGAGCTATGGAAGGAGAGCGGCCGCTACGAGGCCTACGGCAAGGAGATGCTCCGCATCTCCGACCGGCACGAGCGGGAGATGCTATACGGCCCCACCAATGAGGAGCTGATCACCGCGATCTTCCGCGACGCGGTGAAGTCCTACAAGGACTTGCCGCGCATTCTCTACCACATCCAATGGAAGTTCCGCGACGAGATCAGGCCGCGCTTCGGCGTGATGCGCGGGCGCGAGTTTCTCATGAAGGACTCTTATTCCTTCGACCTGACCGTCGACGACGCGCGCAAATCCTACAACAAGATGTTCGTCTCCTATTTGCGCACCTTCGCACGCATGGGGCTGAAATCGATTCCCATGGTCGCCGAGACCGGTCCGATCGGCGGCAATCTCAGCCACGAGTTCATCATCCTCGCCGACACCGGCGAGAGCGAGGTCCACTGCCACCGGGACCTCATTGCGCTCGAGCCGCCAGGCGCCGATATCGACTACGACGGCGACCTCTCACCGATCGTCGAGGCCTTTACGTCGAAATATGCCGCGACCGAAGAGAAGCACGAAGCCGAGCGCTTCCTCAAAGAGGTCCGAGAAGAGGACCGCGTCACGGCGCGCGGCATCGAGGTCGGCCACATCTTCTTCTTCGGCACGAAATACTCGGAATCGATGGGAGCCCGCGTGCAGGGTCCCGACGGCGAACTCATTACGGTGCAGATGGGCTCCTACGGGATCGGCGTCTCGCGCCTGGTCGGCGCTATCATCGAGGCCTCTCACGACGAGGCGGGGATCATCTGGCCGAAATCGGTCGCCCCTTTCGATCTCGGACTTATCAACGTGAAGGTCGGCGATCCGGCGACGGACAAGGCTTGCGAGGACCTCTATGCGAGACTCGAGGCCGCGGGCTTAAGCGTCCTCTTCGACGACCGGGATGAGCGGGCGGGGGCCAAATTCGCCGCTATGGACTTGATTGGGCTACCTTTTCAGCTCGTCGTCGGCCCCAAGGGGCTTGCTTCCGGCGAGGTCGAGCTCAAGGAGCGGGCGACCGGCGCCCGCCATAGTCTTACCTTCGATTCCGCCTTCAATCGGCTTCTCGCATCACAGGCCGAGACGAAGAGGCAAGCTTCATGAGCGCACAGCACGGCACGCGGGCGTTTGCTCCGTTCGAATGGATGGTGGCCCTTCGCTATCTGCGGGCCCGGCGCAAGGAGGGCTTCATCTCGGTCATCGCCGGCTTCTCCTTCATCGGCATCACGCTCGGCGTGGCGACTCTGATCATCGTCATGGCCGTGATGAACGGCTTCCGCCAGGAGCTGTTCGACAAGATGCTCGGGCTGAATGGCCACGTCGTGGTGCACAGCCTTTCCAACTTCAATGACTTTGACGACGTGGCGAACCGCATCCGCAACGTTCCCGGCGTCAAATATGCTCTGCCGCTCGTCGAAGGGCAGGTGTTGATCACCACTCCCAACACCTCGAGCGGCGCGCTCGTGCGGGGCTTGCGCGAGCACGACTTGAAGGAGCTCAAAGCGGTCTCGACCAATATTCGTTTCGGCACGCTCGACAATTTCGACACGCAGCCGGGCGTGGCGCTCGGCAGCCGCCTTGCCAACGAGCTCAACGTGAGGGTCGGCGATCAGGTCTCGCTGATCACCCCGCGGGGCGCTGCCACCGCCCTCGGCACCGCGCCGCGCGTGAAACGCTATCCCGTCGTCGCAATCTTCGAGATCGGCATGTCGGAATATGACGCAAGCATTTTGTTCATGCCGCTGCACGAGGCGCAGCTCTATTTCAATCAGCCGGACAGCGTCACCGTGCTCGAAGTCGTGCTCGATTCACCCGACGAGGTGGGCGCGGTTTCGCCGAAGATCATCAGCGCCGGAGGCCCGAGCATCTATGTCAGCGACTGGCGTCAGCGGAACGCGACTTTCTTCACCGCGCTTCAGGTCGAACGCAACGTGATGTTCCTCATCCTCGCACTTATCGTCCTGGTGGCGGCGCTGAACATCATCTCGGGCCTCATCATGCTGGTGAAGGACAAGGGTCACGACATCGCCATTCTGCGCACCATGGGAGCGACGCGCGCAGCGATCATGCGCATCTTCTTTATCACCGGCGCCTCGATCGGCATCGTCGGCACGGTCGCGGGCTTCCTGCTCGGTGTGGTCGTCTGTCTCAACATCGAACGGCTACGCGAGCTGATCGGTTGGTTGACCGACACCGATCTTTTCGCGCCCGAACTCTATTATCTCTCGCAATTGCCGGCCGAGATGGACTCGGGCGAGACGGCGTCGGTGGTGATCATGGCGCTGGCGCTGTCGATCCTCGCCACGCTCTACCCCTCGTGGCGGGCATCGCGGCTCGACCCGGTCGAAGCCCTGCGCTACGAGTAGGCCGAACGTGGATAGCCCGAGAGCCCAACCGCAACTCCGCCTCGAGCGCATCGAGCGCGGCTATACGCAAGGCAATCGTCGCATCGAGGTGTTGAGAGGGGCGTCCGCCTCGTTCTTTCCCGGCGAGACAGTCGCCCTGCTTGGCCCGTCAGGCGCCGGCAAATCCACCCTTCTGCATATCGCAGGGTTGCTCGAGCGTCCTGACAAGGGGGCCGTTGTCATCAATGGCGTAGACTGCGGCAAGCTCACCGACAGTGAACAAACACGCATGCGGCGCATGGAAGTCGGCTTCGTCTATCAGTTCCATCACCTGCTCCCCGAATTCTCGGCGCTCGAGAATGTTGTGCTGCCGCAGCTCATTCTGGGGCTCACGCGCGATAAGGCCGAGGAGAGGGCGCGCGAGCTCCTGAGATCGCTCGGCCTAGACCAGCGCTGGGACCACCGGCCGGCGCAGCTGTCGGGCGGCGAGCAGCAGCGCGTGGCCATCGCCCGCGCCGTCGCCAACGAACCGAAAGTGCTTCTGGCGGACGAGCCGACCGGAAACCTCGATCCGCCGACCGCCGAACGGGTGTTCGAGCAGCTCTTGAAGCTCATCAAAACATCTGGCGTGGCAGCGGTCGTCGCCACGCATAATCTCGACCTCGCCGCCCGCATGGACCGCACGCTTCGCCTCGCCGATGGCGTCCTGATCGAGGAGGAGGTCGTCGTGGCGGAAGTCGCGACCGACTAAGTCTTCCACCCCTGCCGCATCACACGGCCGACATCAATATTTCGACATAAAATCAGTCTGTTAGAGCCTGGACGGCGCAGATAAGCCGACACGCTTGAGTTATGAACGAAACAAGAACATGATCGTGGAAACCGTGGATATGTTCAAGGTGCCCGAGCGTGCCTCCTTGTACGCCGGGACGAATCCGGCGGCTCTTAGCTGATGACGCAAGCGACCGCAAAACCTGAACCCTTCGTGCATCTGCGCGCTCACTCGGCCTATTCGCTGCTCGAGGGCGCGCTCACCATCCCGAAGCTCGCCGCGCTCGCACGCGAGGACGGGGCGCCCGCGCTTGCCCTGACCGACTCGAACAACCTCTTCGGCGCGCTGGAATTCTCCAAGGCGCTCGCCGAGCAAGGCATTCAACCCATCATCGGGCTAACGCTCTCGCTGACGTTCTCGACCGAGAAAGACGCTGGCCCGCTAGGGGGCGAAATCAGGGGACCGCGCAGCGATGGGCGCATTGCGCTGCTCGCCAAGGATGCCGGCGGCTACGCCAATCTCATGCAGCTATCGACCAACGCCTATTTCGCGGCTGCCGAGACGGGTGAAATCGTTACGCATTTCTCCGCACTCGCCGCCCATGCGGAAGGCCTCATCGCCCTGACGGGGGGTCCCGAGGGCATCGTCGATCGTGCCCTTGCCGAGGGCAGTCCGGAGCTCGCCCGCCATCGGGTCGAGAGCCTCAAGGCCCTATTCGGCGACAGACTCTACGTCGAGATCCAGCGGCATGGACTGCCGCAGGAGCGAAGCGTCGAGCCCGCACTTATTGGTCTCGCTTATGATCTCGACCTTCCCCTCGTGGCCACCAACGAGTCCTACTTCGCGAGTGCCGACGACTTCGAGGCGCATGATGCCCTGATCTGCATTGCGGAAGGAAGCTATGTCGCGGTCGACGACCGGCGCCGCTTGAGCCCCGAGCACTATTTCAAGTCCGGCGCCAAGATGCGGGAATTGTTCGCCGATCTTCCCGAGGCGCTTGACAACACGATTGAGATTGCCCGCCGCTGCGCCTATCGGCCCAAGGAGCGCGAGCCGATCCTGCCGCCTTTCCTCTCCGACGGCGACTCGGCGGTAGAGCGCGCTGCGACTGAAGCGGCGGAGCTGAGGCGTCAATCGGAGGCGGGGTTGAAGGAGCGCATCGCCCAGCACGGAGTCGCGCCGGGAGAGAGCGTCGAGGCGTACGAGACGCGTCTAGCCTTCGAGCTCGATGTCATCACCCGCATGAACTACCAGGGCTACTTCCTGATCGTCGCGGACTTCATCAAATGGGCCAAGGCGCAAGGCATCCCCGTGGGCCCGGGCCGAGGCTCGGGCGCGGGCTCCCTTGTCGCCTATGCGCTCACCATCACCGACCTCGACCCCATCCGCTTCGGGCTGCTGTTCGAGCGCTTCCTCAATCCCGAGCGCGTATCGATGCCCGACTTCGACATCGATTTCTGCCAGGACCGGCGCGATGAGGTGATCGCCTATGTGCGCGAGCGTTACGGCGCGCATCGCGTGGCGCACATCATCACCTTCGGCAAGCTGCAGGCCCGCGCGGTGCTGCGCGACGTCGGCCGTGTGCTCGGGATGCCCTATGGACAGGTCGATCGGCTATGCAAGCTTGTGCCGATGAACCCGGCCAACCCGATCACCCTGCCGCAGGCGATAGCCGCGGAGCCGAGGCTCCAGGAAGCCCGCGACGCCGAGCCAATCGTGGCCAAGCTGCTCGACATTGGCCAGCGTCTCGAAGGCCTCTACCGCCATGCCTCGACCCATGCCGCCGGCGTCGTCATCGCCGACCGCCCGCTGATCGAGCTCGTGCCGCTCTATCGCGATCCGCGCGCTCAGCTCCCCGCGACGCAGTTCAGCATGAAATGGGCTGAGGCCGCGGGCCTCGTGAAGTTCGATTTTCTGGGCCTGAAGACGCTGACGGTCATCGAGACAGCGCGGAGACTGATCGCGCGGCGCGGAGCCGAGATCGACCCCGCGAAAATTCCCCTCGATGACACATCGACTTACACGTTGCTGCAAAAGGGCGATACGGTCGGAGTGTTCCAACTCGAAGGTCAGGGCATGCGGGACGCGCTGCGCAAGCTGAAGCCAGACCGCTTCGAGGACATCATCGCGATCGTCGCGCTCTATCGCCCCGGCCCGATGGACAACATCGACTCCTATGTCAACCGGAAGCACGGCCGCGAGGGAATCGAAACCCTGCATCCGATGATCGAGCCGATCCTGAAGGAGACCTATGGCGTCATCATCTATCAGGAGCAGGTGATGCAGATCGCCCAGGTCCTCTCCGGCTTCTCGCTTGGCGAGGCCGATCTGCTTCGCCGCGCTATGGGCAAGAAGATCAAGAAGGAGATGGACGCGCAGAAGACGCGTTTCGTCGAGGGCGCCGTCAAGAACGGCGTCGATCGCGCGCGCGCCGAATATATCTTCGAGCTGGTGGCGAAGTTTGCGGGCTACGGCTTCAACAAATCGCATGCCGCCGCCTATGCCCTGATCGCCTATCAGACCGCCTATCTCAAGGCGAACTATCCCACCGAGTTTATCGCCGCATCGATGACGCTCGACATGGGCAACGCCGACAAGTTGAATGGCTTCGCCCAGGAGGCGCGCCGGCTCGGCATTCGCATCGAACCGCCGTCGGTCAATCATTCCGAGGTCGGTTTCGTGCCGGGAGAGGGCGCCATTCGCTACTCGCTTGCCGCAGTCAAGAATGTCGGGCGGCACGCCGTCGAGCATCTCTGCGAAGAGCGCGCGGCGCGGGGACCCTTCCGCGACGTTTCGGATTTCGCCCGCCGCATCAACCCGCGTCTCCTCAACAAGCGCGCGGTCGAGACCATGGCGGCAGCCGGCGCGCTGGACGAGCTCGGCATCGATCGGGCAACGGCCCTTGCCAATGTCGATCGGCTGATCGCTGCCGGCAACCGCTCGCTTGAAACGGCATCGGAGGGCCAGGAGGACCTCTTCTCTGGCGCGATGCATGTGCCGCCCCCGATCGAGCTTCGCCCGGCGAAGCCCTTCGTTCCGACCGACAAGCTCTCGCGCGAGTTCGAGGCGATCGGCTTTTTCCTCACCGGGCATCCCCTCGACGATTACAAGGAGGTGCTGGAATCGCTCGGAGCCGAAACCTGGGCCGAGTTCGCGGCCAAGGCCCGAACGCGGCGCGTGGTCGGGACCCTTGCCGGGACCGTGCTTCACGCGCGCGAGCGCAAGGGCAAGACCGGCAATGCTTACGCGTTCGCCGCCTTCTCCGATCCGACCGGTCAGTTCGAGGCGGTCATCTTCTCGGAATTGCTGGCCGCCTCGCGTGCGCTCCTGGAACCCGGAACCGCGGTCTTGCTCGATGTCGAGGCCGAGGCCGACGGCGAGGCGATCAAAGTCAGGGTGCAGCGCCTCGTCTCGCTCGAGAAGGCGGCGGAGGGGCGCCACTCCGGCATGAAGATCTATCTCGACGACACGCGCGCCCTTGGTCCGCTCGTCGCACAGGTTGGCACGAAAGGGGGCCAGGGCCAGTTCCGTCTCGTGCTCAGGCTCGACGACCTCTCGCGCGAGGTCGAGTTCGTCCTGCCGCAAGGGATCGACGCGACGCCGAAGCAGCGCAGCGCGCTCAAGCTGGTCGAGGGGGTGTCCTCGATCAGCGCGCTGTAAAAGCGCCGGATTCCTCGGCTTTTTGCCCGCATGAGCCCTTGCAAAGTGGGGTTGTGCCCCCTATAAACCGCCAATCTCACACGCGGGGCCTAGCGTCTCTTCGGCTTCCCAGCCGTTGCGCTCGCTCCGGTGACCGGTCTCAGGGCCGGTCTCTCACCCCGCGGCGGCAGAACCGGAAAAAGGAGTTAGCAGGCCCATGGCACTGCCTAATGTTTCTATGCGCCAGCTCTTGGAGGCTGGCGTGCATTTTGGTCATCAGACCCACCGCTGGAACCCGAAGATGGAGCCGTTCATCTACGGCTCTCGCAACAACATCCACATCATCGACCTCACTCAGACCGTGCCGCTCCTGCATCAGGCGTTGCTCGCCGTCTCGGACGTGGTCGCGAAGGGCGGCCGCGTCCTCTTCGTCGGCACTAAGCGCCAGGCGTCCGAGGCCGTCGCCGATGCCGCCAAGTCATGCGCCCAGTACTACGTCAATCACCGCTGGCTGGGCGGCACGCTGACCAATTGGCGAACCATCTCGAATTCGATCAAGCGCCTGAAGTCGCTCGAGGAAATGCTCGCGGGCGAAACCCACGGCCTGACCAAGAAGGAACTCCTTCAGCTAACCCGCGAGAAGGAGAAGCTCGAGCGGTCGCTCGGCGGCATCAAAGACATGGGCGCTCTGCCTGACCTCCTGTTCGTGATCGACACCAACAAGGAAGCGATCGCGATCGCCGAAGCGCGCAAGCTTCATATGCCTGTCGTCGCAGTCGTCGATTCGAACTGCGATCCGGACGGGATCAGCCATCCGATCCCCGGCAACGACGACGCGGGCCGCGCCATCACGCTTTATTGCGACCTGATCTCGCGTGCGGCCCTCGACGGCATTGAACGCGCCCAAGGGGCCATTGGCATCGACGTCGGTGCGGCCGAGGAACCGGTCGGCGAGCCCGGGCTTGAGGGCGATGAGGCTTCGGAGCAACCGGCCAAGTCCGACCGCCGCAAGAAGCCCCAGCGCAGCGAGGCGAGAGGCCCGGCCAACGGCAAAGGTCGTCCTGATCGCCGCGGTCCGCGCAAGGGCAGGGCCGAGAGCACCGGCGAAGAGGCCGAGAGCTAGAATCACCCGCGTCGCAACCGGCGAAGCGGCTCTTGATAGAGGAACGGCATGACCATTACCGCAACCATGGTCAAAGACCTGCGCGAGAAGACCGGCGCGGGCATGATGGACTGCAAGGCGGCGCTCGCGGAGACGAGCGGCGACATGGAAGCGGCCGTTGATTGGCTGAGGGCCAAGGGCCTCGCCAAGGCGGCCAAGAAGGCTGGCCGCGTCGCCGCCGAAGGCCTGATCGGGCTTGCGGCCGACGCGAAGCAAGCGGCCCTCGTCGAGGTCAATTCCGAGACCGACTTTGTCGCGCGCAACGAGGCGTTTCAGAAAATGGCCAAGGGCATCGCCGAGGCGGCGCTCGGCGCCAAGGGCGACCTCGACAAACTCGCCGCGGCGAAATTCCCTGGTGGCAAGCAGAGCGTCGCCGACACTATCAAGGAGGCGATCGGCACGATCGGCGAGAACATGACTCTGCGCCGCACGGCCTACCTGGCGGTGAAGAACGGCGCGGTGGCGAGCTACATCCACAACCAGATGGCTCCGGGACTCGGCAAGATCGGCGTCATCGTCGCGCTCGAGTCGACTGGCGATGCTGAGACGCTCAAGAGCTTCGGGCGTCAGGTTGCGATGCACATCGCCGCCGCCAATCCGCAAGCCATCGACGTCGAAAGCCTAGACAAGACGCTCGTCGACCGCGAGCGCGCGGTGTTGATCGAGCAGGCGAAGGAGTCCGGCAAACCGGCGAACGTCATCGAGAAGATGGTCGAGGGACGTCTGCGTAAGTTCTACGAGGAAGTCGTGCTTCTCGCGCAGTCCTTCGTGCACGACCCTGACACGACCGTGGCGAAGGCCGTCGCGGCCGCGGAAAAAGGGGCCGGCGCGCCGATCAAGATCACCGGCTTCCATCGTTTCGCGCTGGGCGAGGGTATCGACCGCTCGAGCGAGGAGGCGGCCTAGGGATCGCGTTTGCGGAGGGCCCCTCGGGCGATCTCGGGCTATAATGTCCCGCGAAGCCTGCGGCCAAGCGGGGAGGTGAGGCTGATGGCAGAGACGGCACCGGCCAAGGGCCTCCGCTTCCAGCGCATTCTGCTCAAGTTATCGGGCGAGGCGCTGGCTGGCCATAAGGGCTACGGCATCGATCTCGACGTTATCGCGCCCATTGCCCGCGACGTCGCGGCGGCGGCTCAGGCAGGCGCCGAAATGTGCCTCGTGATCGGCGGCGGGAATATCTTCCGCGGTCTGATGGCGTCCGAAGTCGGCATGGATCGCGCCCGCGCCGATTATGTCGGCATGCTCGCGACCGTCATGAATGCGCTCGCCCTCCAGGCGGCGATCGAGCGCGAGGGCCGGCCTGCGCGCGTGCTCTCGGCCATTCCTATGCCCACGGTCTGCGAGGCCTATATCCGCGACAAGGCGCTCGATCATCTCGACAAGGGCAGGGTGGTAATTTGCGCCGGCGGCACCAGC
Source organism: Methyloceanibacter sp. (assembly GCF_035650995.1). Lineage (GTDB taxonomy): Bacteria > Pseudomonadota > Alphaproteobacteria > Rhizobiales > Methyloligellaceae > Methyloceanibacter. The sequence goes on along the minus strand of NZ_DASRGO010000152.1, from coordinate 22,504 downwards.
AATCCCTTTTTCACCACCGACACGGCGGCGGCGCTCAGGGCGGCGGAACTGGGCTGCGATGCCCTACTCAAGGCCACCCAGGTCGACGGCGTCTATAGCGCCGACCCGAAGACGACACCGACCGCCAAACGCTATGACCGGCTGAGTTACGACGACGTTCTTAAGCAGGATTTGCGCATCATGGACGGCGCCGCAATCGCCCTTGCCCGAGACAATCGAATTCCGATAATTGTGTTTTCCATCAAGAGCCAAGGCAGCTTGGCTCGCGTGCTGCAAGGGAAGGGTTCCTCGACCACAATCGACGGCGGACGAGGAGCTTGAGGAAGCGCTTAACGATCGCGCGAGCGAACGAATTCATCCCTGACCTCGAGCTTATTTCGGCCGGGGCGGGCCCGCAGGGAAGGCGAGATGTCTGGCTTCGACCTTAAAGAGATCGAACGGCGGATGCGCGGCGCTCTGACCGTGCTCAAGCAGGAATTCGGCGGCTTGCGCACTGGACGCGCCAATGCGAGCCTGCTCGACCCGATCACGGTCATGGCCTACGGCAACCCTATGCCGCTCAATCAGCTCGCGACCATTAACGTGCCCGAGCCGCGAATGATCACGGTCCAAGTCTGGGACCGGAGCCAGGTCGGCGCCGTCGACCGCGCGATCAGAGAGAGCGATCTCGGACTGAACCCGGTCGTCGAGGGCCAGCTCTTGCGCCTCCCGATCCCCGAGCTCAATCAGGAGCGACGCCAGGAGCTGGTCAAGGTCGCGCACAAATATGCAGAAACCGCGCGAGTTGCCGTCCGCAATGTCCGCCGCGACGGCATGGAGCACTTGAAGCGGGCCGAGAAGGAGCACGAGATTGGCAAGGACGAGCACCACGCGCTTTCGACCAAGGTGCAGGACTTGACCGACAAGATTATCAAGGAAATCGACGAGGCCCTTGCGAGCAAGGAAGCCGAGATCATGCAGGTCTAATCGGGTAGGGGGACATGCACGCCGTCCTACCCCAAACCGGAGCAGCCCACCGTGACGTTGGCGATGGATAAGCTTGCCTTCAAGGCGACCGATCGGCCTGTTGCCCGTCATATCGCCATCATCATGGATGGCAACGGTCGCTGGGCCGCCGAGCGCGGGCTGCCGCGCGCCGAAGGTCACCGCAAAGGCGTCGAGGCGGTGAGGCGCACCGTCAGCGCCGCCCAAGAGCTCGGCATTACCCATCTCACTCTGTTCAGCTTCTCCTCTGAGAACTGGTCGCGTCCGCGGCAAGAGATCAACGACCTGTTCGGTTTGCTGCGCCGCTTCGTACGCCGCGACCTCGCCGACTTGCACAAGAACGGCGTAAAGATCCGGGTGATCGGCACCCGCGCCGGGCTCGCGCCTGACCTCCTCAGAATGATCGACGACGCGATCGAGCTGACCAAGGACAACACCGCGCTCAACCTGACCATCGCTTTCAATTACGGCGCACGCGACGAGATCGCCCGCGCCGCCGCCCGCCTTGCCGAGGACGTGGCCAAGGGCGTGCTCGATCCTGCCGACATCACCCAGGAGCGCTTCGCCGCCTATCTCGACACCGCCGGCTTGCCCGATCCTGATCTTCTCATCCGCACGAGCGGCGAGCTCAGGCTGTCCAACTTCCTCTTGTGGCAGGTCGCATACAGCGAGTTCGTGTTCGTCGATTGCTACTGGCCCGACTTCTCCCGCGAGCAGCTCGAGGCCGCCCTCGCCGAGTATCAGCGGCGCAACCGGCGCTTCGGCGGGACCTCGGCGAGATCGACCGCGTGACAGGGAGCCGGACGCTCCCCGAGAATGATCGCGGCGGAGCAGAAAGACCGAAATCGGAAGTCCTCTTGCGGCTCGCGTCTGCGCTGGTGCTCGCTGCGCTCGCACTCGGAGCGGCAATTGCAAGCCCCTGGTCCTTTCTCGTGCTTATCATCGTTGCGGGCGTGATCGTCGCCTGGGAATGGGGGCGGCTCGTAAGGGGCGAGGGGCTCGACCGCGTTGCCATCATCGAGGCGGCCACGGTTGCAGCCGTTGCGCTTCTGCTCACGCTCGGGCGCCCCGGTCTTGGCGCGCTTGCATTTCTTGTGGGCGCCGGAGCAGTCGTGCTGTCGAGCTCGTCCTCGGGCCATCTCGCCTGGTCGTTTGGTGGGCTCCTATATGCGGTACTACCGGCTGCCGCACTCGCCTTCCTCCGCAGCGACGTTTCACTCGGCGCGGTGGCCGTTCTCTATCTATTTGCCGTCGCCTGGGCCACCGACACCGCGTCCTACGCGGCGGGGCGGCTGATCGGGGGCCCAAAGCTCGCGCCGCGCATTTCGCCCCGCAAGACGTGGAGCGGCTTCATCGTCGGCGCGCTGACCCCGGCCCTTGTCGGCTACTTATTCGCGCTCACCCTTAAGGACAGCTCGGCTTGGCGGCTTGCGCTCGCAAGCGTCGCTCTCGCCCTCGCCTGCCAGCTCGGAGATCTGCTCGAAAGCGCGGTAAAGCGCCATTTTGGGGCCAAGGACATGAGCCAGCTCATCCCAGGTCACGGTGGACTTTTGGACCGTATTGATGGTCTTCTCATTGCCGCGATCCTGGCTGGCTTGATCGCGCTCCGCGACCCGGCCAGCCCGGCCCGCGGACTACTCATGTGGTGAAGGAGAACCGTGCTTCAGTCCCCATCATCTTTCACCAGAGAACTGGAGCGGCACGCATCGGCTCCGCGGCGGATCACGGTGCTCGGCGCAACCGGCTCGATCGGCGAAAACACGCTCGACCTGATCGGGCGGAACGCCTCGGCCTATCAGGTCGTGGCGCTGACCGGCGGACGGAACGTCGCCCGGCTTGCCGAGCTTGCCATCCTGCATCGGGCCGAACTCGCCGTGGTCGCCGATCCGAGCGGTTATGCATCGCTGAAGGCGGCTCTCGCCGGCACCGGCATTGAGGCGGCGGCGGGCGAGGAAGCTCTGCTCGAGGCGGCTCGCCGTCCGGCCGATTGGGTTATGGCGGCGATTGTCGGCGCGGCCGGGCTCAGGCCGACGCTCGAGGCGGTCCGGCAAGGAACTGCGACCGCCATCGCCAATAAGGAATGCCTCGTTACCGCCGGGGCGATCTTCATGGCCGAGGTCGCCCGCTCCGGCACGACGCTGCTTCCCGTCGACTCGGAACATTCGGCGGCGACACAAGCCATGGTCGGCGCCAAGCCCGAGCGGATCGAGAGGATATGCATCACCGCGTCCGGCGGCCCGTTCCGCGCCTGGACCCTCGCCCAGATGGCCGACGCCCGTCCTGAGCAGGCGCTGAACCACCCCAACTGGTCGATGGGGCCCAAAGTTACCATCGATTCGGCGACCTTGATGAACAAGGGCCTGGAACTCATCGAGGCGCATCATCTTTTCGCCCTCCCGCCCGACAAGCTCGACGTTCTGGTCCACCCGCAGTCGATCGTGCACTGTCTCGTCTATCTTGCCGACGGCTCCGTGATCGCGCACATGAGCTGCCCCGACATGCGCACGCCGATCGCCTATAGCCTCGCCTGGCCCGAACGCATGCACGTGCCGAACGGCCGCGTCGATCTCGCGAAGCTCGGTGCTTTGACCTTTGAGGCGCCGGACGTGGCGCGCTTCCCCGCCCTCCGCTTGGCGCGGCAAGTGCTCGAAGCGGGTGGCGGCGCTCCGACCGTGCTCAATGCGGCCAATGAAGTCGCCGTTGAAGCGTTCCTCAGACGGCGGATCGGCTTCCTCTCGATTGCCTCCCTCGTCGAGGCGACGCTCGCGGCATGCCCCGATCTCGTCGCCTCAGCGCCTACCACCGTCGAAGCCGTGCTCGCCGTCGATTCCGCGGCGCGCAATCGCGCCTCCGCGCTGTTGAGCCGGTTTGCGTTGGCGGGCTAAGGCGGGCTAAGAAGGGCCCAAATTCGAAGGTAGTTTGCCGTATGGACACAATTCTTAAGCTTGCGGGCTTCGGTGATACCGCGCTCGGCTATCTCGTTCCCTTCATCTTCGTCCTGACTGTCGTTGTGTTTGTCCACGAGCTTGGCCACTTTCTTGTCGCGCGTCGCTGCGGCGTCGGCATCAAAGCGTTCTCCATCGGCTTCGGACCTGAGATTGTTGGTTTCACCGACCGGCACGGCACGCGCTGGAAGATCTCGTGGATCCCGCTCGGCGGCTACGTGAAGTTCATCGACGACGAGAACGCAGCGAGCGCCGGCGGCGGGCGCCGAACGCTTGAGCAGCTCACACCGGAGGAGCGCGCGCGGAGTTTTCAGGGCAAGTCGCTCGGTCAGCGTGCTGCCGTCGTTGCTGCCGGCCCGATCGCAAATTTCCTGCTCGCCATCGTCATTTTTACGGCCATCTTCGGCATTTTCGGCGAGCGCATCACCGCACCCAAAGTGGACATTGTGAATCCGGGTAGCGCAGCGGAAAAGGCCGGATTCCTGCCGGGTGACCGTGTCATCAGCATCGACGGCGCCAAGATCGAGACCTTCGGCGAGATGCAGCGTATCGTCGCCATGAGTCCGGGCCAGGCGCTCCATTTCGTCGTCGACCGCGGCGGCAAGACCATCGACATCACGGTGACCCCGGAGCTCAAGACGATCACCGACCGCTTCGGTAACGAGATGCGGATCGGGCTCCTTGGTATTCAGCGGCAGGCTGCACCCGAGGAATGGACACTAAAGCGTCACGATCCGGCCACGGCCTTTGTGATGGCGATCAAGGAGACGTACTTCGTCATCGCCCGATCGCTCGGCTATCTCTACGATGTGGTGACCGGAAGAGAATCAGCCGATCAACTTGGCGGGCCCATCAGAATTGCTCAAGTGTCGGGACAGGTGGCGACCGCTGGTTTCCTCGCGCTCCTCAACCTCTGTGCGATCATTTCGGTGAGCATTGGGTTGATCAACCTGTTCCCCATCCCGATGCTGGATGGCGGACACCTTCTGTTCTACGGGATCGAGGCGCTCAGGGGTCGCCCACTCAGCGAAGGAACTCAGGAGATGGGCTTCAGGATCGGGCTCGCCTTTGTCCTCATGCTGATGATTTTTGCAACCTGGAATGACTTGATTCACTTGAAATTTTTATGAGTATGGCGTGCAATAACGAGACTCGGAACGGGGGCTGGTGAGCCCCCGCTCTGTTGACGGGGTTTGAATCAAAAATCGGCCACAAAACAGTGGCCAGTTTCGGTCTCAAAGCCAGCGCGGCGGCGGGGATCGGCTTCGAGGGGAAAGACACCAGCAATGGTGCGGTGGACGTTTGCCAGAGGGTTGCTCGCGACCCTCCTAGTGTTGAGTAGCGTCCCGCTCTCGCTGGGTCTCAGCGCAGGGTTCGGCGATCTATCCGCACACGCGCAAGAGGTAATCCAAAGCATCCGGGTCGAAGGCAACAAGCGCGTGGAGCCCGAGACGGTGCGCTCCTATCTCACCTTCACCGCCGGCGATGTTTATGACCCCGCCCAGATCGACGAATCGCTAAAAGCTCTTTTTGCCACCGGTCTGTTCCAGGACGTGCGCATCAGGCGCGAAGGCTCGACCGTGGTCGTGGTCGTCCAGGAAAATCCGATCGTTGCCCGCGTCGCCTTCGAAGGAAACCGGGAGGTCGAGGACGACGCACTCGCCGCGGAGGTTCAACTCAAGCCGCGCGCGGTCTACACGCGCGCCCGCGTCCAGGCCGACGTTCAGCGCATCCTCGACGTCTATCGGCGGCAGGGTTATTACGCGGCCGCGGTCAATCCCAAGATCATCAACCTCGACAACAATCGCATCGATGTCGTGTTCGAGATCAACGAGGGGCCGACCACCAAGATCAGGGCCATCAATTTCATCGGCAATGAAGCGTTCAGCGATTCGCAGCTCAGGTTCGTGATCTCGACCACGCAGACGAATCTCTTGAGCTTCCTCAAGAACACCAATATCTACGACCCCGACCGGTTGAGCCTCGACCGCGAGCTGCTCCGGCAGTTCTACCTTAAGAACGGTTATGCCGACGCGCGCATCGTCTCGGCGACGGCGGATCTCGATCGCGACGGACGAGGCTTCTATATCACCTTCACCATCAGCGAAGGCGAGCGCTACCGCTTCGGCGCCATCGACATCGAGAGCGCACTCCCCTCGCTCAACATCGACGCCTTGCGCGGATCAATCCTCACTCGAACCGGGCGGGTCTATAACGCCGAGAAAGTGGAGAAGACCGTCGAGGCCTTGACCATCGCCGTCTCGCAACAGGGTTATGCATTCGGACAGGTTCGGCCCCGCTTCGAACGCGACGAGGCCACCCATACCATGGGCATCGTCTACGTCATCGAGGAAGGTCCACGCATCTACATCGAGCGCATTAATATCGTCGGCAATTTCCGCACCGAGGACAAGGTGATCCGGCGCCAGTTCCGGTTGGCCGAAGGCGACGCTTATAACCGCCTCCTGGTCGAGGCGGCGCGGAAACGGCTTCGGGCGCTCGGTTTCTTCAAAACGGTGGATATCGACACCGATCCTGGCAGCGCGCCAGACCGGGTGATCCTCACCGTGAAGGTTCAAGAACAGCCGACTGGGGAGCTCTCCTTCGGCGCCGGCTACTCTACCAGCGAAGGCGTGATCGGCGACGTCAGCATCACCGAGCGCAACTTGATGGGCAAAGGCCAGTATGTCAGGCTTGGCTTCTCCGGCAGTCTTGAGCGAGCCCAGGTCGATTTCAGCTTCACGGAACCGCAGTTCCTCGATCGCAACATGGCGGCGGGTTTCGACGCCTTTTACAAGACGGTTGACCTGACCAATGTCGCCTCTTTCCAGGAGCGAGACGCGGGCGGCGACGTCCGTATCGGTTTCCCCATCGCCGACAATACGCAGCTCGGCTTGCGCTACAAGTTCGAGAATGAGGACATTTTCGACGTGAGCGACAACGCCTCGCTCGCCGTCAAGCAGGCCGCCGGCACGGTCAATGTCTCGAGCGTCGGCTACACGGTCGCTTACGACACGCGCAATCTTCCGCAAGCGCCAACAACCGGCGTTTTCGCGTCCTTTTCGCAGGATCTCGCCGGCCTTGGCGGCGATGTGAACTATGTACGTTCCGTGGCCGACGCGCGCGCCTACTATCCCATTACCAATAAGGTCACGCTGGTTGGTCGGGTGCAGGGCGGTGATATTTTCGGGTGGGGAGGTCAGGATGTCCGCCTGACCGACTTGTTCTTCAAGGGCGGAGAGACGGTGCGCGGCTTCGAACGCGCAGGCTTCGGTCCTCGTGACGCCTGCGAAGACCCAATCGACGGCCAGAGGATAAAGAATTGCCGGCGCGACTCTCTCGGCGGCCAGATGTTCTGGGCGACGACCGCCGAGGTGCGTTTCCCGTTCCCGTTCATCCCTGACAACCTTGGCATGCAGGGTGCGGTGTTCGTCGACGCGGGCTCGCTCTGGGACCCGAGCCAGCTCGCGATCAATGCCGTCAACCAGGAAGGCAGCTTCATCTTCGACAGCTCTCAGGTTCGCCTGTCCACCGGCTTCAGCCTCATATGGCAATCGCCGCTCGGCCCGCTTCGCGCCGATATCGCCCAGGCCCTGCTTAAGGCCGATTTCGACCGAACCGAGATTTTCCGTTTCGGTGCCTCAACGAACTTCTAAAACAAGCGGATTCCGTTTATGGCTTCGCGTCACGGTTTAGGACGCGGGGCTTGCCCGCTGGGATTTTGATGGAACATCCGGGTTTCTACGAGCGCGCCGGCCCGTTTTCCTTGAGTGCCATTGCCGCGGCGGGCGAGGCGAGGTTGGCAGACGGCGTCGACTCCGACTTGCTCATCAAGGACGTGAAACCGCTCGACAGCGCTGGACAGGGCGACCTTTCCTTTCTCGACAACCGCAAATATCTGCCGGTCTTCGCCAAGACAGGGGCGAGCGCCTGCTTCGTCTCCCCGAAATTTGCCTCTCAGGCGCCAGTCGGGGTTGCCCGCCTGATCACGCCTGAGCCTTACCGGGCTTTTGCCAAGGCGCTGACCCTGTTTTATCCTCAGGCCTTAAGACCCAAGGTTGCGATCGAAGACGCATCGGTCAGATCGGCCGGTCTCATCCATCCGAGCGCCGTCATCGAATCTGGCGCGACCATCGAGCCTGGCGCCATCATCGGTCGGGAAGCCCGAATTGGCAGCGGCACAAAGATCGCCGCTGGCGCCGTCGTCGGCTACCGCGTGTATATCGGGCGCGACTGCTTCGTCGGCCCCAACGCCTCCGTGACGCATGCGCTGGTGGGCAACCATGTCATCATCCACGCCGGCGCCGCCATCGGTCAGGACGGATTTGGCTTCGCTATGGGCCCGCGCGGGCACCTGAAACTGCCGCAAATCGGCCGCGTGATTATCCAGGACCACGTGGAAATCGGCTCTAACACCACCATCGACCGCGGAGCCTTGCGCGATACCGTAATCGGCGAGGGTACAAAAATTGATAATCTCGTGCAGATCGGGCACAACGTGGTCGTTGGTAGGCATTGCGTCATCGTGGCCCAGACCGGTATTTCAGGAAGCGCCGAGCTTGGCGATTTCGTAGCCCTCGGGGGCCAAGTAGGGGTGGTCGGGCACGTCAAGATCGGGACTGGCGCACAGATAGCTGCGAGCAGTAATGTGCGCGGCGACGTACCCCCCGGCTCGCGTTGGGGAGGGACGCCCGCCAAACCGGTTCGATTGTGGTTTCGCGAGCTTACGCTGTTGCGCAAGCTCGCCGAACGTAAGGACTTGAAGCTTGATCAGGGCGAAGACATACCCGGCGAGTAGGCCGGACCTCGCCACGGGAGCCTGAACGAATGAACGAGAGCGGAACAAAGGCGAGTCTGGGGAGGGCGGAGGCCGTCGATATCCTCAAGCTTCTGCCGCATCGCTATCCGTTCCTTCTCGTCGACCGGATCATCGAAATGGATGGCGACCGTTCGGCCATCGGCATCAAGAACGTCACCGCCAACGAGCCGTTCTTCCAGGGTCATTTTCCCGGCAATCCCGTGATGCCCGGCGTGCTTTTGATCGAAGGCATGGCGCAGACTGCCGGCGCGCTCTGCATGCGCCACCTCGAGAAGTTCGAGGAACCTCCGCTCGTCTATTTCATGGCCATCGACAAAGCGAGGTTCCGTAGGCCGGTGGTGCCGGGCGACACCCTGCACTACCACGTCCAGAAGATGCGCAACCGCGGTCGCGTTTGGCGCTTTCGCGCCCAGGCGCATGTCGAGGGCCAACTTGTGGCCGAAGCCGAGGTCAGCGCCGTGATCGTGGACACCCCCGAGCAAGCATGACCAACATCCATGCGACCGCCCTGGTCGACCCAAGAGCGAAACTTGGGCCGAACGTCGAGATCGGTCCGTTTTGCGTGATCGGACCGGACGTGGAGCTCGGCGCGGGCACGGTTATCCATTCTCATGTCGTGATCGCCGGGCGCGTTACGCTCGGCCCCGAGTGTCAGGTTTATCCTTTCGTCTGTCTCGGCAAGGCGCCGCAGGACGTGAAATTCCGCGACGAGCCGAGCACCATCGTCGTCGGCACCAAGACCATCATTCGCGAGCACGTGACCATCCATCCGGGCACCGCGAGCGGCCACATGACCACCAAGGTCGGGTCCGGTTGCTTCTTGATGATCGGCTCGCATATCGCTCACGACTGCGAGGTCGGCGACAACGTCACGCTGGTCAATAATGCCACGCTCGCCGGACATGTTTCGGTCGGCGACGGCGCTATCCTCGGCGGTCTCTCCGCCGTGCATCAGCACGTACGCATCGGCGCTTACGCCTTCGTCGGCGGCATGTCAGGTATCGGCGCAGACCTGATCCCCTTCGGCATGGCGATCGGCAACCGCGCCAATTTGTGCGGTCTCAACATTATCGGGCTGAAGCGCCGCGGCTTTCCGCGCGAGCAGATCCACGAGTTGCGGCAGGCCTATCGCATGCTGTTCTCGAACGACGGGACCTTGAAAGAGCGGCTTGAAGACGTTGAAAGCATGTTCGGGTCCAACGCCCTCGTACGACAGGTCATCGACTTCATGAAGACCGACTCGGAGCGCTCGTTCTGCGTGCCCATCAATGTCGCGACACCGAACAGATGATGTCCCGGAGCGGGGAGATCGCTCGAAGCGGCACATCGACGGACCGCTTGGAATTGTAGCGGGAAGGGGGCCGCTTCCTTGCCTGCTGGCGGAGGCGGCGACCGCGCGCGGGCTCCCGGTTCATATCGTCGGCATCCGCGGCGAGGCGAGCGACGAAATCGAGCGCTTTTCCCATACCTGGATGAAGTGGGGCGAACTAGGCAAGCTGTTCGGTGCGCTCGATGACCACGGTTGCCGCGATCTCGTCATCGTCGGCGGCGTTAACCGGCCTGACCTCGCAAACGTCAAGTTCGATTTTACCGCAGTCAAACACCTGCCCTTCCTCTTAAGCCTTGGCAAAGGCGGCGACGACAACATCCTCTCGCGCATCGTCGATTTCTTCGAACAGAAAGGGTACCGGGTGCACGGCCCCGAGGAAGTGCTGCCCGATCTTCTCGTCGGCGTGGGCATCTTGGGCGACAAAGCTCCTTCCGGGGAGGATCGCGCCGATATCGAACTCGGTTTCCGCGTCGTCGCCTCGCTCGGACATCTCGACATCGGGCAGGCAGCCGTAATCGCCAAAGGCCACGTCCTGGCCGTTGAAGCGGCGGAGGGCACCGATGCCATGCTGGCGCGCATCGTAGAGCTTCGCCAATCGGGCCGGGTGAGCCTGCCGGGCCGGGCGGGCGTTCTGGTCAAGGCGCCCAAGCCAGGTCAGGAACAGCGCATCGACCTGCCGACGATCGGGTCCGAAACCGTGAGACGCGCCGCTGCTGCAGGGCTTGCCGGCATCGCCGTCGCGGCGGGGCAGGTTCTCGTGGCGGAACTCGCGCGCACCATCGACGCTGCCAACCGCCAGGGCCTTTTCCTCGTCGGCGAGCCCGTACCTCAGGAAACAAAGAGCTCGGCGCCCTAGGACCTTGCCTCCATCGGCACGTAAGTGCGCTCCGTCGCGCCGGTATAGAGCTGACGCGGCCGTCCGATGCGCTGCGACGGATCCTCGATCATCTCCTTCCACTGGGCGATCCAACCGACCGTCCGCGCGATGGCGAACAGCACGGTGAACATGTCGGTCGGGAAGCCGAGCGCCTTCAGCGTGATGCCCGAGTAGAAGTCGATATTCGGATAGAGCTTCTTCTGGATGAAGTAGTCGTCCGAAAGCGCGATGCGCTCGAGTTCGAGCGCGACTTTCAGGATCGGATCGTCACCGTGGCCGACCGCCTCGAGCACCTCGTGACAGGTCTTCTGCATGATCTTCGCCCGCGGGTCGTAGTTCTTATAGACGCGATGGCCAAACCCCATGAGGCGGAACGAGTCGTTCTTGTCCTTGGCGCGCTTGATGTACTCCGGGATGCGATCCACCGTGCCGATTTCCTGCAACATCTGCAACGCCGCCTCGTTGGCACCGCCATGGGCCGGGCCCCAGAGACAGGCGATGCCCGCAGAGATGCAAGCGAATGGATTGGCGCCCGAGGAACCGGCCAGCCTGACCGTCGATGTCGAGGCGTTCTGCTCGTGGTCGGCATGCAGAATGAAAATGCGTCGCATCGCACGCGAAAGGATGGGATCGACTTTGTACTCCTCGCACGGCACCGCGAAGCACATATGGAGAAAGTTCGCCGAGTAATCGAGCTCGTTGCGCGGATAGATAAACGGCTGGCCGATCGAATATTTGTAGGCCATCGCCGCGATGGTCGGCATCTTGGCGATCATGCGGATCGAGGCCATCTCGCGCTGCGCCGGGTCCTTTATGTCGATCGAGTCGTGATAGAAGGCCGACAGCGCGCCGACCACGCCGACCATGACCGCCATGGGGTGCGCGTCGCGCCGGAACCCGGTGTAGAACCGCGTCATCTGCTCGTGCACCATGGTGTGCTTGGTGATGCGGGTCTTGAAGTCCTCGTACTGCGCCCGGGTCGGCAGCTCGCCGTAGAGCAAAAGGTAGGCCGTCTCGAGGAACGTACCGTGCTCGGCGAGCTGATCGATTGGGTAGCCGCGATAGAGCAGCACGCCTTTGTCGCCGTCGATGAAGGTGATCTTCGACTCGCAGCTTGCCGTCGAGGTGAAGCCAGGGTCGTAGGTGAAGTGCCCCGTCTCCTGGTAGAAACTGTTGATGTCGATGACGTCGGGTCCGAGCGTGCCCTTCTTGACCGGCAGATCGTATCTCGCCCCATCGATTATGACGGATGCCTCGCCGGCGCCCGACGTCGGGAGGTTTTCTGCGACGCTCATCTAAAGGCTCCTATGACCATCCTGTTGGGTACACCGGCCCTAAACGCCAAGCGACCGTGTTTTTTTGCACTGCCGCATTTTCGCGCCAATGCTTCCGCAGTGCAACAACGCTTCATGCTCAAATGTTAAGCAGATTCGATTGCAGTCGTCTGGTCGCGCAAGCGGGCAAGCGACTCCTCCCTCCCGAGAACGTCGAGGACGTCGAAAATTCCTGGGGATGTGGATCGCCCTGTCAATGCGGCGCGCAGCGGCTGGGCAACCTTGCCGAGCTTGCGTCCGGTCGCATCGGCAAAGCTCCGAACGGCGGTCTCCAGCACATCCGCCGTCCAGGGCTCGACCGCCTCAAGCCGCGGAAGGAGTTGCGCGATCGTGTCGCGCCCTTGCGGGTCGAGAAGCTTCTCCGCCGACTGATCGAGCGTGAGCGGGCGTTTGACGAATAGGAAGCTCGCGCTGTCGAGAAGCTCAACGAGAGTCTTGGCGCGCTCTTTCAGTCCTGGCATCGCGCGCTCGATCTTCTCCCAACCCGCAGAGCCGATGCGCGCATCGACAGCGGCGCCATCGGGAAGCTCGGGAACAAGCGCCTTGAGCCGGCGCACGATCTCGGCGTCCGGCGTCTCGCGGAGATAATGCCCGTTCAAATTCTCGAGCTTGACGAAATCGAACCGCGCCGCCGATCGGCCGATCGCATCGAGATCGAACCATTCGATCATCTGCTCGGTGGACATGATCTCGTCATCGCCGTGGCTCCAGCCGAGCCTGACGAGGTAATTGCGTAGCGCCGCCGGCAGGTAGCCCATGGCGCGGTACGCCTCGACGCCGAGCGCGCCGTGGCGCTTGGAGAGCTTGGCGCCGTCAGGGCCGTGGATTAGCGGAACGTGGGCAAAGACCGGAGTGTCCCAGCCGAGAGCCTTGTAAATCTGAGTCTGACGCGCCGCGTTGGTGAGATGGTCGTCGCCGCGTATCACGTGCGTGATGCCCATGTCGTGGTCGTCGACCACCACCGAAAGATTGTAGGTAGGCGAGCCGTCGCTCCTCAGGATGACCAGGTCGTCGAGCTCCTTGTTGTTGAACACCACGCGCCCCTGCACGCGATCCTCGATCACGGTGTCGCCCTCGCGGGGCGCCTTGAAACGGATGGCGGGCTCGACGCCGGGCGGCGCCTCGGATGGATCGCGATGGCGCCAGGTGCCGTCATAGCCGACTGGACGGCCTTCGGCGCGGGCCTTCTCGCGCATCGCCTGCAACTCCTCGGCGCTGGCGTAGCAGCGATAGGCTTTGCCCTCGGCGAGCAATTTCTGGGCGATCTCGCGGTGCCGCTCGGCGCGGGCAAGCTGGTAGACCGGCTCGCCGTCCCAATTGAGCTCGAGCCAACGCAAGCCGTCGAGAATGGCAAGAATCGCCCCTTCGGTCGAACGCGCCTGGTCGGTATCCTCGATGCGCAGCAGCATCTTGCCGCCGGTGTGCTTGGCATACAGCCAATTGAACAGCGCCGTGCGCGCGCCGCCGATATGCAGGTAGCCGGTTGGCGAGGGGGCAAAACGCGTGATGACTTTGTTGTCGCTCATAGGCCGCGGCGAGACTTCCTCTGGGGCTAGGGGTTGATGCGGGCGTCATGTAACATGGGGCCGGGTGCGGGGTAAGGGCGAGCGCGGGAGGAGCGCGACTGCCGGCTTGCGGGCTCGGCCATGGGCGGTCCGGGAAACGACGACCTCGATGTGGAGGGTTACCGGCCCCGCAAAGGCCGGGACGGCCTGATCCTCGTTATCCTCTCTGCTGCAGGGCGCGCGCTCGAACGCGAAGCCGACCGCTGGTTCGTCTGGATCCCGGTCCTGTTCGCGGGCGGCATCGTCACGTATTTCGCGCTCGACGACGAGCCGGGCTTACGTGTTGCCGCTGCACTCGTCCTGGGTGCGCTCGGGCTTTGTCTCGCGCTTCGTTCGGCGCCGCTCGGACTTGCCATCGGCGGAGCTGGGCTTGCTTTCGCGCTCGGCTTTGCCGACGCCAAGCTTCGCACCGAGATGGTGCGTGCGCCGGTGCTCTCGCATGAGCTTCGCTATGTGCCGGTGAGGGGTTTCATCGAACAGCATGAGCTTCGCGACAAGGGGAGGGCCCGAGTCACCTTGCGGGTCGTGAGCCTCGCTGACCTGCAACCTTCCGAGCGCCCCTACCGCGTGCGCGTGACCCTCCCCGCCAAGGGGGATGTCATCGACAAGACGGGCTTGCTCGTCACGCTTCAGGCAACGCTCCAGCCGCCACCCGAGCCGGTCGAGCCCGGGGGCTTCGATTTCGCGCGCCAAGCCTGGTTCGCCCGCCTCGGCGGCACGGGCTACGCCACGAGCAAGGTCGAGCGGGTCGCGGATGCGCCTCGGCCACCTTGGGATATCGCCGCCTGGAGCGCCGTCGATCGCTTGCGCGTCGCTATCAACACGCGCATTCGTGCCGCGATCCCCGGCGAGGCGGGAGAGATCGCGGTCGCGCTCGTGACCGGCGAGCAGGGAGGCATCTCGGAGGAGACGAAGCAGACGATGCGCGACTCAGGTCTCGCGCACATCCTCTCGATCTCCGGCCTGCACATGGCGATCATGGCTGGCACCGTGTTCTGGCTCGTGCGTGCGCTGCTCGCACTCTGGCCGCACCTTGCGCTCAACTATCCCATCAAGAAATGGGCGGCTGCCGCCGCGCTTGCCGCGGCCACGTTCTACCTCGCACTCTCCGGTGCCTCCGTGCCTACCGTACGCTCCTGGATCATGATGAGCATCATGCTCGTGGCTGTGATGCTCGACCGGCCGGCACTGACCATGCGCAATGTCGCGCTAGCCGCACTGCTAATCCTTGTCGTCTCGCCGGAATCGCTGTTCGACCCGAGCTTCGAGATGTCGTTCGCCGCCGTGGTAGCGCTTGTCGCGCTCTACGAATGGCTCGCCGCGCGAAGACGCGAGCGCCTCGGCGACGTGAGCCCACTCTGGCGAGCGCTGCACAGGGGAGGGGCCTTGGTCGGAGGCGCCGCCCTCACCACGCTCGTGGCGAGCGCTGCCATTGCGCCCTTCGCCGTCTATCACTTCCATCGCATGACCGAGTATGGGCTGATCGCCAATCTGCTGGCCGCGCCCATCGTGAGCTTCCTGATCATGCCCATGGCACTGCTCGCGCTGGTCGCCATGCCGTTCGGCATCGAGGCTTGGCCGTTGAAGGCCATGGGCCTCGGCATCGCCGCGATGGTGTGGATCGGCAAGTGGGTCGCAAGCTGGCCGGGCGCCGTCACCGTGCTCCCGCAAATCTCAGGCGCGGCACTCGTGCTGATCGTCCTCGGCCTCCTGTGGCTC
Organism: Methyloceanibacter sp.; assembly: GCF_035650995.1. Classification (GTDB taxonomy): domain Bacteria; phylum Pseudomonadota; class Alphaproteobacteria; order Rhizobiales; family Methyloligellaceae; genus Methyloceanibacter. The sequence goes on along the minus strand of NZ_DASRGO010000152.1, from coordinate 6,931 downwards.
TGTCTCTGGCAGACCGGCACGCGCGCGCTCGGTCTCGTCATTGCCGCTTTCGGTCTTGCTCTTGCCCCTCCCTCGACACGGCCTGACGTGCTTATCGACCGCGACGGCGCGACAGCGGCGCTCAGGTCCGAAAGCGGCAATCTCGTCATTCCGCCGGCCACCGCCGCGAGCTACAGCGTCGACAATTGGCTCCTCGCCGACGGCGACGAACGGGATGCGAGCACGGCATCGAGCGACGGCGCGGCAGGCGCCTTTCGATGCGACCTCTTGGGTTGCATCGGAACGGTCAAGGGCAAGCTCGTGGCACTGATCCGCGACCCGGCCGCTCTCGAGGAAGATTGCCGCACGGCCGACATCGTCATCGCGCCCTTCACCGTGAGTAAAAGATGCCGCGCGGCGCGCGTGATCGTTGACCGGCGAGCGCTCAAAGCGGGCGGGGCGCAAGCGCTTTATATTGAAGGTCTCTCGATCCGCGCCGTGTCGGTGGCGAGCGCCCGTGGACGCCGGCCCTGGGTGCCCGACCGAGCGGTTGTCAGCACGCCATAATCGACACCCGATGCGGATAGCAGCGAGGGGGGCGCTCACGGCAGGCGCCTGGACGGTACCCCCGAAGAATAGCGGGCGAGGGCCTAGTAGCGGCGGATGAGCCCCACGAGCCGCCCCTGAACGCGCACGCGATCCGGCCCGAAGATGCGCGTCTCGTAAGCGGGATTTGCCGCCTCGAGCGCGATCGAATCGCCGCGCCGGCGCAAGCGTTTCAGTGTCGCTTCCGCCTCGTCGACGAGCGCCACGACGATATCGCCGTTATTGGCGTCGTCGCAGCGTTTCACGATGATGGTGTCGCCCTCGAGGATGCCGGCATCGATCATCGAATCGCCCTTCACCTCGAGCGCATAATGCTCGCCCTTGGACAGCAGCTCGGGCGGCACTTCGATGGTGCTCATGCGGTTCTGGATCGCCTCGATCGGCACGCCAGCCGCGATCCGGCCCATGAGCGGCACGCTGACGGTCTGAGGCGGGACGTCGCCCTCTGCGACCTGCGGCACGCGCCCCAGGCTCCCCTCGATGACGCTAGGCGAAAAGCCGCGGGCGCGCTGGGCAAGGCCCTGTGGCACCGACTCTGGCAGGCGCACGATCTCCATGGCGCGGGCGCGGTGCGGCAGCCTGCGCACGAAACCCCGCTCCTCGAGCGCGGTAATGAGCCGGTGGATGCCCGATTTCGACTTGAGGTCGAGCGCTTCCTTCATTTCGTCGAAGGAGGGAGGAACGCCCGTCTCCTTCAACCGCTCATGGATGAACATGAGAAGCTCTTTCTGCTTCGGTGTGAGCATCTGATCCTCGTCTAGAGCGGTCTGAACCTGGTCCCCTTGAAGGCCGCGCCGGTCGCCGACGCCGCCGTACAAATCATGAACACTTTATCTGTTCTGTTTGTGTTCTGCAAGCAGGAATGCCCGATATGCTGCTGTCGGGCGCCCTTCTCCATCCGCTTGGCTGGCGTGATTCGGGTTTCCGGGGTCTTAATCGGAATCGAGCGGAATGATGCGCACGCGGTTGCCGCATGGCAGTTCCGGAGCCAAAGGCTCGCGCACGATCAGGCAGTCGGCCCGGGCAAGATCGGCCGAGAGGGCGGAATCTTGCGAGGCGAGGGGGCTGACGATGCGCGTCCCGTCCTCCCGCCACTCGGAGATGGCCCTCATATAGTGCTGACGCTCGCCGTTGGCCTTGAGCGTCATCCCGGCTAAAGCCTCTGGCAGCGGGCGCTTGCTCTCGGCACGCCCAAGCAGCCGCCGGAGCATCGGGCGCAGAAAGACGTGTGCCGAGACGAGCGCCGAGACGGGGTTCCCGGCGAAACCGAGCACCCGCTGAACTCCGAGCCGGCCGTAAAGCAGCGGCTTCCCCGGCCGCATGGCAATCTTGGCGAATTCGAGCTTGAGCCCCTCCGAGGCGAGAGCGCGCGCGACGAGGTCCCGTTCGCCGACCGAGGCCCCGCCGATGGTCACGAGAATATCCGCCGCCTTGCCCGAGCGGGCGAGCGTAACTAGGCTCTCCACGTCGTCCTTGGCGATGCCGAGCCGCATCGGCTCGCCGCCCTCCGCCTCGATCAGAGCGGCAAGCCCGTAAGGAACGGAGGAGACGATCTGATCGGGCCCAAGCTCGAAGCCCGGCGGGGCGACTTCGTCGCCCGTGGCAAGGATCGCAACCTTGGGCTTGCGTCTGACGAGAAGCTCGGCGTGGTTCATGGCCGCGGCGAGCATCAGCGCGCGCGGCCCAAGCCGCATGCCGGCAAAAAGCAGCGCCTCGCCTTCGCGAAAGTCCTGGCCGCGCGGACGGATGTGACGCTCCGGCGCGGCTTCCTTGATGGTCACCACACCGTTCGCTTCCTCGGCATTCTCCTGGATGACAATCGTGTCGGCCCCTTCGGGCACCGGTGCTCCGGTGAAGATGCGCACGGCCTCACCCCAACCGAGCCGCTGCTTGAAACCCGCTCCGGCCGCGGCGACACCAACCACCCGAAGCCTCGCCGGGAGCGATGCGACGTCGGTGCTCCTGACAGCGTAGCCGTCCATGGCGGAAGCATCGAAGGGAGGCTGGGTCAGCCGCGCGACAAGGTCTTCGGCGAGCACGCGCCCATGCGCGTTCTCGATCGCCACCCGCTCGGCCTCGAGCGGCGAAAGCCCGTCAAGCACACGGGCGAGGGCTTCCTCAACGGCAAGGAGTGCCATCAGCGTTTGAAATGGCCCGAGCGGCCGCCGGTCTTCTCGAGCAGGCGAATGCCTGAGAACGACATCGACCGGTCGACCGCTTTGCACATGTCGTAAACGGTGAGGCAGGCGACGGCGACCGCGGTGAGCGCCTCCATCTCGATCCCGGTCTTGGCATCGACCTTGGCAGTGGCCTCGATGCGCAAGCCAGGCGGATCGCGCGACGGCTCGAACTCGATGGCTACCTGCGTGAGCGGCAGGGGGTGGCAAAGCGGGATCAATTCATGCGTTCTTTTCGCCGCCATGATCCCGGCGATGCGCGCGGTCGCGAGTACGTCGCCCTTCTCCGCCTTGCCGGCGAGGATGAGATCGAGCGTCGCGGGCGCCATGGAGACGAAGCCCTCGGCGATCGCCGTCCGCTTCGTCACCTCTTTGGCCGAGACATCGACCATGCGCGCCTCGCCCTTCTCATTGAGATGACTGAGCCGCGCCTTCATTGGGCTGCCTCGGTCCGCGTTGCTGCGTTCGATTCACCGAGCAACGCCCGTGCTGCCGCCGCGACGTCGTGCTGGCGCATCAAGCTCTCCCCGACCAGGAAGGCGCGAACGCCGGCCGCGGCGAGCCGCACGAGGTCGGCGTGCGTGAAGATGCCGCTTTCGGCGATCACGAGTCGATCGCTCGGCACCAGCGGCGCAAGCCGCATGGTCGTGGCAAGCGTGGTGGCGAAGGTCTTGAGATCGCGGTTATTGATGCCGATCATCTGCGTGTCGAGGGCAAGCGCGCGCTCAAGCTCGGCCTCGTCATGCACCTCGGCGAGGACGTCCATGCCGAGCGCCTGAGCCGCGGCCGCAAGTTCGCGCGCGGTAGGATCGTCGACCGCCGCCATGATGATGAGGATGCAGTCCGCGCCCCACGCGCGGGCCTCGATCACCTGGTAGGGATCGATCATGAAGTCTTTGCGCAACACGGGAAGCTTGCTCGCCGCGCGCGCGGCGGTGAGAAACTCAGGCGCTCCTTGGAAGGAGGGGGTGTCGGTCAGAACCGAGAGGCAGGCCGCGCCGCCTTGCTCATAGGCGCGGGCGAGCGTCGGCGGATCGAAATCGGCGCGGATCAATCCTTTCGACGGACTCGCCTTCTTGATTTCGGCGATGAGCGCGAAGCGTCCGAGCGCGATCCGCGACCTGAGCGCCTGGGCAAAGGGACGGACCGGCGGCGCGGCCTTGGCGCGCTCGACCATCGTCCCGATGTCCACCGCGCGCTTCGCGGCGGCGATCTCCTCACGCTTGTAACTCAGGATCCTGTCGAGCACTTCGGACATGGCTCAGACATTAGCATGGCTGAATTCGACGAGCGCATCGAGAACAGCCTTGGCTTTGCCGCTGTCGATCGATTCGGCGGCAAGCTCGACCCCCTCGCGGAGCGAACCCGCCTTGCCGGCGACGAGAAGCGCCGCCGCGGCGTTGAGCAGCACGATGTCGCGGAGCGGCCCGCGATTGCCCTGGAGCACCGCGCGGATATGGGCGGCATTCTCCACGGCATCGCCTCCCGCGAGGTCTTCCGGCCTCGCCTCGGGCAGACCCGCATTGCGCGGCGACATCTTGAAGGTCGACACCTTGCCGCGATCGAGCACCGCCACGTGGCTGATGCCGGTTGTGGTCAATTCGTCTAGCCCGTCCGACCCGTGCACGACCCAGGCCCTCTCGACGCCGAGCAGCCCGAGCACGCGGGCGATCGGCTCGATCCATTGTTCGCCGAAGACGCCCACCAACTGATACCTAGCCCCTGCGGGGTTGGTCAGAGGACCGATCAGATTAAAGATGGTGCGGATCCCGAGTTCGTTGCGCACCTTGGCAACATGACGCATAGCCGGATGATGCGCTGGAGCGAACATGAAGCCGAGCCCGCACTGAGCAATGCAACGGGCGATGGTTTCGGGCGAGCATTCGATCTCGACGCCAAGCGCGGCAAGCACGTCCGCCGAGCCTGAGCGCGACGAAATCGACCGGTTGCCGTGCTTGGCGACGGGAACACCGGCCCCGGCCACCACGAACGCGGCACAGGTGGAGATATTGTGCGTCCCCTTCGCATCGCCTCCGGTTCCGCAGGTGTCGATCGCTCCTTCCGGCGCCTTCACCGGCACGGCCGCCGCCCGCAAGGCGCGTGCTGCTCCCGCGATCTCATCCACCGTCTCGCCGCGGACGCGCATGCCCATCAGCAGGGCGCCGATCTGGGCGTCGGTTGCCGCGCCGGAGATGATGATGTCGAAGGCTTGCGCCGCCTCCAGCTGGGTGAGGGTCTGGCCTGCGGCGATCTTGCCGATGGCGGCGGCAAGCTGCGCCTTTTGATCTTCGCGCGCTTCCGGAGCGGTCCCGGCGCGCTCGACGCTCGGCGTCTTTACGCTAGACGGCACCGACCGCTTCTCTTTGACCGGCCCCTCTCGCGCGCCGCTCCACACGCGCAAGATCGAGGAAATTGGCCAGCAACTGGTGGCCGTGCTCCGAGGCGATACTCTCGGGATGGAACTGCACCCCATGCACGGGATAGCGCTTGTGCTGGAGGCCCATGATGACCCCGTCAGCGGTCTCGGCCGTGATCTCGAGATCGTCTGGGAGGCTTGCGCGCTCGACCACGAGCGAATGGTAGCGCGTGGCCGAGAAGTTCTGGGGGAGGCCGGCGAACACGCCCTTGCCGGTATGCCGCACCTTTGACAGCTTGCCGTGCATCAGGGTCGGGGCGCGCACCACGCGGCCGCCATAGGCCTGACCGATCGCCTGATGGCCGAGGCAGACCCCTAGAATGGGCACAACCGGTCCTGCGCGCGAGATGAGCTCGAGGCAGATGCCGGCCCGGTCGGGATCGCATGGGCCCGGCGAAAGCACGATCGCTTCTGGTCCCTCGGACAGCACCTCGTCGACCGTCACCGTATCGTTGCGGTAAACGCGCGTGGAGGCGCCCAATTCGCCGAGGAAGTGGACGAGGTTGTAGGTGAAGCTGTCGTAATTGTCGATCAGCGTGAGCATGGACCGGTGTTACGCTTGGCATGCCAGCGCCGTCAAGATTTCCGGGCGCTCACGGCCTATTTTCGCAGCTCCTTGGGCGAAAGGAACAGGTTGAGGGTGCCACTGCCCAGGTCAACCCCTTTCCAGCTACCGCTCGGAAAGTTGATCACCGCGAGCCCCGCCGTCGGATATTTTTCGCGCATCCTGTCCCGGTAATGCTTCGGGCCCGAGCCCACGAGATTAAGTGCAAAGGCCTGAAGCTCGGGGTTGTGGCCGACCATGAGGAGGCGGCTCGCGCTCGCCGGCACCTCGTGCAACAGTCCGAGCATCTCCATCGGGCTCGGATGGTAGAGCTCATCCCTGTAGACCACCTCGGGCTCGACCTTGAGCTCTGGCAGCACGAGCGCGAGCGTGTCGCGCGTGCGCCGCGCCGACGAGCAGAGCACAAGGTCGGGATCGATGCCGCGCTCGGCCATGGCCCGGCCCATCAGAGGGGCATCGTTGGCGCCGCGGGTGGCGAGCGGACGATCCTGATCGGGAAGGGTCGGATTGTTCCAGCTCGATTTGGCATGGCGAAGAAGAACGAGCGTCAGCATGTCTCTTCGCCTCCGCCTATTATTGGCCGCGCTTCGCGCGTGAGGCGAACCGCACCGCCTCGTCTGCCGCCTTGAACAGGGCGCGCGCCTTGCTTACGCATTCGGCCTGCTCGCGCTCGGGCACGGAATCCGCGACCACGCCGGCTCCTGCTTGCACATACATGACGCCGTCCTTCACCACCGAGGTCCTGAGCACGATGCAGCTATCCATGTTGCCGTCCGCCGAGAAATAGCCGACGCAGCCCGCGTAGATACCGCGCGCTTCGTCTTCGAGCTCGTCGATGATCTCCATCGCCCGCACCTTCGGCGCGCCCGAGACCGTGCCGGCGGGAAATCCGGCCATCAGCGCATCGACCGCATCGTGGTCGGCGGCGAGCTTGCCTTCGACATTCGACACGATGTGCATGACTTGGCTGTAATACTCGAGGAAGAAGGAGTCGGTGACGCGCACGCTGCCGACTTCCGCGACGCGCCCCACGTCGTTGCGGCCGAGGTCGAGCAGCATCAGGTGTTCGGCCCGCTCTTTCGTGTCGTTGAGCAGCTCCTTGGCAAGCGCCTTGTCTTCCTCCGGCGTCGTTCCACGCGGCCGCGTGCCCGCAATGGGCCGGATCGTGACCTTGCCGTCGCGCACCCG
>NZ_DASRGO010000151.1:0-15634 GCF_035650995.1 Methyloceanibacter sp. | reverse complement strand
CTCCCGGCAAGACTTCGCATTTTACGTGATATGATGACGCAGGTCAGGTCGAGGTCGTTCGCGGGAGGGGGCAGCCATGACACACGAGGCCTATGCGGGGACACAGCAGAACGTAGCGGGCCGGGCCAAGGACGTCGCGCTGAGAGCGCGGGACGCACTCAGCGTCGTGCTCATGGAGGTTGCCGCCTGGGACGTGTTCAAATGGGCGGTGATCGCCCTCCTTGCCGCGAACCTTCTCGTGATGATGCTTTTCTTCGGCAGCATCAGGTCGCATCTTGCTGCCTCGAGGCAGGGGGAAACGCCAGCTCAGCCCACGGTCGACGTCGGCGCGGAGATCGCCAAGCAGATGGCCGATGTGAAGTCGGCGCTCGCGCAATCGATCAACGACATGCAGGCGGGCTTGCGCGACGACATCGCCAAGCTCGGCGCCAAGATCGATGCGAAGATGCAGACGGTGGCGCCGAAGCCTGCGCAGCCCGCGGCTCAGACCGGGCCAAAACCGCCAGCGGCACCGAAGCCGAAGAAACCCGCAACCCAGCCGTAAGCGGAATCAGCGCGGCCGGCGACGCCGGTCCCACAGCTCAGTCTCGAGCACGCGCTTCAGCCGCTCGGCGGCGGGAATGGCTTCGATATCGCGGCTGAACTCACGATACTCGCCCTTGACCTCGGGCGACCCTACGCCCTGATTGAGAGCGGCGCGCCAAGCGAGCAGCCGCTTCCATCCCCTCGAGTCTCCCCCCTTTTGCGGCGGCGGAACCCCGGCCGCCAGCATGCGCCGCGTCACGAGCTGCGCCGCCTCCTCCTCGCCATACCCCCCCTTGACGAGGAGATCGATCACGGCCGAGAGGCGGGCGAGCAGGATGTCGCTCGGCGGATTGCGCCTCCTGCGCTCGGGCACATCGTTCCTTTCCGCCCGCGCGGCCCGCAGCTTGAGCGCATCGATGTTCCGTTCGATATCGACGAGAGGCTGAAGTTCCTCCTGCGGCACCCCTTCGATGGCGAGCTGGGAGATCAGGACATGCAGGCACGCCCTGCCGAGGGCGATCTGGTCGTCGCCGTCGTGCGTATAGGTGCGCCTGGCCGCTCTCAAGGCGGCGGCGAGACGGTCGATTGACGGCGGCAACGCTTCCATGGCCACCATCATAGGTATGAAAGGTTGCGTTGGTTTTTACGTCCTGAGCCCCCTTTCGGGCGCCCTTCCGCCGGACGGGGTAAAGGAAGGGTTAGCGCCCCTGGCCTGGAGGCCTGCGCTTACGGCGGCTTGCCAAGCAAGCAGCCCTGCGGCTAGATGGGCGCTCGAGTCCGGGCTTTTCCGCCCTTGCGGGGCGGCCACGCGCAATCCACATGTGGATCGGTGGGGGATCGTCTAACGGTAGGACAGCGGACTCTGACTCCGTCAGTCTAGGTTCGAATCCTAGTCCCCCAGCCACCTTGCGCGCCGCGGCCCGCGGACTGGCTCAATCGATCCGCCGGCGCCTTGCAAGCGTCTCGCAACAAGCGTTCGAGGTGGGCCCGCTCACAGCCGAAGCTCTTTGGGCGCGGGAGAAAGGGAGACGAGCAGGAGCGTGAGCGAGGCGACGAAAATGGCACTCGCGCCCGCAAGCTTCGCGTCGATATGGGCTCCTTCGAGGTTGAGCCAGGCGACCGTGAGGAACCAGGCAACGGCGCTCATCGCGATCTTAAACAGAGCGGAAAAGACCCCCCGGGCTGAGAGTCTCCGGCTCTCGCAGGTGACGTTGTGAGAGAGATACAACATCTGCGTGCTCCCTTCTTGACGCCTTAAGGCGATTGACCCTTGCACACTAGATAAACGCGGCACGCGCCTCCATCCTACGGAGGTTCACGACGTTGTGTGAATGGTTGAAGCCACCCCATACCTAGGTTTGAATTCGCATGGCGAAGGTCGGCGCTAAACTGCGATGTCTCGCCTCACAGAGGCCGCGTGCCTCGCTACTCTCGACGTGGAGCCTCATCACATGCCGGAACAGCGCCCGCCCCTACCGCCCTTTACTCTCGAGACCGCCATCGAAAAGGTGCGCAAGGCCGAGGACGCCTGGAACACGCGCGATCCGGAGCGTGTCGCTATCGCCTACACGACCGGCAGCGTCTGGCGTAACCGCGCCGAGTTCTTTGAAGGACGCGATGCGATCGTCGCCTTCCTCAAGCGAAAATGGGCCAAGGAGCTCGACTATCGTTTGATCAAGGAGCTGTGGACCTTTCGCGATAACCGCATCGCCGTGCGCTTCGCCTATGAGTGGCACGACGACAGCGGCAACTGGTTCCGCTCCTACGGCAACGAAAATTGGGAATTCGACGAGAACGGCTTGATGCGCCGCCGGATCGCCAGCATCAACGACCTGCCGATCGCCGAACGGGAGCGCAAGTACCATTGGCCCTTGGGCCGCCGCCCCGACGACCACCCGTCTTTGAGCGAACTCGGCCTGTGACGGCGGGCCGCACCGGATCTTTCCCAGTTCTTTCCCGCTGCGCTCGCCGATTTCCCCTCGCCCTCTGGCTTTGCTAGTGTCCCGGCCCGAGAAACCTGTCCCTTCAGCAACAAGGCCTTGCCCCATGCTTCTCAACACGCGCCGCCGCGCGCTCGGCCTCATCCTTGCCGCGGGCGCCGGCCTGCGCTGGCCCCTTACCCGCCTCGCGCACGGCGCCGAGAAGGAATGCTTCGATTCGAAGGCCTTCGGCCCGTGGAAGGGCCTCGCCACCAATTCGCAAGCCGGCGCGCGCATGAGTCAGGTGCGGTTCGATAACGATCAGGGGTGCGACCTGCACGCCGACGTCCAGGTGGCCACGAGTTACGACGCCAAGATCGTGCTCTACGGCGACCGCGATAAGATCAAACTGCCGAAGAAATTCCTCATCGATCCCGCGAACCGGCTGATGGTGAGGAGCGCCGACGGCAAGGAGGCGGTGAACGAGCCCCTGTGCGGCAACTGCACCGACATTTTCGACAACAAGGTGAGCATCGTTCTGCCGCTCGCCACCGCTCCCCTCTTCCGCGAGAGCGCCAACATGCAGATCCTGGTCAAGATGGGCGACAAGGAGGAATGCCACCTCAAGCTCGATTGCGAGAGCCTGCGCAAGGCGCTCGACTGGGCGGCACAGCGGCAGAGCGAGCTTGCCGCGCAATATGACGAGCAGAAGTGCACCCCGCCCGAAAGCGGCTGCTTCATCACCACCGCCGCCTGCGAAGTGCTCGGCCTCGACGACGATTGCTTTGAGCTCACGATCTTGCGCCGCTATCGCGATGAGGTGCTCGCCAAGCGGCCCGGCGGCGAGGTCGAGATCGCGAGATATTATGCGATCGCACCGCTGATTCTTGCCCGCATGCCGGAAAGCACCCGGCGCGCGCGGCTTCTCGGCCTTTATGCGCGCTTCATTCTGCCGGCGGCGCTGGCCGCGCATTTCGGCCTGAACGCGCTTGCCTATCGCCTCTATCGCCGCATGGTCGCAGGACTCGCGCGCGACTTCGCTCCCGAGCTTAAGCCCTGACACAAACGGGCGCGGGGAAAACCTCCCGCGCCCGCTGCTTTGGTCTCGCGTTCCCGCGGTGGGCGGCTAGCTCACCTCGGGCTTGCTGTCGAAGGAGAGCGGCTCGCCGATCGGCTCGAAGGCCCAGACGCCCGCATCGCCCGTCGCGTTGCACAGGAAAGTGTGGCCGGAACCGTCTTTGACGAACACGATGAAGCCGGGCGAAAGCTCGAGCCCGTCCTCGGCGATGTTGACCACCTCGCCGCCGTCCTTGAGATAGGCGACGCACACCTTGGCGGCGATGTCCTGCGGGCTGCCGTCATAGGTGCCGTCGGAGGTGAGCTGAAGCCCGATCAAGTCCGCGCCGGTGCCCTTGAGGAGGTCGCTCGCGACGATGGTATAGGCATAGACGTTGCCTTCGGCGTCGGCGTCGCACATCCAGAGATTGTTGGCGTTGTCGGTGAGCCAGACCAGGCTGACGCCGATGCCGCTGCCGTCGTCCACTGCGTTCATCACTTTCACCGGCTGCGACGGGTTGACGGTCGAACAGGCCTTGATCGCGGCCTGATGGTCTGAAACGGCCTTGGCGGGGACGATCCCGAGCGAGGCGAGAGCCAAGGCGGCCAGGCCAGCCGTCATCGTTGCAAATCTGCGTTTCATCTGTCGTCTCCTTAGGAATGCTTGGCTAGAGCCTGATCGCCCTCGCCTGTCAGCGAAATGGCGTGGGACCGAGAGAGCCATTGTGCGCTCCCTCACTGTGCAAGGTCGCTCCGCGCGGCCGGAGCCCCCGGTTCGCCGCAATCGGAACCACATGGCGCCCCAGTCGCTGGTTAACCTTGGCGCTAACGATAAGAAGACCACCTCGCCCGGTTACGGGCCGCGCAAGACCACACGCACGCCTCTCGGTGCTCTGTCCGGAGCCGGTTACGCTCGCGCGACCCGCGGTGAACGTCCGACCCCGGAACCTCTGTCGGCGTCAGAGCGTTGGACGCCAAGCTTTCGGGGTGGTGTCAGTTGCGTATCAAACACATTGTGGCGGGAGCAGCCCTCCTCGCGTTGGCGGCGGGCGGAAGCGCCAAGGCCGGCGGGCCTGAGGCGGACACGCAAGACAAAACGGTGGATTGGCTCGGGCTTGCGGCGGGTTCCGCCGCGGCGGCCGAGACGGTGCTCGCGGCCGACCTGGCCGGCTTGTTCGCGACCGGCGCGCCTCTCTGCGTCCTGCCCCTGCTCGGCGATGCCGGAGAAGGGAATGTCACGCTCCTCATCGATGCGCCGCATGTCGATATCGCCTTCGTCTCGACCGACGCGCTCGCCGCCGCCGCGTCCGCCCGCAAGGACCTGCCCGAGCACGTCGAACTGGTCGCGCGCCTCTATCCGCAAGAAGTCCACGTGCTCGCCCGGGCCGATATCAGGACCATCGCCGACCTCGCCGGCAAGAAGGTGAGCTTCGGACCGGCGGGAAGCGCCTCGTCGGTCACCGGCGCCGCATTGTTCAAGGCGCTCGGCATCGAGGTCGAGCCCGAGAACCTCGATGCGGGTCTCGCCATCGAACAGCTAAAGCAGGGTTCGATCTCCGCCGCCGTGATCGTCAGCGGCAAACCCTCGCCCCTGCTCGAAGGCGTTCCTCCCGATCTCGGTCTTCACCTGCTGCCGGTGACGTTCGGCGCTTCGCTGCAACAGGCTTATCTCCCGACCCGGATCGAGGCGGCCGACTATCCCAATCTGATCGATGCCGGCGAGGAGGTGTCGACGGTTGCGACCGGCATGCTGCTTCTCGCCGCCAAGAACAAGAACGATCCGGACTCGGCCGCGAGAGTAGCCCGCTTCGTCGACACGCTGTTTCCGCGCTTTGCCGAGCTTCAGGCCTCCGGCCGCCACCCCAAATGGCGCGAGGTCAATTTGGCGGCGACGTTGCCGGGCTTCGCCCGCACACCTGAGGCAGAGTCGTGGCTCGCCACCCGCGCCGCGATGACGCCGAAGCCGATCGCCGCCACCCCGGGGCCGGTGGCGCCCCAGCCAGGTGACATGGCGACCGGCAGCGATCGAAAAGAAAAGTTGTTCCGCAAGTTCATCGAATGGAGGCGGACGTCGTCCAACTGAGCCCGGAACAACAGGTTCGGTTCTCACACGCAATTTTTTGCGGAAGCAGGGAACGGAAGACGGGATTGGCAGTTAATGTGCGTTGGGTGCGCCTTGGGGTCTGGCGTACCAGACGGGGAACGGGGCGTAACCGCGCACGGATGGGGCACTCGGGCGCGGGCGAGTAGAGGGAGCAAGACCATGTTTGGTTCCACCACGCCCGTTTCGGAGCACCCTGTTCACCGAGCGAACGCCATGTTGCGCTCTGCCCTCATGAGCGAGGCATCGTTTCCGCGGCCCGACTTCATCGAGGATTTCGCCACCCTCGCCGGACCCGACGACGGCCCGATCGGCATCGCCTATCCGCAATCGCTCGTGGCGCGCCTCAACGACCTCGACGTCGGACTCGATGCGTCCGGCGGCATCAGGGTGCCTCTGAGCTTCGTCGCCGAGCCGCTGACCGAGGAGGCGACCGATCCCGTCCCGCGCGCGCAAGAAGAGGTGAGCGATATCGCACCGAACCGAGAGATTATCGCGCACGACGATTCCATGGACGAGGCTGACGCGTTCGATAAGCTCGACTCGGCGACTCAGGCGCACATGCTCGCGCTCGTGCGCGAATTCCAGCGGCGGCAGCGCCAGGCGAACCTGCTCGTTGCCGGCTCGATCGCGGCGGCCCTTCTGCTGACGATCGGAGGCTTCTTGCTGATCGCCCACCTCGCGGGACGCGACGCTGGCAAGGCCGATCAACCCGTCCCGATCCGCTCCACCTCGATCGCCTGGCAGCGGCCGGAGCGCGAAGCAAGCGCCGCGCCGAAACGCCCAAGCACGGACGAACCGCTGCCGATTGCCGCGAGAAACGCGAGACCGCCGGCGTTGGGCGATGAGATTTCGACCGCGCAGGTGATCCTCGCGACCCAAGACCGCAAGCTTGCGCTCGCGCCGCTGCTCGGCCAGCGTCATGCGCGCTACATGCTGCTGCGCGGGTTGCCCGGGGAAGCCGAGCTTTCCGCCGGCGAGCGCATCGGGAGCGGCTCGTGGATGATCAAGGACGAAGAGCTCCGGGACCTGTCGCTTTCCGTCGGCGAGGCGGCAAGCGGAGATTATCCGGTCGAAATCTATCTGCTCGATGCCGGCAATGCGCCGCAGGCTCGGCGCACCCTCATCCTTCGCGTCGAACCGTCTCGCCCGCGCGTCTATCAGGCCGGGCTCTCGCTCTCCTGGGCAAGCGCGCTTCTCGATGCCGCCGCCAAAGCCCCGGCGACGGCGGAGAAAACCGCCCCAGCCGATTCCGCAGTTCTCTTCGCCCGCGCGCATGAATTGCTCGCCGAGGGCGATATCGCCGGCGCGCGACTCCTTCTTCTCCATCTCGCCGAGCGCGGCGAAGGCGAGGCTGCCTTCGAGCTTGCCCGCACCTTCGATGCGGATGCGCTCGCCAAGCTTGGCGCGAGCGGAATCGCGAGCGATCCAGCCGCCGCCCGCGGTTGGTATGAACGCGCTTCGCGGGACGGCAACGCCGAAGCGGCCGAGCGCCTGAAGATCCTCGCTAGTCTTCCGGTTTCAGACCCGTCCGACTAGCATGAGGTAGGCCGCAGCCGTCCGACCGAGGGAAGTACATCGGGGGGACCGGGCGGCTGCGGCCTTTCAACTGACTAGCGAACGCGCATGCCGGCGGCAGAGTCGTAGTGCAACGGCTTGTCGGATTTCGGCAACGGCGCGTCGGCGGGACCGATGGTCGTGCCGAATGGCCAGTCGGGCGGGCAAACCGCGACGTAGCGCGCATAGCCGCCAAGCCCGCCGCCGAATTTCGGATAGCCAATGATGACGAGCGCGCCCGCTTCCGGCACCTGATCGAGATTGGCGACGCCCTCGGCCTGGGCATAGCCGTTATGCATCAGCCACTGCTCGCCCTCGAGAGTAGGCGTCGAATCGGTGTCGAGCGGCTCGTGTCCGTGGAACAGAATATGGCGCTGCTCGTGCAGGAACTTGAGCGCATCGAGGCCGACGCCGGGAAACTCCTTCAGCGTGGCGAGCCGCCGGTCAGGCCACGCTTTGGACCAGTCCGAGCGCACGAACACGACCGACCCTTCCGGGATGCGTCCATGCTCCTTTTCCCAGGCCTCGATGTCGGAGACCTGGAGTGCGTAATTGGGGTTGGTCTCGAGCTGCTTGACGATGGAGATGACGACCAGCGGCCGGATCGCATAGGTCGCGGGCAATTCGTCGATGGCGGGATACTCCGGCGCCCAATGCGCTGGCGGATCGAGCTGCGTGCCGAGCTGGTCGGTCTTGAGTCTATATTCGGTCGCCTCGAAGCCGTGCTTGGCATAGGTGTAGACCTCGCCCTTGGTGGCAAATCCCTCGGTATCGCTGCCGGCCTTGGCAGGCGCGAAGGTCGAGTCGGCAAATCCTGCCCACACCGGGATGTTCGGCGTGATGGTATGGGTCAGGTCGACATATTTGGCGCCCTTGAGCGCCTGCTCGTACACCGACCAAAGTCCCTTACCGTCTTCGGCACGGCCCCGGCTCGGCATTGCCACCGCGACGCTGACCGCAACCGCGGCAAGAGCCGCAAAGAACACACTCCGACGCACGACGACTGGCATAGCTCTATCTCCTTCCCTCCGGCGGGATGCGCGTGGGAAAGATTAGCTCTGCAGCCTGATCGTTTCTAGACCACGTGGCGGCGCCTAAGCTCGACCAGCACCGCTTCCACCAGCGCCTCGGGATTGCTCGCCCTCGTGTCGAGCTTGAGCTCGGGATTTTCGGGCGGCTCGTAGAGCGAGTCGATGCCGGTGAAATTGGTGATCAGCCCGGCGCGCGCCTTGCGATAAAGCCCCTTCGGATCGCGCTCCTCGCATACTTCGAGCGGCGTATCGACGTAAATCTCGATGAACTCGCCGTCCTGCAACAGGTCGCGCGCCATGCGCCGCTCGGAGCGGAACGGCGAGATGAACGACACCATGACGATAAGGCCTGCGTCGACGAACAGCCTCGCCGCTTCGGCGACGCGGCGGATGTTCTCCACCCGGTCGGCGTCGGTGAAGCCGAGGTCCTTGTTGAGCCCGTGGCGGATGTTGTCGCCGTCGAGCAGATAGGTGTGCCGGCCCATGGCGTGCAGCCGCTTCTCGAGCGTATTGGCGATGGTCGATTTGCCGGCGCCGGACAGTCCGGTGAACCACAGCACGCACGGCTTCTGCCCCTTGAGCCCCGCCCGCGCGCTCTTGTCGACGAACAACTCCTGCCACTGGATGTTGGTGGCCCGCCGCAAGCCGAACTCGATCATGCCGGCGGCTACCGTCGCATTGGTGAAGCGGTCGATCAGGATGAAGGAGCCCGTTTCGCCGTTATCGGCGTAAGGATCGAACACGAGCGGCTTCACGGTGCTGATGTTGCAGGCGCCGACCTCGTTCAGCTCGAGCGTCTTCCCTGCGACGTGATCGAGATTGTCGACGTTGAGCTTGTATTTGAGATTGAGAACCGTGGCGGTGGTGGTCTGACTGCCGCATTTGAGCGTGTAGGGCCGTCCCGGCAGCATCGGTTCATCGTCGAACCAGATCAGCCGCGCCGCGATTTGGTCGGCGATCGACGGCGCCGCCTCGGGCAGCGCGATCACGTCGCCCCGGCTCACGTCGACCTCCTCGGCGAAGGTAAGGGTGACCGCATCGCCCTGCCGCGCCTCCGCGAGGTCGCCGTCGGCGGTGACGATGCGCGCGATGTGGGCGCGCTTGCCGGATGGGTGGATCACCACCTCCTCTCCCGCCCGCACCCGTCCGCTCGCCACGGTTCCGGCGTAGCCGCGGAAATCGAGATGCGGCCGGTTCACCCATTGCACGGGAAAACGGAACGGGCGCTCTTCGGCTTCCCGTCCGACCTCCACCGTCTCGAGATGGGCGAGCAAAGTGGGACCGTGATACCAGTGCATATGCGCGCTCGGGTGGATCACATTGTCCCCCTTGAGGGCCGAGAGGGGGATCGAAGTCACCCCATCGAAATTCAGCGGCTCGACAAAGGCGGAGAAGTCGGCGGCGATCGCCTCGAACCGGGCGCGGTCGAAATCGACGAGATCCATCTTGTTGACGGCAAGCGCGACCTTGCGGATGCCGAGCAAGGACAGGATGCAGGCGTGACGCCGCGTCTGGGTCAGCAACCCGTTGCGTGCGTCGATCAGGAGCACGGCGAAATCGCAGTTGGACGCGCCGGTCGCCATGTTTCGCGTGTACTGCACGTGTCCCGGCGTGTCGGCAACGATGAATTTGCGCCGCGGCGTTGCGAAATAGCGATAGGCGACGTCGATGGTGATCTTCTGCTCGCGCTCGGCCTCCAGTCCGTCGACGAGAAGCGAAAGATCGAGCTCGCCGCTCACCGTGCCGGGACGCCGCTGGTCCCGCTCGGCGCTCTTCAGCTGGTCCTCGTAGACGAGCGCCGAATCGTAGAGCAGGCGCCCGATCAGCGTGCTCTTGCCGTCATCGACGCTGCCGCAGGTGAGAAAGCGCAGAAGCGAGCGGTTTTCCTCCGCGGCGACACGCGCCGCGACACGCTCGGCCGCGCTTTCTCGCTCGCTGCCGACGAGGCTAAGACGCGCCATCAGAAATACCCCTCCTGCTTCTTTTTCTCCATCGACCCGGACTGGTCGTGATCGATGACGCGGCCCTGACGTTCCGAGAACCTCGTGGCGACCAGTTCCTCGATGATCTCCGGCACGCTCGCGGCATCGGAGCGGATCGCGCCGGTCAACGGATAGCAGCCCAGCGTGCGGAAGCGCACCCGCTCCATTCTCGGCGTCTCGCCCTGATCGAGCGGCAGCCTGTCGTCGTCAACCATGATCAGCATGCCGTCGCGTTCGACTACCGGGCGTTCGGCGGCGAAATAGAGCGGTACGACCGGAATCTCCTCGAGATGGATGTAGGTCCACACGTCGAGCTCGGTCCAGTTGGAGAGCGGAAACACGCGCATGCTCTCGCCCGGTCTGACCTTGGTGTTGGCGAGGTGCCAAAGTTCGGGCCTCTGCCGCTTGGGATCCCAGTTATGCGCGGCATTCCGGAAGGAAAAGACCCGCTCCTTGGCGCGCGATTTCTCTTCGTCGCGCCGCGCGCCACCGAAGGCCGCATCGAAGCCGTGGGCCGAGAGTGCCTGCTTCAGCGCCTCGGTTTTCATGATGTCGGTATAGAGCGCGCTGCCGTGGGTGATGGGCGAGATGCCGTCCCTCACGCCCTGCAAGTTGGTATGCACGAGGAGATCGAGCCCGAGCCGCTTCGCCTCGCGGTCGCGGAAGGCGATCATCTCGCGGAATTTCCATGTCGTATCGACATGCAGGAGCGGAAACGGCGGCTTGGCGGGATAGAACGCCTTGAGCGCGAGATGCAGCATGACCGAGGAGTCCTTGCCGATCGAGTAGAGCATGACCGGGTTGCGGAACTCGGCCGCCACCTCGCGCAGGATGTAGATGCTCTCGGCTTCGAGCTGGCGAAGATAGGTCGACAATCTTTGCTTCATGGTTTGGCGCTCAAACCCTTGCCCGTCGAACGCGATTTCGCGCCCATCTCGACCACTTTGCCGCTCTCTCCGGCGTCATGCTCGCGCTCGCTCCCCTTCGCCGGCTGTCCCTTCGCCATCGCCTCCACCTTGCGCTCCTGCGCGAAATAGCGGTAGGCGCTGAGCGGGATCACCGCAAGATAGAGCAAAGACCCGACCGTGAGCGTGAGATAGGGGTAGGTGACGAGCATGGCCATGAACAAGGCCGCCGCCACGAATACCGGCGGGACGTATTCGCGGGGAATTTTCTGCCCGATCAACTTGCCGGAGAAGGTCGGCACCTTGCTCACCATCAGAAGCGCGATCGTAAGCGTATAGAAGAAGACGAGCGGGGTCAGGCTCGGCAGATGCAGCCCGAGATTCTGGGCATAGATCGGCAGGAGCAAAGTGATGGCGCCGGCCGGCGCCGGCACGCCCACGAAATAATTGCTCTTCCATGCCGGGACGTTGGTCTGGTCGAGCGCCACGTTGAAGCGCGCGAGCCTCAGCGCCGAGCAGACCGCGAACACGAGCACCGCGATCCAGCCTAGGCTGTGCAGATCCTCGAGCGCCCAGTTGTACATGATGATGGCGGGAGCCACGCCGAAATTGACGAAGTCGGCGAGGCTGTCGAGTTCGGCGCCGAAGCGCGACGACGCCTTGAGCAGCCGCGCGATACGGCCGTCGATCCCGTCGAGCAGCGCGGCGAACACCAGCGCCGCGACGGCGAGGTCCCAGCGGCTCTCGATGCCCATGCGGATGGCGGTCAGACCCGCGCACAACCCGACCAGGGTGAAGATGTTGGGGATCAACACCCTGACCGGCACCTGGCCGCGGGCGAACGCGATCTGACGGCGTTTGCGCTCGTCGCGTTCCGGTTCGAAGGGTGGGAACATGGCGGCTATCCCTTCATCAGCTCTGATTGAACGGCGGCGTTCGTCTCCCGCGCCGGGCCTGCGGGCAACGCGGCCAGTACCGTCTCGCCGCCGATCGCCGTCTGGCCGACGCTGGCGAGCACCTTGGCCCCGGCCGGCAGATAGACATCGACGCGACTGCCGAAGCGGATCAGCCCGACGCGCTCGCCTCTCGCTACGCTAGCCCCCTCGCCCACGAATGTCACGATCCGCCTTGCGATGAGGCCCGCGATCAGCATGAGCCCGAAGGATTTGCCGTCCTCGGCCTCGACCACCAGCGCGAGACGCTCGTTCTCCTCGCTCGCCTTGTCGAGCTCGGCGTTGAGGAACTTGCCCGGCACGTACACGCTCCGGGCGATGCGCCCGGCGACGGGCGTTCGCACGATGTGCACGTCGAGCACCGAGAGGAAGACCGAGACCCGCGTGAGCCTCTCGCCGCCGAGCCCAAGCTCGCGCGGCGGAACGAGTTCGGCGATCGCGCTGATCTTGCCGTCGGCCGGGCTTACCACCAACCCCGGGCGCTGCGGAACGACGCGGTCCGGATCGCGGAAGAAGTACGCGCAGAACGCGGTGGCAATCGCCCCGATCCAGCCGAGCGGCGGCGCAACCAGGAACAGGAGCACGGTGACCCCCGCCGCGATCGCGACGGATTTGTGCCCGTCCCGGTGGATGGGGATGAACGCGTTGGTCACGCTGTCAAGCACGCTTTTGCTGTCGGTCATGGGCCTATAGAGCGTTCAGTTCACGTCGAGGCAAGGGCCTCGTCCTCGAGCCGCTCGGCGGCCCGCGATTCCGGCAGATTCTCCTCCTCGAGCGCCTGCGCCAGCCGCTCGCGCGCCTCGTCAGCCTCGCGCTGCCGCGCCCACAGGCTCGCGTACAGCCCGCCCTTGGCGAGCAACTCCGGATGCGTCCCCTGCTCGATGATCTCGCCTTGGTCGAGCACGATGATGTTGTCGGCATGGACCACGGTCGAGAGGCGGTGGGCGATGACGAGGGACGTGCGCTCGCGCGCCACCCGGTCGAGCGCGTCCTGGATTTCCTTCTCGGTGTGGGAGTCGAGTGCCGAGGTCGCTTCGTCGAGCATCAGGATCGGCGGCGATTTCAGGATCGTGCGGGCGATCGCCACGCGCTGCTTCTCGCCCCCCGAGAGCTTGAGCCCGCGCTCGCCGACAAGGGAGTCGTAACCTTGCGGCAGGGTCATGACGAAGTCGTGGATCTGGGCGTTGCGCGCCGCCTCGCGCACCTCGGCCTCGGTTGCGTCGGGCCTGCCGTAGCGAATGTTGTAGTCGATCGTATCGTTGAACAACACCGTGTCCTGCGGAACCATGCCGAGTGCGGCGCGGAGCGAGTCCTGGGTCACGTTCTTGATGTTCTGCCCGTCGATCAATACCCGCCCCGAGGAGATATCGTAGAATCGGAACAGGATGCGCGAGATGGTCGATTTGCCCGCACCGGACGGGCCGACGATGGCCACCATCTTGCCGGCCGGTACCTCGAAGCTCACATGCTTGAGGATCGGTCGCTCGGGATCGTAGGCGAACGACACGTTCTCGAACTTGATCTCGCCCTTGGTGACGCGCAGCGGCTTGGCGCCCGGGCGATCGACGATTTCCGACGGCTCGTGCAGCAGCGCGAACATGGTCTCGATGTCGATCAGCCCCTGCTTGATCTCGCGATAGACCATGCCCATGAAGTTGAGCGGGATGTAGAGCTGCATCAGGATCGCGTTGATCATGACGAAGCCGCCCACGGTGAGCGCGCCGCGTGTCACGTCGCGCGCCGCAAGCAGCATGCAAACCACCATGCCGAGCGTGAAGATCACTGCTTGACCGGTATTCAGCACGCCGAGCGAGGTGTAGGTGCGGATGGCGGCCTTCTCGTAGCGCGCCATCGAGGAATCGAAGCGGCGTGCCTCGAGCTCCTCGTTGCCGAAATATTTGACCGTCTCGTAATTGAGCAGGCTGTCGACCGCCTTCGAATGCGCTTCGGTGTCGGACTCGTTCATGTCGCGGCGGATGGCGATGCGCCGCTCGCTCGCCGCGAAGGTGAACCAGACATAGAGCGCAACCGTCGCCAGCACGACCACGACATAGATCCAGCCGAAATAATAGGCGACGAGGCCCGAAATCATCAGCAGCTCGACCGCGGTCGGCACCGAGTTCAACACCGCCATGCGCACGATGGTGTCGACGCCGTTGACGCCGCGCTCGATGACCCGGCTCAAGCCGCCGGTGCGGCGCTCGAGATGGAAGCGGAGCGAGAGCCTATGCAGATGGCGGAAGGTCTTGTTGGCAAGCTCGCGTACCGCATGCTGGGCGACGACCGTGAACCACACGTCGCGGAACTGGGCGAACAGGACCATCAGCACGCGTCCCACGCCGTAGGCGATGATCAGCATGGCCGGCAGCAGCGCGAGGCCAAGCACGCTCTCACCGCCCGGCGCGCCGCTGCCGTTTCCCGCGCCCGTCAGCAGATCGACGATCTGCTTGTAGGCGATCGGCACGAGGAGCGTGATGGCCTTGGCGATGACGAGCGCGGCGAGCGCGAACACGACGCGCAGCCGCAAATCGGGACGGTCAGCCGGCCAGACATAGGGCAGCAACTGGCGGAGCACCGCGATCTGCCCCGACCGCGCCCTGAGCACGGCGTCGCTTCGAGTTTGCGGCAGCCGATCTTGCATAAAGGATTGTTCTTTCAGCGCATCGACGCATCAAAAAAGGGCAGCGTGAGCCGCTGCCCTCGGCCCCTCAGACATATAGTCCTCATGTCCTAAAGCGCCAAGCGCATCAGGAGGGAGGCATTTTTACCTTCTGCGAGGGCAGGATCAGGTTCGGATTCTTGATGGTCTCGCGATTGCCCTGGAAGATCGAGGTATAGCGGAAGCCCGAGCCGAAATAGCGCTTGGCGATATCCCATAGGGTATCGCCGCGGCGGATCTCGTAGACATCGGGCCGCCCCCCACCCTTCTGGTCTGCCGTGCTCGACGCGTTGTTCGCTTCCTCGGCCGCCGCCACCTGGGGCGAGGAGGGCGCGGGCTCGGGCGCCTTGGCCACCGCCGGTCTTCGCTCGATTGCAATCACTGCCTCATCCGATGCGCTGCCCGCCGGCGCAGCCTTGAGGCTGTGCGCGCCCTCGCCGAGCTTCATGTCTGACTCTGCCTTCCAGACCCCGACGGCGTCCGCTTTCGCCGTGGCGAAGGGCTTGCCGTCGAAATAGAGCTGGACGGTGGCGCCCGGCGCGCTCGTGCCCGCGAGCTTCATCTTGCCGCTGTCAGTGCCGGTATCCTGGTAGTCCACGGTCTTGAAGGTCACCACGGGCTTGGCCGGGTTTTCTTCCGGCTGTCCAACGCTTGCCGTCGCCTGAGACGCGCCCTGTGGTGAAGCATCTGCAGGCTGCTGCTGAGCTTCGAGCGCCCCCGCGCCGGTCGCGCCGCCGCTGTGTTCGGCTGCCGTCTGCGCAGGCGGCGAACCGGCGGTACCCGGCTTCGCCGCGGCTGTCGGCGCATCGCCGGCCTGAGACACCGAAGCGGCCTGCTCCTTGGCGTTGCCCACCGCGACGGGCACGGTCTGCTGCGAGGTGAGCGCGCGCGTGCCGTCGGGCGAGATCGTCCGCAGTTGCAGCCGGTAGTCTCCGGGCGCGAGCTT
>NZ_DASRGO010000150.1:0-21091 GCF_035650995.1 Methyloceanibacter sp. | reverse complement strand
CCACGTGAGCTGGCGCGGCGATCTCTATGCCGTGCTCGGCGATCAGCTCAAGGACGGCGCCTATTCGGTCCGTCTCTATTTCAATCCGCTGGTGAGGTTCATCTGGCTCGGGGCGCTCGTCATGTTCATGGGCGGCGCGGTATCGCTCTCGGATCGCCGCTTGAGGGTCGGCGCGCCCCGGCGCGCTCAGGTGAAGGCT
Source organism: Methyloceanibacter sp. (assembly GCF_035650995.1). Lineage (GTDB taxonomy): Bacteria > Pseudomonadota > Alphaproteobacteria > Rhizobiales > Methyloligellaceae > Methyloceanibacter. The sequence goes on along the minus strand of NZ_DASRGO010000150.1, from coordinate 20,892 downwards.
GCTGCAGTCGCGGCCGGAGAATAGAGAGATGCGACCCGCCCAGGCGCTCGCGACGCTCCTCTTTGCCCTTACTCTCGCCTTCCAGCTCGCGGGCTTAGCCCGGGCGGTCGAGCCCGACGAGATCCTGCAAGATCCCGCGCTCGAGGCGCGGGCGCGAGCCATCTCCGAGGGTCTGCGCTGCCTCGTCTGCCAGAATCAGTCGATCGATGATTCGGAAGCGCCTCTCGCCAAGGACTTGCGGATACTCGTGCGCGAACGGCTGAAGGCCGGCGATAGCGATCAACAAGTGGTCGATTTCATCGTGTTCCGCTATGGCGAATTCGTGCTGCTCAAACCTCGCTTCGAGCCGCATACGCTTCTGCTTTGGTTCGCCACTCCGGCGGTATTTCTCCTGGCGATCCTGCTGATCGCATTGGCCTATCGGCGCCGGATTTCGGCCCAAGAACGAATCGCTCCGCTCTCCGTTAAAGAGAAGCGGCGGCTCAAGCAGTTGCTTGACGAAAATTGATGCCGAAAACGGCGGAAATCGAGTAAAATCGCCCATTCCGCAGCCACAACCTTACCTAAATTTAATGCCGCCGAAACGGCTGCGTAATCGGCGACCCCTTATATCCTTGGCAATGGATGCCTCGCTCCACAGCGACGCTAGGCACTATCGACCGGGACATTCCTTTCAGGAGAGAGGTAGCACAATGACATCTGACCAGAGCAACGCTGCGAACGAGAGCTCGCGGAAGCTGACCCGCAAGCCCGTCATTCTCGCGGCCGCCGCCCTGCTTGCGACGAGCGCATTAGGGCTCACGCTCGGCAATATGGTGCCCTTCGCGGCCGCCGAGACCGCCGCCGCCCCACAGACCATCGACACCCCCTATGGCCGGGCGCCGTTGAGCTTTGCCGACATCGTGCAAAAGGTCACGCCGGCGGTGGTCTCCATCAACGTCAAGGGCGACGCCAAGGTCGCCGACAACGAGCAGATTCCGGGTCTTCCCGACCTGCCCGAGGACAACCCGCTCTACGATTTCTTCAAGCAGTTCCGCAAGGGCATGCCGCAGCAGCCGCAGAAGTCGCAGCCTATGCTCGCCCAAGGGTCAGGCTTCTTCATCTCGTCTGACGGTTACATCGTGACCAACAATCACGTGGTCGAGGACGCCGAGGACATCACGGTCACGATGGAGAACGGCGACAAATATCCGGCCAAGCTGATCGGAACCGATCCGCGGACCGACGTGGCGCTGATCAAGGTCAATGCGCCGGGCAAGACGTTCCCCTATGTCGAGTTCGAGAGCAAGGACCCGCGCGTCGGCGACTGGGTGCTCGCGGTCGGAAATCCGTTCGGCCTCGGCGGGACGGTGACGGCCGGCATCATCTCGGCGCACAACCGCGACATCGGTTCAGGGCCTTATGACTATCTGCAGATCGACGCGGCGGTGAACCGCGGCAATTCCGGCGGCCCATCCTTCGATCTCGACGGCAAGGTCATCGGCGTCAACACCGCCATCTTCTCGCCTTCCGGCGGCAATGTCGGCATCGCCTTCGCCGTTCCTGCCGCTCTCGTGCAGGAGGTCGTGACCCAGCTCAAGGCGACCGGCACGGTTGACCGCGGCTGGCTCGGCGTCGTGATCCAGAACGTGAGCGACGACATCGCCGACTCGATCGGCATGAAAGAGGCCAAGGGCGCCATGATCACCAAGGTGACCGAGGACGGCCCCGCCGCCAAGCAAGACCTGAAGCCCGGCGACGTCATCGTCGAGGTGAACGGCGAGAAGATCGAAGACTCGCGCGACCTCGCCCGCAAGATCGCCGAGCTTCACCCGAACACGCCGGTGAAGCTCTCGATCGTCCGCTACGGCGAGAAGCGTGAAGTGACCATGAGTCTCGGCACTTTCCCGAACAACAAGAAGCTTGCTGCTCTCGAGGAGGAAAAGCCCGACACCTCCGGCCAGGAGATGAAGGATCTCGGCCTTTCGCTCGCCCCGGCGGCCAAGTTTCCCGGCGCCGGCGACGAGGGCGTGGTCATCACCGAGGTCGATCCTCAGAGCGACGCGGCCGACAAGGGGCTCAAGCCCGGCGACGTCATCCTTCAGGTCGCAGGCGTGACCGTGTCCGATCCGGCCGACGTGGCCGAAGGGGTCAAGAAGGCGATGGCCAACGCCAAGACCGCGGACAAGGATACCGTCAAGGTGCTGATGCAAGTTAAGTCCGGCGATCAGACGCGCTTCGTTGCGCTTTCCCTGAAGAAGGCCTAACGCCTTCTAAGCCGGAGGGCGGCGCGGTTTCCCCCCGCCGCGCCGCCCGCCCCTTTCTCGTCCACGGCGTCCTGTGGTGTCAATTTTCCAACCGATGCGCCGACTGCCCGGAGATTGCAAAAGATGCGCGTTCTGGTGATCGAGGATGATCAGGAGACCGCGACCTTCCTCAAGCGCGCTTTGAAGGAATCGGGTCATGTCGCCGAACATGCCGGCGACGGCCAGACCGGGTTCGAGCTCGCCAAGTCCAATGCCTACGACGTGCTGATCGTCGATCGCATGCTGCCGAAATGCGACGGGCTCGCGGTGATCCAGACGCTGCGCGCGCAGGAGATCAAAACGCCCGCACTCATTCTTTCGGCGCTCGGAGAGGTCGACGATCGCGTCAAGGGATTGCGCGCCGGCGGCGACGACTATCTCACCAAGCCCTACGCCTTCACCGAGCTTTTGGCGCGCATCGAAGCGCTGGCGAGGCGGAGCTCTCCCGAGGAGGGAAGCACGCGCCTTGCCGTGGGCGACCTCGTTCTCGACCGCCTATCGCACAAGGTGACGCGCGCGGGCGAAGCCATTATTTTGCAGCCACGCGAATTCCGCCTGCTCGAATATCTGATGAAGCACGCAGGTCAGGTGGTGACCCGCACCATGTTGCTCGAGAATGTTTGGGACTACCATTTCGATCCACAAACAAATGTCATCGACGTCCATATTTCGCGGCTTCGCTCCAAGATCGACAAGAACTTCGGCAATCCGCTCCTCCATACCGTCCGCGGCGCCGGCTACACGATCCGTGACAGCGCTCACTAAGCTTTTCCGGACCACCACCTTTCGTTTGTCGTTGACTTATCTTGCGCTGTTCAGCGCAGCCGCGGCCGTCGCCATCTTCTATCTGTACTGGAACACGACGGTGATGCTGTCGCGGCAGCTCAACCAGACGATCGATGCCGAGCTGACGGGACTTGCCGAGCAGTACCGGGCAGGCGGGTTGGAGCAGCTCGTGCGCACCGTCGCCGACCGGAGCGGCACCCCCGGCAACAGCCTCTATCTCGTCGCCGACAGCGAGGGACGGCGCGTGGCGGGCAATCTCAGCGCGGTGTCGCAGGACTTGTGGAACAGCCTCGGTCCGGTCGAATTCGTCTACAGCCGGCCGGCGCCGGGCGGCACCGAGAAGCGGCTCGCCTTCGCCAATGTGTTCCGCCTCCCGGGCGGCTACCGGCTGATCGTCGGCCGCGATATCGACGACCGGCGCGAGTTCGCGCGCATGACGCGGCAGGCCATGCTGTGGGGGCTGTTCGTCATGGTCCTGTTCGGCATCGGCGGCGGGTACTGGGTGAGCCGCAAGCTGCTTCAGCGCATCGACGCGGTAGCCGAGACGACGCGCACCATCATGCAGGGCGATTTGTCGGGCCGCTTGCCGGTGAACGGATCGGGCGATGAACTCGATCGCCTCTCGGAGAGCCTCAATCTCATGCTTGCGCGCATCGAGCAGCTCATGGCCGGATTGCGCGAGGTGTCCGACAACATCGCCCACGACCTCAAGACCCCGCTCAACCGGCTGCGCAATCGCGTCGAGGCGGCGCTGCGCGAGCCTTACGAGGAAACCGCCTACCGCGAAGCCCTGGAGCGAACCATCGAGGAGGCCGACGGGCTGATCAAGACCTTCAACGCGCTGCTCTCGATCGCGCGTCTCGAAGCTGGAGCGGGCGGAGAAAATCGCGAGCGGCTCGACGTGTCGGCGCTGCTGCTCGATGTGGCCGAGCTGTACGAGCCAGTCGCCGAGGAACGGGGGCTTACGCTCAAGGCAGAGACCGGCGCTCCCATCTACATCAACGCCGACCGCCAATTGCTCGGCCAGGCCATCGCCAATCTCATCGACAATGCCATCAAATACGGTTCCCCCGAGCGGGTAAGGGGCAACGGCGCCAAGCCCGAGGTGACGGTCGGCACGCGCGCCACAAACGGCATGGCCGAAATCATCGTCACGGATCGCGGGCCTGGCGTGCCCGAGGCCGAGCGCGAGCGGGTGCTGGGACGCTTCGTGCGGCTCGAAGCGAGCCGGTCGGAACCGGGCAGCGGGCTCGGTTTGAGCCTTGTCGCGGCGGTGGCAAGGCTGCATGGTGGCAGCGTGAGACTAGAGGACAACGAGCCTGGGCTTCGCGTCGTGCTGGCCTTGCCGCGGAATGGCGAGGCTCTCCTCAACGGTGCCGCGGCGCCGTCGCCCACGGGAGCAGAGATCAGGCCGACGTGACGGCGTTCTTCGCGCGCATCACCGAAACTCCGAACGTCTTCGATGCCGCGCGCGGGACCGATGTCCTCGACGGGCTCAAGCAGGCGCTGGCCGCTCAGCCCGATTGCGCCGAAGCGCGGCGGCTGCTCGATGAGCCCAAGGTCGCCGAGCTTCTCCTCGCATCGTTCTCCGCTTCTCCCTATCTTGCCGCGCTTGCCCTAAGACGTCCGGCGCTCCTCGCCGACTGCCTGTTGCGCGACCCCGACGCCCATCTCGATGGGGCCCGGGCCTCGCTTGCCAAGGACGTTGACGGGGCGGCGTCGCCCAAGGAGGCAATGGCCGCGCTGCGGCGCTTCAAGCAGAGAATTGCGCTGCTCACCGGCCTTGCCGAGCTCGGAGGCGTGTGGTCCACGGAACTTGCGCTACGGGCCATGAGCCTCGCCGCCGATGCCGCGCTACAGTCGGCGATAGGCTTTCTGTTCCGCAAGGCGCACGAGGCGGGACAGATCGCCGCCGGCGCGCCGGCCGCGTCCGGATATTTCGTCGTGGCCATGGGCAAGCTCGGCGCCTACGAGCTGAATTATTCGAGCGACATCGATCTCATCGTCTTCTACGACCCCGAGCGGGCCGGGCTCGCCTCAGAGATCGAGCCGTCGCAGTTCTTCGTGCGGCTCACGCGCGAGCTCGTGCGCTTCATGCAGGAACACACCGGAGACGGCTACGTATTCCGCACCGATCTCAGGCTCAGGCCCGATCCCGGAGCCACCCAGATTGCGCTGTCGACCGAGGCCGGCCTCAGCTATTACGAGAGCTTCGGCCAGAACTGGGAGCGCGCCGCCCTGATCAAGGCGCGCATCGCCGCGGGCGACAGTGACGCCGGCGAAGAGTTCCTGCGCCAACTCTCCCCGTTCATCTGGCGCAAATATCTCGACTTCGCGGCGATCGCCGATATCCACGCCATGAAACGGCGGGTGTACGAATTCAAGGGCCACGGCGCGATCGCGGTCGAAGGCCACGATATCAAGCTCGGCCGCGGCGGCATTCGCGATATCGAGTTTTTTGCCCAGACCCAGCAGTTGATCGCCGGCGGACGCCATCCCGAGCTCAGAACGCGAGGCACACTGCAAACTCTCACACGCCTGGCCGACGGGAGCTGGATCGCTCGCGATACCGCAAGCGATCTCGCGCGAGCCTATCTTTTTCTTCGCCGGACCGAGAATCGCCTGCAGATGGTCGGCGACCAGCAGACCCATCTGATACCGGCCGAGCTGGAGGAGCTTACCCGCGTCGCGCGTCTGTCAGGTTTCGACGACGTCAATGCGTTCGGCGACGCCCTCATCGCTACCTTCAAGCGCGTCGAAACACATTACGGCGCGCTGTTCGAGAAGATGCCGGCAACGCCGATTACCACGCCGCGCATCGTGGTCAGCACCGGGGCAGAGCCCGCGGCCATCGCGAGCGTCAAGCGACTCGGCTTTTCCAACCCCGAAGGCGCCATTGCCGCAATCCGCGGCTGGCAGTCCGGGCGCTATGCCGCGACCCGGAGCCAACGCGCGCGCGAGCGGTTGACCGAGTTCCTGCCCGTCCTGCTCGAGGCTCTGAGCCACACGGCGGAACCCGATCTTGCGCTCGCCACCTTCGACAAGGTGATCGCCGAGCTGCCGGCGGGCGTTCAGCTGTTCTCCCTCCTTGCGGCAAATCCCAGCTTGTTGCGTCTGATCGCCGACATCATGGGGACAGCGCCCAGGCTTGCGCGCATCATCGGCCGGCGGCCGCGCCTCCTCGATGCCGTGCTCGATCCCGGCTTCTTCGGCACCGTGCCGGCGCCTGCCAAGCTTAAGGAACTCGTTACCAATGCGCTGGCGCAGGCCACCGACTATCAGGATGCGCTCGACCGGGCGCGCATCGTCGGCCGCGAGCAGGGCTTCCTCATCGGCGTGCGGGTGATCTCGGGCACGCTATCGGCGCGGCAGGCGGGCGCGGCCTATACCGGCCTCGCCGAGACGCTGATCGAGGCGACCGCCGCGCGCGTCGAGGAGGAACTCGTGCGCCAGTACGGACGGCTGCCAGGCGGACAAGCGGCGGTCATCGCCATGGGCAAGCTCGGCGGGCGCGAGATGACGGCGGGGTCCGACCTCGATCTCATCATCGTCTACGACTATGACGGTGATCACGTTCATTCGGACGGCCCGAAGTCCTTGCCCGGACCGCAATATTACACGCGCTTCACTCAGCGCCTGATCGCCGCCCTTTCCGCCGAGACGGCCGAAGGTTCCCTCTATCAAGTCGATATGCGACTGAGGCCCTCCGGCAGCCAGGGGCCGGTCGCGACGAGACTGTCGAGCTTCATCGACTACCAAAGACGTTCGGCCTGGACCTGGGAGCATCTTGCGCTGACGCGGGCGGCCGTCGTCACCGGGCCTGTCGGGCTTCGCCAGAAGATCAATGCCACCATCAAGGAGGTGCTGGCGCGGCCGCGCGACCGGGCCGCGGTCGCGGCCGATGTCAGGGTGATGCGCGCCAAGATCGAAGGCGAAAAGGGAAGCCAAGATCCATGGGACCTCAAGCAGGCGAGGGGAGGGCTGATCGATCTCGAGTTCATCGCCCAGTTCCTGCAAATCGTGAGCGCGGCCAAGCATCCCGACGTCCTCGACCAGAATACCGAGCTTGCGCTGTCGAAGCTCTCAGCCGCGGGCGTGCTCGCACCGGATGAGGCCGAGCTCCTCGTGCCGGCAGCACGGCTCTATCACACGCTCACCCAGGTGTTGCGGCTCTGTCTCGATAGACCGTTCGTTGCGGCAGAAGCGCCGCGCGCGCTCAAGGACCTGCTCGCGCGCGCCGCCGAGATGCCGGATTTCACGAGTCTCGAAGCAAGTTTGGCGGAGACGCTCGGCGAGGTGCGCAAGGCTTTCGACCGCATCCTCGCCTGACCCGCCGTCAATTCCAATCGAATAGGGTCGAGCGCGCGCGCCTCTCCGAAAGTCCGACCTGCGAACCGACCCAGCAGGTTTGCGCGAACTCCTCGGCGCTCATCGGCTTCGCGAACAGAAATCCCTGCACGAGATCGAAGCCGATCTCGCGTGCGGCGATAAAATCTCCCCACGTTTCCACGCCCTCCGCCACCGTGCGCGCGCCATAGCCATGGGCAAGGTCAACAATGCGGCGGCACATCGCTTGCTTCAACCGGTCGGTGCCGCAGCCGGTCACGAACTTGCGGTCGACCTTGACTTCGACGAAAGGGAACTCGCGCAGTCCCGTCAGCGCGAGCCATTCGGCCCCGAGATCGTCGATCGAGATGGCCACCTTGTGGTCGCGCAGCGCGCGGGCGACATCCTTGGCCAGCGCCAAATTGCGCACGATATCGGTCCCATTGCTTTCGATGATCAGGCCCTGGAAGGCCGTGTGATCCGGCAGCTTCCGATGCAGGTCTTTGACCCGCTCGGGGTCTTGAAGGAAGGCGATGGGCAGGTTGACCGCGAGCTCGATCGGCCCCCGCTCGAGGAAGAAGTGGTGCCAATCGGCAACGGCCCGGCTGATGACGAGCTCAGAGACCGGGCCTGAGCGGGGATCGCCGTCTTCGGCAACGACATAGGCCGTAGGCACGACCCCCCATACGGGATGACGAACGCGCAACAAGCCTTCAGCCCCACGCATGGTGATCGCCTGCGTGTCGATCTTCGGCTGGTACCATAGCTCGAGCCAGCCGCCGCGCACGGCTTCGCTCATGTCCACCAGGGGTCCCGACGATGCCTCGGGCAGGAGAAACGCGATACTGTCACGGACGCCCTCCCTGCCGAACGGCATAAGCAGGGGCGGAAGGAGCGTGATGCGGAACTCCTCGGCGAGCTCCTGGATGACCTCGATCGCTCCAGAACCGCGCGGGGCGACGGGGAGGATCCGGCCCGCGAAGCCCTCGGTTGCGAGCAGCCGCAAGATTTCGCCGGCAACAATGCCGCCGGCCGTCATGCCCAGCACGACGAGATCGGGCGGCCCGGCCTCAAGAGCCGCCCTCAGTTCACCAAGCTCGACGCATTCGTAAACGGTGAAGCCGTACTCAGCGAGCATCTCCCGCAGGAGCCTTCGGATGTGCGCCTTCCCGTCGGTCACACAAACGAGCGGCCTTGTTCTTGTTGTTGCGTGCTCGTCCATCGTTCCCCCTCCGTCGCTGACGAGGGGCGAATGTTGCAGGTGCGAAAAGTGCCGAAATAAGGACGAGTCATGGCGGCCCCGGGACTTGGGCTGTTACCATTAATATCTAAGAATATCTACGATTTTTCAAACTATCAGGGAAAAGTTTTATCACCTTGTTGCTTCAGGACAGCGTGGCGGATTTTTAGGCTATCAGGCTCGCCATGCCCGCGATCTCTCACGAGATCTGTGAACATTGTGTGCGGATTGGATGAGATTTTAAGCTGATGCCGCGAGCTTCGGTGCTTCGTCGGCGGCCACGGGGCGGAGCGGGAGCATCAGCGTGACCGTCGTGCCGTGACCCTCGCGGCTCGCGATGCGCAAGGAGCCGCCATGCAGCTCGACGAGCGCGCGGCTGATGGCGAGCCCGAGCCCGCTTCCCTGATGACTCTTTGAGAACTGGTTCTCGACCTGCTCGAAGGGGCGGCCGAGCTTGGCGATGTCGGCCTGGGCGATGCCGATACCGGTGTCCTTGATGGCGATCTTCACCCCGCCGCGCATCCGCGCGAGGTGCACCTCCACGCTGCCGCCGTCGCGGGTAAACTTCACGGCGTTGGACAGGAGATTGAGGAAGACCTGCTTCAGCGCGCGCCGGTCCGCCTCGAGATTGAGATGCTGCGGGCCGTGGCGGGACAGCGCGATGTTGCGCTCGGCGGCGGCCTGGCTCACCACCTTCATGCTGTCGGCGATGATGTCGCCGACATCGACCGTGCTGACGTCGAGCGACATGCGCCCGGCCTCGATCTTCGACATGTCGAGGATGTCGTTGATCACTTCGAGCAGATAGGCCCCGCTCGCGTAGATGTCGCGGGCATATTCCTGATATTTGGGATGGCCGAGCGGGCCGAACAGACCTTGCTGCATCACTTCCGAGAAGCCGATGACGGCGTTGAGGGGGGTGCGCAGCTCGTGGCTAATATTGGCGAGGAACTCGGACTTGGCGCGGTTCGCCGCCTCGGCGCGGTTCTTTTCGAGCGCGTATTTCTCGGCGAGGTCGACGAGCTGCTGCTTCTGCTGCTCGAGCTCGCGGCGCGACAACCTGAGCTCCGATACGCTCGCCCTGAGCTGCTGCTCGCTCTCCGCCAGGCGTTGCTGACTCTCCTTCAGCACGGTGATATCGGTCCCGACGCTGACGTAACCTCCGTCCTTGGTGCGCCGCTCGTTGATGTGCAGCCAGCGGCCATCTTCGAGCTGGGCTTCATAGGTCCGCGTGTGATCGTCCTCGCCGCCAGACACGGCGATGCGCTTGGAGACGATCGGCTCCGAAGCCGAGGCGATGACCTCCTCATAGGGACTGCCGGGCTGAACCATGTCGTCGGGCAGGCCGTGGAACTGCTGATATTTGCTGTTGCACATCACAAGCTTGTTTTCGCGGTCCCACAGCACGAAGGCCTCGGAGATCGTCTCCACGGCGTCACGCAGGCGGACGTTGGCGTCGGGCGAGACCTCGGCGGCGGTGCCGGTTTCGGAGACCACGGCGATGCCAGTGAGATAGGGCTCGCGGTTGTCGAGGCTGCGGGTGATCTGGCCGCGCAGCCTGATCCTCACCCAGTGACCGTCGGCATGACGGAGGCGGAAACTCTGATCGAAGTCGGCGAGTCCCTCGCGCAGGTGGCGGTCGAGCTCGCCTTTGAGATCGTCATCGGGGTGAAGTGCGCGGGAAATCATGCGAAACGGCATCGGCTCCGCAGCGGGATCGAGGCCGAGCAGGCGATACATCGGCACCGACCAATGCACGTGCCCACGCGCGAGGTTGAGACGCCACAAGCCGCAGCCGGGGAGGGCCTCGGTCAGCTCCTTGGCAAAGACGTCTGAGCCGCGGGCGGTCGTGGCCGGAGTGAGATACCAAAGGCCGCCGGCGAGCAGCGCCAGCAACAGTCCGGTGCAAACGAGAAGGGTGATTTCGAGACGCGCATCGCGACGCCAGTCGAGAAGGGCGTCGTCGACGGGCTGGAACACGGCCAGCTGCGCGTCGGTGTTGGGGATGTTCCGCACCGTGACGATGGCGTCGCTGCCGTCGTAAAGGGTCAGCCTCAGGACGCCCGCGTCGGCGCCGAAGGTGGTTAGCGGCTGTTGCGGACCAAGGACGGTGAGCAGATTGCCGGCATGGACGCTGCCGAGCGGGGCGTGCGCCTGGATATTGCCTTCCGCATCGGCGAGCAGGACGGATCTTCCGTCGCGAGTGGCGCCCTTGGGCAGGCTCGCGGCGAGCGCCGCCTGCCAGCTCTCCGCCGAGCCGAGGGTTTTGTCCTTCAGGTTGAGCGCGGTGTTGTCGGCAAGGAGCGAGAGCTTGGTCTCGGCCCATTCGATGGCCGCGCGTTTGCCTTGCACCAGCTGGAATGTAAAGCCCGCGCAGGCGATCAACACGAACGCGACGAGCAGGATCGGGACCAAACGGCGGAGCAGCTCGGTTTTGCAAACGTGCTTGCCGATGGTTGCGCGGAGGGCCTCGAGACCGGGCCACTCGACGGCGAAAATCCCCCCACGCGCGGAACGCGCCCGCGACATTCGGTCCCCCTTAAAACCCACTCCAGCTTCATGCGCCGGAGTGTTGCCGCATCTCCGAATCGCCTCGACTATTGGAATCGATGACGACTCTGTCTGTCTAGGGGAAAACTGTGGAAAAGCCGTTAACGACCGGTTGACAGCAGTACGACTCTAGGACGGCCCGAGCGTCTTGGTGACGATCTCGTAACTGTCGGTTGAGAGCTGCCGCCTTGCGAGGGCCTCGAGCACGGCTTTGGCGCGTCCCTGGCGGACCGGCTCGAGGATGCGCCAGCTTTCGAAGGCGCCGAGGAGGCGGGCGGCGACGTGCGGGTTGAACCGGTCGATCTCATAGGCTTGCTCCGCGAGCAGCTCGAAGCCCGCGCCGTCGGCCCGGTTGAAGCCGGTCGGATTGCCATGGACGAAGCTGCCGATGAGCGCGCGCACCCGGTTCGGGTTCTTCAAGGAGAATTTCGGGTGGGAGAGGAGGGCGCGAACGGTCTCAACCGAGTCGGAGCGCGCGGCGCGGGCCTGCACCGCGAACCATTTGTCGAGCACGAGCGGCTCGTCCTGCCAGCGCGCATAGAAATGTGCCAGAGCCTCGTCGCGCGCCGGCGCATCGAGGTGGGACAGAATGGCGAGCGCCGATATCGCGTCGGTCATGTTGGTCGCCTCGCGATAATGGCGCTCGGCGCGCGCGAGCGCGGACGGCTTGCCGGTCGCGACCAAAAGATCGAGCGCCGCGCCGCGCAGCGCCCTGACGCCGGTGCTTTCCGGGTCGGGCGAGTAGGGGCCCTGCGGCGCGATTGCCTCGTAAAGCTCGGCGAGGCTTGAGCCGATCTCGCCGGCGATCGTTCGGCGCAAGGACTCGCGCGCCGCGCGCACGGCGTCGGTGTCGACGTTGCGGGCGAGCTCGCGCGCGATGTCCGACTCGCTCGGAAGCTTGAGGAACTCGGCACGATAGGCAGCCTCGAGAGAAGAGTCGCCCGCCGTCTGCCCGAGCGCCTGGGCGAGGCGAAGGGCCTCCTTGCCGGTGACGCGCGAGAGATCGCCGCCCTCGCGGGAAGCGGCGGTCAGGAGATTGGTGGCGTAGGTCTGCGCCGCCTGCCAGCGGTTGAAGGCATCCTTGTCGTGCCGCATCAGGAACTCGATCTGTTCGGGATCGAGGCTGACGGTGAGACGGACCGGTGCGGAGAAGCCACGTAAGAGGGACGGCGTCGGCGGAGAGGGGATGTCGCGAAACTCGAACACTTGCTCGCGGCCCGTAATCTCGAGCAGCCCGTCGTTCACGACGCCCTTGCCGTCGAGCTTGAGCGGCAGCTCGTCGCCGTTGGCGCCGATCAGCCCCATCTTCAGCGGGATCAGCATGGGCTCCTTCTTGGTCTGACCGGGCGTCGGCGGGACGACCTGGCTCACGGAGAGACGCGCCGTCTTGGCGTGCGGGTCGTAGTCGAGCGAGCAGGCAAGCTCCGGCGTGCCGCTTTGCGTGTACCACAGCATGAACTGCGATAGGTCGCGGCCGGAGACGTCGGCCATCGCTTCGACGAAATCCTCGACCGTCACCGCCTCGCCGTCGTGGCGCTCGAAATAGAGATCGAGGCCTTTGCGGAAACCCTCGCGCCCTAGCAGCGTCTGCAACATGCGACAGACCTCGGCGCCCTTCTCGTAGACCGTCGCCGTGTAGAAGTTGTTGATCTCGATATAGGAGGCGGGGCGGACGGCATGGGCAAGCGGCCCTGCATCCTCGGGGAATTGATGCGTCTTGAGCATGCGGACGGCGGCGATGCGCTCGACCGGGGCGGAGCGTGTGTCGCCGGTGAATTCCTGGTCGCGGAAGACGGTCAGGCCTTCCTTCAAGCAGAGTTGGAACCAGTCGCGGCAAGTGACGCGGTCGCCGCTCCAATTGTGGAAATATTCATGCGCGATCACGCCTTCGATCGAGGCGTAGTCGGCATCGCTTGCGGTGTCGGGGCGGGCGAGGACGAGCTTGTCGTTGAAGATGTTGAGGCCCTTGTTCTCCATCGCCCCCATGTTGAAATCGCTGACGGCCACGATGTTGAACACGTCGAGATCGTATTCGCGGCCGAAGCGTTCCTCGTCCCAGCGCATGGCGCGCTTGAGCGACTCCATGGCCCAGGAACAGCGGTCCTCCTTGCCGGGCTCGACATAGATGGCGAGATCGACCTCGCGGCCCGAAACCGTGACGAAGCGATCCGGCACCTTGGCGAGCCTGCCGCCAACGAGCGCAAACAGATATGACGGCTTGGGAAAGGGGTCATGCCAGACGGCGAAGTGCCGCCCCGTGCCCGGGATGTCGCCATGAGCCACCGGGTTGCCGTTGGAGAGCAGAATGGGGGCTACCTCTCGCTCGGCCTCGATACGGACGGTGTAGACCGCGAGCACATCGGGCCGGTCGAGGAAGAAGGTGATGCGGCGGAAGCCTTCCGGCTCGCACTGAGTGCAGTAGGTGCCGCGCGACAGGTAAAGACCGGAAAGCGCAGTGTTGGTCTCCGGGTCGCAATAGGTGACGAGCTCGAGCGTGAAGGGATGCGCGGGAGCACGCGGAATGGTAAGCGAGCCCTCTTTGAGTTCGTAGTCGGACGGGGTGAGCGCCTTGCCGTCGAGGGCAACGCTTTCGAGCGCGAGACCTTCGCCGTCGAGCACCAGCGGTCTGCCGCCGGTCGCAACCTTGGGGTTGGGCCGGATCCTCAACTTGGAGGCGACGCGTGCCGCACGCGGGGCAAGCTTGAAGTCGAGCTCGACCTCCTCGATCAGGTAGGGCGGCGGGGCATAGTCTTTGAGCAGCTTCGGTTGGCGGGCGATCTCGTTCATGGCTCGTGTCATCCTCTCCGCTCGCTCTTAGAGGGCCGAGGGGAGAATGCCAAGCATCAACTCCGTCAAGGCGAATAGGGAGCGGGTCCTCGGCCTCGAAGCGCCTAGTTCGCGCGCGGAGGAGCCCCGCAAAACTCATAAAGATAATTTATGAGAGGCGCTTCCACGTAGTCCTGCCGGCAGTTTCGCGCTTTCGCGGCGCCGCGCAAAGGACTTCATGGCGCTGGTGCGCAGCCGGATTGCCGGTCAGTCGGAGACGTCGTCGACCACGCGGCGTGCGACCTGGACGAGCTTCGCCATGTCGTCGCTCAAATTCTCCGGCTCCTGGTCGGAGAGCTGGACGAGCTGCTCGAGGAGCTTGAGGAAAATCGGCGCGCGCACGATGACTTGCGCCTGCTGTTCGATGCGGTAGGGATCGAGGTCATATTCGGCGCCAGGCACCCGCCAGCCGCCCCAGTCGCGGTCGGACGTCACCACCGTCGGATGGGTGCCGGGGAAGGGATGATGCCGGCAGTGATCGGCGCTCTTCCAGCGATTATGCCCGCGTACGATACGCCAAGGCCCGGAGCCGTTTGCGGAATTCGCGGGTAGCGGGGCCGCAGACTCTTCCTCGAGCTCCTCCTGGGAGAACTCGCGTCCCATGCCGCAGTCATAGACGATCTTGATCGGCTCGTCGCAGCCCTTGATCCATTTCGGCACCACCGCCTCGACGTGGGCCCAGGTGCCGACCGGCTTGACGAACACGCGCTGCGATTTGTGGTATTTGGCCTTCGCCATGTTTGACGCCTGAAGTTGGGAGACTAAGCTCCGGCGCCAGGCGTACCCGGAAAAAGTTAAAATCCCCTGTCCCGCCCCCACGCATAAGCTTCTCAATAACATGAACTTTCAGCCCGAAGCGCGCCCGGTAAAACGGCTTTTCGTGCCGTCGAGACGGACCGTCATCGTTCTAGCGGCTCTCGGAGTCGTCTCTCTCGCGACCGCGCTCTTCCTTCGCTACGGCATCATTCAGAACACGCCGATCGGCTTGGCTTGCGAGGCAGGCGAGGAGAGTCTCACCTGCAAGGTGAGGCTCGCGGTGATCCTCATGTTCATCCAGGATTGCTTCGGCTGGACGGCACTGATCGCGGCCGGGGTGCAGCTATGGCGCCCGAACTCGGTCGCGCTCGGGGTCGGCCTCGTGTTCGCGCTGCTCGGGCTCGTCCTCTACAACACGCGCGCTTCGGCGCTTGCTGTCACGTTGCTTGTGCTGAGCTTCGCTCGTCCGGCCGCTGTAAGAGCGTGAGCGCGAGCGCTACGAGCAGGGCGGCGAAAAGGAGCGCCTGCCAGTTCGAGATACCCTCGTTGGCGATGATGAAAAGGCCTGAGCCCGCGAGCACCGCGGCGCCGATCAGGTCGGCCCTTCCGGGCTCGGGGGAGGCGCGTGTCCCGGCGAAGGCAAGCATGGCCAGCGCGGCGACGGGGCCGGTCAAGGCGGCGAGCGGAAAATCCTTGTAGCGCGGGTCGAAAACGAGCCCGAGCGCGACGTGCATGGCGGCGATCATGGTCGCGGCGAGGAGGCCGGCGAGCATAAGGGGAATGAGATCCTTGCTTCGCCAACGCGACGGGTCGAGGGCAAGCTCGAAGCTCGCGATTCCGTCGCCACGCGCGAGAGCGAAGCTCGCCGCGAGCGGCACGACGGCGGCGAGCGCGAACATGCCGAGCGAGCGCAGCCGGTCGCCTTCGACGACGCTGTCCATCGGCAGGGCGATGGCGGCGGCGCCGAACGTGAGGCCGGAGGCAAGCGCGATCACAGCGATCAACACGTCCTGCCGCCATGTTCTGTGGCGATTGCCGAGCGTAGCGGAGAGAAAAACGAACAAGGCGATGCCGATTCCAAGACCTGCCGCCTGCCGCCATTCCGGTTCGTTCGACACGGGCACACCGAAACGGAACTTGGGGGCAAGCGTGGTGTCGCTGAACAGCCCCCAATAGCCGCCGACCGTCCCCTCCAACAGGCGCTTCCAGGGCTGGTCGAACGCTTCGATCAGATTGACCTTCCAGCCTCCCGCCTTGGCTGCGGCCACCACCCCACTCAAGACGAAGGCCTGATTGGCGGGGGAGGGAAGCGCCCCCGCCCGCATGCGGCCCTGGCTCGGCCAGCCGACCTCCCCGATCAGAATGTCCTTGCCGGAAAAGGCCCGTTGCAGCCCCTCCCTGATCTCCCGCACATGCGCGACGGCGTCCTTGGCGGGCACGGGGTCGTCCTCCCAATAAGGGAGGATATGGATGGTGACGAAGTCGGTAGCGGAGGCGAGCTCCGGCGTTTTCAGCCAGAATTCCCAGACATCGGCATAGGTGACGGGAAGTCCCGACCTTCGCTTGACCTCCTCGAGATAGGTCTTGATGGCAGAGGCCGGCAATTCGCCCCTGAGCAGCACCTCGTTGCCGACGATGAAGGCTTCGATCACGCCGGGATGCTGGCGGGCAAGCCGGAGCGCCGATTCGATCTCGCGGCGGTTCTCGGCGCGATTGCGGTTGAGCCAGATGCCTTGCAGGACCTTGAGCCCGTGCTTCCCGGCGAGCGCCGCGATCCTGCCTTGGGGCCCCATGGCCGAATAGGTGCGGACGCAGGAGGTCAATGGCTCGAGACGCTCGAGATCGCTCTCGATCTGCTCGTCCGGGATGTGGAGACCCCAGGTGAAGGGCGCCTGTTCGCCATGGAACGGGGCATAGGAAACGCACGTTAGCTTCTCGCCGGCGGCAAGCGGCGAGGGCGGCATCGCGAGGGGCCGGCCGAGCCGATACCAGACGCCGGCAATGACGCAAGCGACGAGGATAAGCAGAAGGAAAGGTCGGACCATGCGGGCGAGGATTGTGCCAGGAAGGATGCGACCAATAGCAGCTTCTCCACCGGCAAAGAACTGTTTGCACTGGTTTGTGCGCCTGCGAAGTGCTAAGAAGTGCTAAATAGAGGGCGCTGTCGTCAAGCAGCCAAAATTTAGTGGTTTAAAGCCAAAAATGTTCTTCCCCCGCGTCGGGTGCCTCCCTATGTTGCGCCGCACCGTCCGTTCCGCCGCCGCCGTCTTGGCCGGCGGCGTTTTGCTGTGGTCCGCTCTCCCGGCTTGGGCCGAGGACCAGGCCCCCGCCCAGCAACAGGGTCAAGGCCAGCCGCAGGGAGAAAAGAAGGAAGGCGATCAGAAGGCAGCCGATCAGGCCAAGGCCGAGGAGCAAGAGGCCGCCAAGGCGATCGCCGAGTACAAGGAGGCTGAGGCCAAGCTCTCGAGCTCGGCCGGCGCGCCCGAATGCGTTTGGACCGGGCGCCGCATCGTCAACCTGCTCTGGCGCGACGACATGGACACTGCGCGTCGCTACATCGATCTCTACGACCGGTTCGGCTGCTCGTCGGAGCATCTGAAGTTTGCCTTTCGATGCGTCATCGAGCAGGGACCGATCGACATGAAAGCGGCCGATCGGCTCGCCTCGCGCGTTCACGATTGCTGGATTGCTCCAGAGGAGACGACAACGACATCGAACCAATCGACATCGAACACGACAAGAACCGGAACCATTCCCAACTAAGAAAGTTCTAGGGAGGACTGCAGGATCTCTGCGGCTTCGGCGGCCAAGGAGGGGTGGGCAGGCCGAACTCTAAACCGAGACTTCAAACACATGCGCAACGCTCTCGTCGCGGTTGTGGTCGCGATTGCGACCGCGCTCCATGCTGCTGCATGGTTTACGTTGCATGAAAGCATTTCGCCGCCCAATGCCACCGGCGGGGTGGCCAGTTTTTCCTTCTCTCCGGTCAGTCCCAACGGCGACGCGTCGAGCCCGGTAACGGCACGGCAGATCGAGAACGATCTCGCGACGATCGCGCCCTATACGCAGCACATCAGGACCTATAGCGCGACCAACGGGCTCGAGCAGGTGCCAGCGCTCGCCTCGAAATACGGTCTGCGCGTCTCTCAGGGAATCTGGATCAACGATTGGGAGGAGCAGAACGAGCGGGAGATCGAAAGCGGTATCGCGTTGGCGAAGCAGTACCGCAACATCGACAGCCTCATCGTCGGCAACGAGACGATCTTCCGCGTGCAGGCGCTCGCCGCTCGCGCGGGCAAGCCGTTCGATTCCAACGCTGCGGTCAAGGACCTGATCGCCAAGATCCAGCGCGTGAAGCGCAGCACCTCGGTGCCGGTGACCACCGCCGAGGTCTACAACGTCTGGCTGGAGCACCCCGAGCTCGTTTCGGCCGTCGATTACCTCGCCGTTCATATTCTTCCTTTCTGGGAAGGCGTGCCCGGGTCGGCCGCCGTCGATCACACGATCGGGGCCTACGAGAAACTGCGCCAGACCTATCCCGGCAAGCGCATCGTCATCGCCGAATTCGGCTGGCCCTCGGCCGGGCTCAATCGCAAGGACGCGGTGCCGAGTCCGCTCACTCAGGCCGAGGTCATCCGCGACTTCATCGCGCGTGCCGACGCCATGGGCATCGATTATTCGATCGTCGAGGCGTTCGACCAGCCGTGGAAGATCGACGAAGGAAGCGTCGGTCCCTATTGGGGCGTGTTCGACGCCGACCGCCATCCCAAATTCGCTTTCACCGGCCAGGTCGAGACGCCGAACTTCCTGTTCAAGGTGCTGACGGCGCTCGCCATCGGCCTTCTGCTGTCGATTCCGATCTTCGCCATCCCGCGCGTGACCGGGGCGCAAGCAGCCGTCATCGCGATCACCGCCAACGTCATCGGGGCGTGGTCGGCGAATGTCGTCGACTACTGGGTCACGCACTATTTCGTGCTCGGTTCGCAGATCGCCATGTTCCTCGGCGCGGGGCTTCTCGTCCCGCTGGTGATGATCATGAAGCAGCGCATCGAGGAGCTTGCCGCTATTCTATTCGGGACGAAGCCGGCGAGGCTGCTCGTCCGCGGCGGCGCGAGCCCCGAGCGTCAGCCTTTGGTCTCGATCCACATCCCCGCCTGTCGCGAGCCGCCGGAGATGCTGCGCCAGACGCTCGACAGCGTCGCCAAGCTCGACTGGCCCAACTTCGAATGCGTGGTGGTGATCAACAACACGCCCGACCCCGCCATGTGGGAGCCGATCGAGGATCACTGCCGCCTGCTTGGCGAGCGGTTCAAATTCGTGCGCGCCGACCGCCTACAGGGCTTCAAGGCGGGAGCGCTACGGCTTGCGCTCGAGCACACCGCGCCGGAGGCCGAGATCATCGGCGTGCTCGACGCCGATTATGTGGTGCGTCCCGACTGGCTCAAGGATCTGGTCCCGGCTTTCGCCGACCCCGCAGTCGGACTGGTGCAGGCGCCGCAGGACCACCGCGACTGCCATCGCAGCATCTCGCAGGCGGTGATGAACCGTGAATATGCGGGTTTCTTCGATATCGGCATGGTGCAGCGAAACGAGGTGAACGCCATCGTCACGCACGGCACGATGTGCCTGGTGCGGCGCACCGCGCTCGCCGACGCCGGCAGCTGGTCGAGCGACACCATCGTCGAGGACACCGATCTCGGTCTCTCGCTGCTCGAACGCGGGTGGCGGGCGCATTACACCAATGTGCGCTACGGCTGGGGCCTGTTGCCCAACGACTTCGCCGCCTACAAGCGCCAGCGCCATCGCTGGGCGTATGGCGGGGTGCAGCTGATCAAGAAGCATTGGCGCGCCTTCCTGCCGGGAGGGAGCCAGCTTACGGCGCAGCAGAAGGCAGCGTTCCTGGTCGGCTGGCTGACCTGGCTCGGGGCCGAATCCCTCGGCGTCCTGATTGCCATCCTCAACCTGATCTGGATGCCGCTCGTCGCCTTTTTCGGCATTGCCGTGCCCGAGGAGGTGATGATGCTGCCGGTGCTTGCGACCTTCGTCGTCATGCTGGTGCACTTCATGGTGCTCTATCGCACGCGGGTGCAGGCGCCGGTCTTCGCCTCGCTCGGCGCCGCGGTCTCGGCCATGGCCCTGCAACTCACCGTCGGGCGCGCCGTTGCCGACGGTGTCATCCGCGACAAGCTTCCCTTCGTGCGAACGGCCAAGGGATCGTCGCGCTGGTCAACCCGTTTTCCGGCTCTGTGGGAGGCGGTGCTCGGCTCGTTGCTCGTGATCGGATCGCTCACGCTCCACTACACCAACTCCCAGCAAGTGCGCGAGATCTCGATCTTCAGCGCCGTGCTGTTCGTGCAGAGCCTGCCGTTCGTAGCGGCAGTCGCCATGGCGCTGATCGAGCGGTCGCCATTCAACGCCTTCGCCACCTGGCGGAGACTTGCCTCGCCCTCGACCTATCTGCCACGCCTGCCGCGCGGGCCCGCGCCGACCGCCGGTCCTTCCGCCGGCGACGGCATCGGCATCGTGCCTTAATCGAGGTCGATATCGCGCAGGCGAAGCGCGTTCCCGACCACCGACACCGAGGAGAAACTCATCGCGGCTGCGGCGATAATCGGCGAGAGCAGGATGCCGAAGGCGGGGTAGAGCACGCCCGCCGCGACCGGCACGCCGAGCGCGTTATAGACAAAGGCGAAGAACAGGTTCTGTTTGATGTTGCGCATCGTGGCGCGAGCGAGCCTGACGGCGCGCACCACGCCGCGGAGATCGCCCTTGAGCAGCGTGATGCCTGCGCTTTCCATGGCGACGTCGGCGCCTGTTCCCATGGCGACGCCGACATCCGCTTTGGCCAAGGCGGGAGCGTCGTTGATGCCGTCGCCGGCCATGGCGACGCGCTTGCCGGAGGCTTGCAGCTTCTTCACCTCGTCCACTTTGCCTTCGGGCAGGATCTCCGCGATCACGCGCTCGATGCCGGTTTCGCAGGCGATGGCGTCGGCGGTGGCGCGGCGGTCGCCGGTGATCATCCAGACCTCGAGGCCCATGCCGCGCAGGCGGCGGACGGCTTCGCGCGCGGAGGGCTTGACCGCGTCGGCTACCTCGATGGTTCCGGCGGCGGCCCCATCGATG
>NZ_DASRGO010000149.1:0-8906 GCF_035650995.1 Methyloceanibacter sp. | reverse complement strand
ATTGGAGCGGGTGAAGGGAATCGAACCCTCGACACGTAGCTTGGGAAGCTACTGCTCTACCACTGAGCTACACCCGCGCCCGGACAAATTCATAACACGGAAGGCGCATTTGCAAATAGGCCGGCCGCCTCTCGCCATCGTGAAATGGGGTTGGCGGTTCGTGAGGCGCTTTCGCGGCAAACTTGCGTATAGTTCCGGCCATGACCGGCCTTGCCACCGCCCCCGCCCTCGCCAAGTTCGCCGACCCCGATTGGACGGCGAAGCGCGAGCGGCGTGCCCGCGTCAGGCTCGAGGCCTTGCGCACGCTGTGGATCAACACCGGGACCCTGTGCAACATCGAATGCCGGAACTGCTACATCGACTCGAGCCCTGAGAACGACCGGCTTGCCTATATCTCGAGGGCCGAGGTTCGCACCTATCTCGACGAGATTGCGCGCGACGGATGGCCGGTGCGCGAGGTGGGCTTCACCGGCGGCGAGCCGTTCATGAACCCCGACATTATCGAAATGCTCGGCGATGCGCTTGCGCGCGGGCATGCGGCGCTCGTTCTGACCAACGCCATGCAGCCCATGCTGCGGCCGCGCATGCGCGACGGACTCTTGGCGTTACGCAAGGCTTACGGCCGGCGCCTCGTCATCCGCGTCAGCCTCGATCACTACACGCGCGAGCGGCACGAAGAAGAGCGGGGGCCCTCGACTTTCGACAAGACCGTCGAAGGGATCGACTGGCTGGTGCGTGAAGGGTTCGCGCTCGCGCTTGCCGGCCGCACCATGTGGGGCGAGAGCGAGAACGAGGCCCGCGCGGGCTATGCCGTGCTTGCGGCCTTACGCGGCTGGCCCATCGATGCCTACGACCGGGCGCAACTCGTGCTGTTCCCCGAGATGGACGTTCGCGCGGACGTGCCCGAGATCACCGAAGCCTGCTGGAGCATCCTGCATAAGGACCCGCGCGAAATGATGTGTGCGTCGAGCCGAATGATAGTGAAGCGGAAAGGGGCCGATGCTCCTGCCGTGCTTCCCTGCACGCTGCTTCCCTACGATCTTGCTATCGAGATGGGCGCGACCTTGGCGGAGGCCGCCCGCGCCGACGGCGGCATGTTCGAGAGAGGCGCGGTCAAGCTCTGCCATCCGCATTGCGCCAAGTTCTGCGTGCTCGGGGGCGGCAGCTGCTCGGGCTAAGCCTGTCTGCGCTTACGGCTGCTTAAAGTGCTTGGAGAGCTTCAGCCCTTGCGCCTGGTAGTGCGAGCCGATGCCCTGGCCGTAGAGGGTATCGGGGACATCGGTCAACCGGTCGTAGACGAGGCGGCCGACGATCTGCCCGTCCTCAAGGATGAAGGGAATGTCGAGGCAGCGCACCTCGAGTACGGCCTTGGCGCCCGGGGCCTTGCCTTCCGCATAGCCGAAGCCCGGATCGAAGAAGCCGGCATAATGCACGCGATACTCGCCGATCACGGGATCGAACGGCGCCATCTCGGCGACATAGGCCGGTGGAACCGACACGCTCTCCTTGGAGGCGAGGATATAGAACTCGTGCGGATCGAGAACGAAGCGCCGGTCGCCGCCAAGCTGCACGCCCTCCCAGAATTGGTTGGCCGGGTAGGCGCCGACCGCATCGACATCGACCACGCCCGCGTAGCGACGCGCGCGATAGCCGACGAGACCGTCCGGCTGCGCCGGAGCAAGGCTGATGCTGAGATTGAGCCCCTCGCGGATCGCGGCCTCGCCTTCGACCAAGCCGACATCGGAGTGAATTTCGCGCAAGGCGCGGTCGCGCACGCGTCCCGGCCTCTCGTCGGCGTCGAGTTGCTGGCCGACTCTGCGGCGGAACCGGATCTGATTGAGGCGCGAGCCGTAGCGCACCTTGATCGAGAAGGTGCGCGGGCAGATCTCGGCGAAGAGCGGCCCGCTATAGCCTTCATCGACCGCGTCGAAGCCGTCCTGATAGTCGGCGATCAGCCGAGTGAACACGTCGAGCCGGCCGGTCGAGCTTTTCGGATTGGCGAAGGCGGCGATGGTCGAGCGGAGCTTGAGCTGCTCGATCAGCGGCACGAGATAGACGCAGCCCGCCTCGAGCACCGCACCCTTGGTCAGGTCGATCTCGTGGAACTTGAGCTCGGCGAGCTTGTCGCGCACGGTCGCGTTAGGTCCGGGAAGGAAGCTCGCGCGGATGCGGTAGGCCACCTTGCCCAGCCTCAGATCGAGGCTCGCCGGCTGGACCTGTGAGGCTTCGATCTCGGGCGCGCCGAAGATCTCGCCCGATTCGATCAGCGCGCGGATGCCCTGGCAGGGCAAAATGCCGGTGCGGGCAAAGGCGCTTCGCGAGCCTTCGCCGGGGTGCTCGGCGCGCGGATCCTCAGGCAGGGCCTCGAACAGTGCGTCGCTTTGACTTGCGGGCTGCATGGATGACGGTCTTGGCATTTTCGCGGACATCGGTCACCTAAAGCTCGGTCTTCTCCCCTCAATTCACAAGAGGTCCGCTTTGGGGGGCTCGGCAGAGAGGCTTGACGACCGCCCCGTCAAAGCGCCATGAATGCGCCTCGTGGTGATTTGGCCGGCCGGCTTGCAGCCACGTTAAACAACTCGCTAAAAGGCCGTGCGAGGCGGACTAAGCCGATCCCGGTCTTTTGGCAAAGAGCCAAAGCCCGGGTTTTTTAATGCCCGCGCCCCTTGGTTCCAGTCACAAGGAGTGAGGCCCATGGGGGCAAGAAAAGACGACAAGAAAGATACGAGCGCCTGGCGCCAGGCCACGCGGCTCGTCCACGAGGGGACGCTTCGCAGCCAGTTCGGCGAGACCTCGGAAGCCATCTTCCTCAACTCAGGCTACATCTACAACAGCGCCGAGCAGGCCGAGGCGCGGTTCAAGGGCGACGAAGAGGGCTACGTCTATAGCCGCTACGCCAACCCCACCGTCTCCATGTTCGAGGCGCGCATGTGCGCGCTCGAGGGGGCGCCGGCTGCGCGCGGAACCGCGAGCGGCATGGCCGCTGTCGCCTCCTCGCTCCTTTGTTACCTGAGGACGGGCGATCATGTCGTTTCGGCGCGGGCGCTGTTCGGGAGTTGCCGCTATATCGTCGAGGACTTGCTGCCGCGCTTCGGCATCGAGACGACACTCGTCGATGGGCGCGATCTCGATGCGTGGGCGAAGGCGGTAAGGCCGAGCACACGCGCCTTCTTCTTCGAGACGCCGACCAACCCGGTGCTCGAGCTGGTCGACATCGAGGCCGTCGCTAAGATCGCCAAGAAGGCGGGCGCGCTCGTCGTGGTGGACAATGTCTTCGCCACGCCCCTGCTCCAGCGGCCGCTCCAGCTCGGCGCCGACATCGTGGTCTATTCGGCGACCAAGCATATCGACGGCCAGGGGCGCTGCCTCGGCGGCGTGGTGCTCGGGCCGAAGGAGTTCATCGAGGAGAAGCTGCACAACTTCCTCAAGCATACCGGCCCCTCACTTAGCCCGTTCAACGCCTGGGTGATGTTGAAGGGGCTCGAAACCCTGCCGGTGCGCGTCGAGCGCCACTGCGCCTCAGCCGCCGCGCTCGCGGATTTCCTCGCCGATCGCAAGGAAATCGCCCGCGTGTTCTATCCGGGCCGCTCGGACCACCCGCAGGCCGCGATCGCCAAGAAGCAGATGGAGGGCGGCGGGCCCTTGATCGCCTTCGAAGTGAAGGGCGACAAGAAGACCGCGTTCCGTTTCACCAACGCGCTTCGCATCATTAAAATCAGCAACAATCTCGGCGACGCAAAGAGCCTGATCACGCATCCGGCGACGACGACGCATCAGCGGCTGGCGCCCGAAGTGCGCGCTGAGCTCGGGATTTTCGACACTACGTTGCGCATCTCGGTGGGGCTCGAGGACGTCGAGGACCTCAAGGCCGACCTCGACCAGGCGCTTGTTGCAGTGCAAGGATGAGGCAAGCAGGGGTGCCTTGCTCGGGGTGGAGCCCCTGTGCCACCCTTTAGGCGAGGACCGCCTATTGCATGAGGACGATCATGTGCCGGAACATCAAGATGCTGCATAATTTCGACCCGCCGGCGACCGACGAGGAAATCTACCTCTCGTCACTACAATTCGTGCGCAAGCTCGCGGGCTGCACGCGACCATCGAAGGCGAACGCAGCCGCCTTCGACCGCGCCGTCGACAAGGTCGCCCGCGCCGCACGCGAGCTGATCGACTCGCTCGTGACCGACGCGCCGCCGCGCAATCGCGAGGTCGAGGCGACGAAGGCGCGTGACCGCTCAGCCGAGCGTTTCCGTAACCAAGCCACAATCGTGTCGCGCTAGTTGACCCTCGCGAAGCAAACCAAGGCCGCTCCCCGGTCCACAAGCGCTCCCGCTTCCCTGGCGGAAGCGACCGAGCTTCTGAAGACGCTCGTCGGCTTCGACACCACGAGTGCCAAGTCGAATCTCGAGCTGATCGCCTTCATCGAGAATTATCTCAGGCATCACCGCATCGGCTCTTTGCGCGTGACCTCGGCCGACGGTCTCAAGGCGGATCTCTTCGCCACGATCGGCGGCAGCGGAGACGGTGGGGTCGCGCTTTCCGGCCACAGCGATTGCGTGCCGGTCGAAGGCCAGCGCTGGACCTCCGATCCCTTCGCCCTCACGGAGCGCCACGGCAAGCTTTACGGGCGCGGCACTTGCGACATGAAGGGCTTCATCGCCTGCGTGCTGGCCTCAGTGCCCCTATTCAAGACCGCGAAGCTCAAGGAACCGGTCCATCTCGTTGTCTCCTACGACGAGGAGGTCGGCTGCACCGGGGTGCGGCCGCTGATCGCTCGGCTCGGGCGAGACTTGCCGCGCCCGCGCGCGGTCATCGTCGGCGAGCCGACCGGCATGGCGGTGATCGATGCGCATAAGCGGATCGATGCCTATCGCACCACCGTGCACGGCCGCGAGGCGCATTCGAGCCTGCCAGGGCTCGGTGTCAATGCAATCTCCGCCGCCGCAGCGCTTGTCTGCGAGCTTGATCGGATAGGTGAGGCCGTCGCCAAGTCGGAGAACGATCCCCGCTTCGAGCCGCCCTGTTCCACGATCAGCGTCGGCACGATCAAGGGCGGCACGGCGCCCAACATCGTGCCCAAGACGTGCGACTTCAACTGGCAGGTGCGGAGCCTGCCGACGGCCTCACCGGACGAGGTGCCGGCAAGACTCGCGCGCTACGCGGAGGCCGAACTCCTGCCGAAGATGAAGGCGGTTACGGAGGAGGCCGCCATCGAGACAAAGAGCCTGCACTCGGTCCCGGCCTTCGCCGCCGGCAGCGCTTCGGAGGCCGTGGCGCTGGCGCTCAAGCTCACCGGCGCCAACGACACGCGGACCGTGTCCTACACGACGGAAGCGGGTTTGTTCGAGCTGGCGGGCTGCCCCGCCGTGATCTGCGGACCCGGCGACATCGCTCAGGCGCACGCGGCGGACGAATATGTGAGCCTCGACCAGATGGAGGCCTGCCTTGCCTTCCTCGCCGGCCTCGCGCACGAGCTCCGCGGCTAGGCGTCGGCGAAGGTCGCAGGGTCGAAGCGGTAGCGGGTATTGCAGAACTCGCAGGTAACCCACACCTCGCCGTCAACCACCATGTCGGCAAGATCCTCAGGCGAGAAGCGCCTCAACAACTCCTCGACGCGGGGGCGCGAGCAACTGCAATAGGTCTCGAGCGGAATGGCGCGATAGGCGCGCACCTGCTCCTCATGGAACAGGCGATAGAGCAGCCGGTCGGGCGACAGCGTCGGATCGAGCAACTCGTGGTCCTCGACCGTCTCGGCAAGGGCCTTGGCGCGCGTCCAATCCTCCTCCTCGAAGGCCTTGGCGCGCGCCCCCGAGCGGCCGCCCTCGCGCGTTAGCTTCTGCACGAGAAGGCCGCCGGCGCGCCAAGCGGTGCCCCTGCCGGGGCGATAGTGCCGCGCCACAGCAAGCCGGATGAAGGTCGGCAGTTGCTCCGACTGGCGGAAATAGGTATCGGCGGCCTCGGTCAGGCTGCGCCCTTCAAGGGGCACCACGCCTTGGTAACGTTCGGTTTCGGCCCCGCGGTCGATGGTCATGGCAAGATGACCTTCGCCAAGGAGCTTCGCACCGGCGGGGGAATTGGCGACTTGATCGGCCGAAAAGCGGGCATAGCCGCGCAAGCCTCCCGGCACCTGATAGTCGGCGACGAGGAGATCGACGGGCCCGTCGGTCGAGGCCTGGAGAATGAACTTGCCTTCAGACTTGAGCGAGGTGCCAAGCATCGCGGTGAGCGCAACGGCTTCGCCCAGGAGCCGGGAGACGGGCTCCGGATAATCGTGGCGTAACAGAATGGTGTCGACCGTCGGACCGAGCTTCACCAATCGCCCCAGCACATCGGCCTGCTCGGCCTGGAAGGGGAGGACCAAGTCGTCCCCCGGGATGATGAGCTCGACGGGCCGTTCTTGAGAGTGCTCCGTCATCGCCGAGCCCTGCGCGCCTTGTTGCGCGCTGTGCGCGATGTGGCTCGGGCGCGTTTGGGCGCGGCGGCTCGGCGCTCGGTCCCGGAGCGCTTCGTGCCGAGGCACCAGGCAAGGATCGCCTTCTGCACGTGAAGCCGGTTCTCAGCCTCGTCCCACACGGCCGATTGAGGCCCGTCGATCACGTCTTCCGTCACCTCATCGCCTCGATGGGCGGGCAAGCAATGCATAAAAATTGCGTTTCTGTCCGCTGCAGCCATGACGGCGCCATTGACCTGGAAGGGGCGGAGCGCCTCGTTCCGCCGCTTCGCATCATTGTCGCCCATCGAAACCCAAACATCCGTCACGATGCAATCGGCTCCACGCGCCGCCTGAAGCTTATCGTCGCACAGCTCGATGTCAGCACCTTCGGCATTGGCCCAACCGAGCAACTCTGACGAAGGCGCATAGTCCTTGGGCGAGGCGATCTTCAGCTTGAAGCCGAACCGCGCCGCAGCATGGACCCACGAAGCGGCGACATTATTGGCGTCCCCGATCCAGGCAATTGTGCGGCCTTTGATCGGACCTTTCAGCTCCTCGAAGGTCATGATGTCGGCCATGACCTGGCAAGGGTGTGAGCGGCACGTCAGCCCGTTGATGACCGGTATGCTGGCATTGGCGGCAAGCTCGGTCAGCGTCGCATGCGGGCCGGTGCGCAGCATGATCGCATCGCAATAGCGCGACAGCACGCGGGCGGTATCGGCGATGGTCTCGCCGCGGCCAAGCTGCATGTCTTGCGGATCGAGCACGATCGAGGTGCCGCCGAGCTCGTGCATGGCGACCTCGAAGGAGACGCGGGTTCTGGTCGAAGGCCGCTCGAAGATCATAGCGAGCACCGCCCCCTCGCCCAGGGTCTTCGGCCCCTTCGCCTTCTTGCGCTTGCCTTTAATAGCGACCGCGTCGTCGAGGATCGTGCGCAAGGTCTTTGCGTCCAATGCGTCGATGTCGAGAAAATGCTTTGGCGGCATGGAAAACGGCGTCTTGTCGGGGGTTACGCGGGAGCCGAGACCTTGGCGAGCGCGGCGCAGGCGGCTTCGAGCTTCGCGGCGGCAAGCTCGATCTCGGCTTCGCCAATGATGAGCGGCGGCAGGAGGCGGACGACGTTATCTCCCGCTTGGACGGTGAGCATCTTCTCGGCGCGCAAGGCCTCGAGCAATTTCTGGTTCGGTACCTTGCATTTCAGCCCGAGCATGAGACCCTGCCCGCGCACCTCCTCGATGATGTCGGGGTGCTCGTCCTTTAGAGCGGCGAGGCGCTGCTTGAGCCTTAGGCCCATCTGGGCCACGCGATCGAGAAAGCCGTCGGCGAGCATGACGTCGAGCACGGCATTGCCCACGGCCATCGCCAGCGGGTTGCCCCCGAAGGTCGAGCCGTGGCTGCCCGCGGTCATCGCCTCGCCCACGACCTCGGTGGTAAGGCAGGCGCCGACCGGAAAGCCGCCGCCGAGCCCCTTGGCGACCGCCATGATGTCGGGGGTCATGCCCGCCCATTCATGGGCGAACAGCCGCCCCGTGCGGCCCATGCCGGTCTGCACCTCGTCGAACAGGAGAAGGATGCCCTTCTCGTCGGCGAGAGCGCGCAAGTCCTGGAGGAAGCGCCAGGAGACTTCGCGCATGCCTCCCTCGCCCAAGATCGGCTCGATGAGGATGCCGGCGGTCTCCTCGCCGATCGCGGCCTCGACGGCTTCGATATCGAACACGCCGACCTGGTCGAAGCCGTCGACCTTGGGACCGAAGCCTTCGAGATGCTTCGCTTGGCCGCCCGCTGCGATAGTCGCGAGTGTCCGCCCATGAAAGGCACCCTCGAAGGTGACGAGCCGGTAGCGCTCAGGCGCGCCGTTCTTGAAGTGATAGCGGCGTGCCGCCTTGATCGAGCATTCGACCGCCTCGGCGCCCGAGTTGGCGAAGAACACACGGTCGGCGAAGCTCGCCGCGCATAGCCGCTCGGCAAGACGCTCCTGCTCGGGAATGCGATGCAAATTCGACACGTGCCAGAGTTTCCTCGCCTGGCTTGTCAGGGCATCGACGAGATGAGGATGAGCGTGACCGAGCGCAGTGACGGCGACGCCGCTTCCGAAATCGAGATAACGGTCGCCCGACGCCGTGTAGAGAAAGGCGCCTTCTCCCCGCGCGAAGGCAAGATCGCTGCGGGCGTAAGTCGGAAAGAGGGCCGACATCAAACTGCGCTGTCCTTGAAACAAAATTGCCGCCGACCCGGCGGCAGCAAGGAAAGTCAGAGCATTAGGTCTCGCGCTTTCGCCTGTCAATCGGCGCTGCGCGCCGCTTATCCAATGCTTCTCCACGCTTCTATCAACGGGCATGTTTGTGTTCTGTCTGAAGAAGTGGCAGAATCCCCTCGTTCCGGTGGAAAACGGAGAGGACAGGCGTGGCGGACGCTTGCCGGATTCTCCCGGATATAGTAGCGTAATAACCGCTCGGCTACCAGATGTCGTGGGTGC